>JBGQCL010000526.1:0-8120 GCA_041495365.1 Kofleriaceae bacterium | reverse complement strand
CTAACTCCTTCGTTAGCAGCCCAGCACCCCCCCGGAATCAGATACTGATTCGCAGGTGACAATCAACCTAGCAGCATGTCCGGAACACGCAAGTGAGGCTCACATTCGCGCGCGCGCGACCTTCACACTTCGACACTGCCATTGTGCACGGATCCGGATCGAACAGCGACGCCTGCGACGTCGCAGAACACAGGGCTCCGTACCGGTGCCGGACGTCCTCGACTCTCGTTGACGCGACGTCTCTGCATTGGACGATTCCAGTGGAGCGGTGCTCGCCACGTCAGAATTCCACTAGAGCGGTGCTCGCGATGGCGAATTTTCGTCGGGCAGCCCGCGTCGCACCTGTACCGGTACCGCCGCCCGGGGGCTACACCCCCGGCACGCCATGTCAGCCACGCTGCACGATTCGCGATTCGCGTGCGGTGCCGAGGAATGCCGGCCTGGTGTATCGCGCACACGATGCGCGCTTCATCTTGATTCCTATTCCGCATAGAGTATCAATATCGGCGGGGAAGGCGTAGCTCGTGGTGTCCCCGACGCGCGCTCCGTCCGGGCGCAGCCGTGTCCACACGATCGTGAGGTGTCGAATCATGCGCAACCGATTCGCAGCGTGGGTGGTCTGGTCCTTCGTCGTCGGAGCGTCCTGCGCCGAGCCGCCCGACCCCGGCGACCCCGGCGACTCCGCCGGCTCCGGCGGCTCCCCCGGCTCCCGCGACGACGCCGTCGCGCTCCGCGCCACCGGCGATCCTGCACCGGGGGAGCAGCTCGCCTCGACCGGCGCGACCACCGCGGACACACCGATCGGGATCGCGCTCGACGTCGAGGACGGCGTCGCGCTCCCGCTGCGGATCCGCAGCCGGCAGCGGTTCTACATCCAGCAGATCGATCTGCGCGCGCACGTCGACCGCGGCGTCGAGGACGGCGTCGCCGGGCTGGCCCGGGCCGGCGACTTCGCCGCGCTCGACTGGGCCGGCACCCGGCGGGTCGACGAATCGTTCGTCTCGGTGCCCAGCGCCGACGGCACGTTCACCCGCCGGCGGATGTTCCGCGAGGCGCGCTGGATGAACGAGCCCAGCCGCTTCGTGATCGAGCAGCTCGACGCCGCCGGTCACAGGCTCGGCCGGCCGCTCGTCGTCGATGCCGGCCACGAGTTCCGGCGCAGCGCGACCGACAGCTTCTTCGTGCGCCGGCTGCGCGCGATCCAGTGGACCAACGACTGCGCGTCGCGCTCGGATTGCCGCAGCGCGACGAGCTTCATGGAGGAGGCGCTGGTCGAGCTGCGCTACGCCAGCAGCCCCAGCCCGAGCGTGGCACTCGACGCCGCGACCACCCGGCTACGCGTCACCTGGACCGCCCATCATGACCACCCTTACACGATCCCGGTCGAGCAAGTCGCCAATCCGACATGGGACTATGGTTTTGTGATCGACCTTGCAGTCGCGACACCGCCCGGACCCCAGGGTGTATACACTCCCGGTCAGACACTGAGCGTGAAGTTTACACTGCGCGATGGTGCCGGGAAGCCGCTTCACCCGCCGGGCGTCCTGCCCACATTCCTCGATTACCTGAGCGGTAATGATCCGCCCGGCATTGATTACTGGAATGTCAACGAGAAAGTGATGACGTATTACCGCCGCAAGCACAAGGAAAAGCAGATGTTGATCGCGATCGACGGCCCGCTGCAGCGCACCGGGCCGATCCGCAACACGCTGGACTTCGCCGGCGGCATCGTGGCGTCGCACGATGGCGCGGTGACCACCGCGACTCCCGAGCTGAACGGCTTCTTCGGCGAGGCCGCCGCGGTCCCGGCGTGGAGCACGCTGATCGGGCTCCAGCCGCCGGATTCGCCGGTCGGCGACACCGCGCAGTTCACCCTGCCTGCAACCGCGCTCCCCGGGACTTACAAAATTACAATGAAGGCCCGACGGTCGTACCTCGGTCAGGAGCTCGCGATCGCGAAGGTGATCGAGATCCAGGTCGGGACTGCCACTCATACCACCGCGCGCCTCGACACCGGGACCTGCCGCGACTGCCATCAACGTGGGGCCGATCTCACGCGGATCGGTCATGGCCTGTCCGCCGGCGAGCGCGACACGTGCACGACGTGCCACGTGCCGTTGCCGTTCGAGCCCGAGGGCCCGCTCTACGTGCGCACACACTTCGTGCACTCGCGCACGGAACGCCTGGACGCGCCGCTGATCCGCTGTGCCAGTTGCCACCTCGACCGCGCCGGGACCCAGCGCACCAGCAAGTCGGCGTGCCTGTCGTGCCACAAGCGCTATCCCGCGGATCACGTGCTGCGCTACGGGCCGGTCGTCGACATGTACATCGGCGGAACGCTCGACGATTCGTTCCAGCAGTGCTCCACCACCTGCCACACCGACCATCTCAGGAGCGGCCTGTGACCGAGCTCACCAGCCACGAGCACCGCGTGCAGGAGTTCTACGACAGCGCCCTGCCCTGCTACGAGAAGATCATGGGCGACCGCTGGCACCATCCGGATCCGGACGCGCTCGCCGCCGGGCTGCCCCGGCTGCGCGGCTGCGAGATCCTGGAGGAGCGGATCGTCGCGCTGTGCGGCCTGGGCGCCGGCGACCGGGCGCTGGACTTCGGGTCCGGTATCGGCGGGCCGACCCTCCACATGGCCCGCGTCACCGGCGCGAGCTTCATCGGCGTGTCGAACAACGAGCGGCTGAACGCGCAGGCCCGGGCCAGGGCCGCGCGCGCCGGGCTCGCCAGGCGGGCCGCGTTCCACACGCTCGATGACCTCGGGTACAAGGCGCTGCCGTTCCCCGATGAAAGTTTCCAGGCGGTGACGTTCTTCGAGTCGGTGTGCCACGTGCCGGACAAGCCCGCGCTGTTCCGCGAGCTTGCCCGCGTGCTCGCCCCCGGCGGCCGGATCGGCGGCATGGACTGGATCCAGCGCCCGTTCGGCATGTACCAGACCGACGCGCAGATCGCCCGGTTCATGCAGCCGGTCAACGACGCGATCGCGATCCCGGCGCACGGCACGGTGGCAAGTTACGGCGCACACATGGAGGACGCCGGCTTGCACGTAGCGATCGCGCGCGATCTGTACGACGGCGTGCTCTGCTGGAGTACCGTGCAGGACGACGAGACTCCCGCCTGGGCGAGCTACGAGGGCCCCGAGCAGCAGATGTTCCGACGAGGTGAGGAGGCCCTCGCCGACGCGCGCCGGGCGGGCGTGTTCAGCATCGCGCTGTGGCTGGCCGCGAAACCGGCCTGACACGCCGGTGTGCCCCTTGGATTGGCACTCTGGATTGCGCGGTTTTTCCGCGCCTCGAGTGGCCGCTGCGGCCACAGGTGATATCGTACCGCCACCGCGTCGGTCGCTGTGCGCCTGGGTTGTGGCCGCCGCACTCTGCCCTCGCGCGCGGCCTCGCCCACGCGCCAAGGAGACTCGAAATGCCTAGCGTCAACATGTTGCACGCGCGCACGATGGCGCGCTCGCCCGCCCTCGCGGCCGACGAGCTGTGCGCCCGGCTGGGAACGGCGGCGCCGAAGCTGGTCGTGATGTTCGCGTCGCGCGATCGCGATCACGTCGCGCTCAACCGCGCGCTGCGCGAGCGCCTGCCCAAAGGGACCCGGCTGATCGGCGCGACCACCGGCGGCGAGATCGACCGCGACGGCATGCACTCGGGCAGCGTGGTGATCGCCGCGCTGACCGGCGACCTCGAGGTCGGCCTCGGCCTGGGCCGCGACCTCACGCGCAACGCGCCGGCCGCCGGCGAGGCCGCGATCCGCGAGGCCGCCCGCCAGCTCGGCGCGCGCCCGGCCGACCTCGGCTCGAAGAAGTACGTCGCGCTGGTGATCGACGACGGGTTCCGGTTCCGCAAGGAGGAGCTGCTGCTCGGCACGATGGCGATGAACCAGGCGCTGGTCGCGGTCGGCGGCGGCGCCTACGACACCGAGTACGACCCTGCCAAGGGCTCGGCGATCCTCCACGTCGACGGCGAGGTCGCGACCGACGCGGTGGCGGTCGCGCTGTTCCGCACCGACGCGCCGTGGGCCGCGCTGCGCTCGCACTGGTACGTCCCGACCGGCCAGACCGTGCGGATCACCAAGATCGACGAGACCGCCAGGCGCGCGCTCGAGATCGACGGCCAGCCCGCGGCCCGGCGCTACGCCGACCTGCTCGGCGTCGGGATCGACGACCTGGAGTTCGGCAAGCCCCGCGGGTTCGCGGTCCGCCCGACCGCGCTCCGGGTCGGCCGCGAGTACTTCATCCGCGCGCCGTGGAAGCCGCTCGACGACGGCTCGATCATGTTCGCCAACATGCTGGAGGAGGGCTCCGAGCTCGAGATCGTGAAGATCGGCGACGTCGTCGAGAGCACGCGGCGGTTCTTCGAGTCCGAGCTGCCGTCGCGGGTCCCGTCGCCGCGCGCCGCGCTGCTGTTCCACTGCGGCGGCCGCAAGCTCTACGCCGAGGCCATCGGCCGCCTGCCCGAGCTCGCCAGCGTGTTCAGCGCCGCGCCGCCGTGCGCGGGCATGAACGTGCTGTTCGAGATCTACTGCGGCTTCACGATCAACACCACGCTCACCACGCTGGCGTTCGGCGCGTCGCCGTGACCCGCACGTGGTCGCGCGCACGACCGGGAGCACGTGATCGCGCGCAACGACCGGGAGCACGCGGACACGCGCGGCTCGCCGTGGGCTGCTGCGCGGATGGGCGTCGGGGCCGCGCCCGCCGAATCACCACCGTTTCATGCGCGGACGGTGCGAGGTATGTGCGGGACAAGGCCCGGCCAATCCAGATCACGGTCGCGGCGCCCGACCCCATCCTGCTCGCGGTCGCCCACGGCAAGCCGCGCGTTGGCGTCTCGCGATCGCGCCTCCTAGATCGACGTCGCTGTGGTTCGCTTGCCGGCCTTGACCCAGCCGGCGATGCCGTCGGGAAGCACGCGGACGTGCGTGTAGCCCGCGGCGATCGCCTTCTCGGCGGCCTCGTGCGAGGCCCTGCAGGCCGAGTTGGCACAGTAGAACACCAGGCCGATCGCCTTGTCGCGGGGGAGCTGGTCGATCGCGTCGAGGTCGCGGAGCAGCACGGCGCCCGGGATCACGCCCATCTGGCGCCGCGTCGAGTCGCCGTTGGCGTCGACTGGCACGCACTGGTGGCTCGCCAGCAGGTGGTCGAGCTCGTCGACCGAGACCGGCGCCACCACGGTCACCGCCCCGATCGCGGCGGGGCGCTGCTCGAGGGCGTCGGCGCGCCGGGAACAGCCGGCCGACCCGAGCGCAGACACCGCGAGACCCAGCCCGAGCAGAGATCTCGTCAGCGCGCGCATGTCGCGACCGTACCCGAGCGCCCCTGCCCCGGCAATGGGCCGGGGTGATCGGGCTGGTCCTCGACCGGTGCGGCGGGCGCGACCCCGACCCCATCCGCGCAGCAGCCCACGGCGAGCTCGCGTGTGAGCGTTCTCCCGGGCGCCACGCGCGACGGCTCCCCTAGCGCAGCGTCTCGCGCAGGCCGTCGAGCAGCGAGGTCTCGGCGACCACGCCGAGCGCGTCGCGCAGCCGGTCGACCCGCGCGCGCGACTTGAGGATCTCGCCGGGCCGCGCCGGCGCGTGCTCGATCGCGCTCCGCCCGCCGCACAGCTCGACGATCGAACGCGCGAGCTCGAGCACGGTGATCTCGCCGCCGGTGCCGACGTTGGCGACCACGCGGTCGGCGCCATCGCCGAGCGCCGCGACGATCGCGCGCACGACGTCGCCGACGTAGACGAAGTCGCGGGTCTGGCCACCATCGCCGAAGATCGTCAGCGTCCGCCCGGCCCGGGCGCGATCGCCGAAGATCGAGATCACCCCGGAGTACGGGCTCGATGGGTCCTGGCGCGGGCCGTAGACGTTGAAGAACCGCAGCGCGGTCCCCGGCACGCCGTGGACGGCGGCGTAGTAGTCGAGCGCGTGCTCCGAGGCGAGCTTGTCGATCCCGTAGGGCGAGACCGGGCGCGTCGGGGTGTCCTCGCCGACCGGCAGGGTCGCGACCTCGCCGTAGACCGCGGCCGACGACGCGAACACGACCTTCTTGACCCCGCCGGCGCGCGCGTACTCCAGGACGTGGAGCGTGCCGCCGTAGTTGACCTGCATGTCGACCAGCGGGTTCTGCACCGAGTTCACCACCGAGACCTGGGCGGCGAGGTGGACAATGCGGTCGACCGGGCCGTGCCGCGCGGTGATCGGCGCCAGCGCGGCGAAGATGCCATGCGACACGTCGCACACGAGCACGTCGAGCCGGTCACTCCCGGCGTGGTGCGCGAGGTTGGCGCGCTTCCCGGTGCGAAAGTCGTCGAGCACGACCACCCGGTGGCCCGCGCCGAGCAGCCGATCGACGGTGTGCGATCCGATGAACCCGGCGCCCCCGGTAACGGCCACGAGCATGGATCCACTATACCCCGCCGGTGGTAGGTTCCCGCCACCATGAGAGCGATCCAGATCGACCGATTCGGCGGCGCTGAAGAGATGCACCTGGCCGACGTGCCCGTCGGCGACCCCGGCCCCGGGGAGGTCCGCGTGAGGCACCGGGCGTGCGGAATCAATTTCATCGACATCTACCACCGCACCGGGCTGTATCCGAACCAGCTTCCGCTCGTGCTCGGCACCGAGGGCGCCGGGGTGGTCGAGGCGGTGGGCAGCGGCGTCACCCACCTCGCGGTCGGCGATCGGGTCGCCTACGCCGCGCGGTCCCCGGGCAGCTACGCCGAGGCCCGCGTCCTGCCCGCGATGCCGGTGGTCAAGCTGCCCGACTCCATCGACTTCGACACCGGCGCCGCGATGATGCTCAAGGGGCTCACGGTGCAGTACCTGCTGCGCCGCACCCGGATCGAGCTCGCCCCCGGCGAGCTGATCCTCTGGCACGCCGCGGCCGGCGGCGTCGGTCTGATCGCGTGCCAGTGGGCGAAGGCGCTCGGGCTGCGCCTGATCGGCACGGCGGGCAGCGACGAGAAGTGCCGGCTCGCCGAGCAGCACGGCGCGGCCCACACCATCAACTACCGCCGCGAGGACGTCGTCGCCCGGGTCCGCGAGATCACCGGCGGCAAGGGCGTCAACGTGGTCTACGACCCGGTCGGCAAGGACACCTGGGAGCGCTCGCTGGACTGCCTCGCGCCGCTCGGCGTGCTGGTCGCCTTCGGCAACGCCTCGGGGCCGGTGCCGCCGGTCAACCTCGGCGTGCTGTCGCTCAAGGGCTCGCTGTACGTCCAGCGCCCGACGCTGGGCACCCACCTGGCGACCCGCGAGGCGGCGCAGGAGATGTCCGGCGAGCTGTTCGCGATGGTCGCCAGCGGCAAGGTCAAGATCCCGGTCGAGCGGCGCTACCCGCTCGCCGAGGCGGCCCAGGCCCACCGCGACCTCGAGGGCCGCGGCACGACCGGCGCCGGCGTCCTCGTGCCCTGAGCCAGCTTTAGGGTTCTGCGACGACGCGCCACAGCCGGCCGAGCAGCACGTCGAGCGCGACGTGGTTGTCGCCGCCCTCGGGGACGATCAGGTCCGCCCACCGCTTGCTCGGCTCGACGTACTCGAGGTGCATCGGCCGCACCGTCGCGTGGTACTGGTCGCGCACCGACTGGAACGTCCGGCCGCGCTCGTCCAGGTCGCGGTGGATCCGCCGCATCAGCCGGATGTCGGCATCGGTGTCGACGAAGATCTTGATGTCCATCTGCTCGCGCAGCGCGGGCTCGGCGAACACCAGGATGCCCTCGACGAGGATCACCCGCGCCGGGGCCACGGTCCGGGTGTCGCGGCGCCGGGTGTGGGTCGCGAAGTCGTAGATCGGCACTTCGACGGGACGGCCGTCGCGCAGCTCGCCCAGGTGGAGCGCCAGTAGCGCGCTGTCGAGCACCGACGGGTGGTCGTAGTTGATCGCCTCGCGGTCCGCCGGCGGCAGGTGCCCCTGATCGCGGTAATACGCGTCATGATCGATCGTGACGCAGCGTCCGGGCGGCATCGCGCTGGCGAGCTTGCTGGCGACGGTGGTCTTGCCCGAGCCGGTGCCTCCGGCGATCCCGACGACGTAGGGGCGGCGCAACATCGCGGCCATCCTATCCCACGCGCTGCACCCCCCACGCGCTGCACCCCCCACGCGCTGCACCCCCCACGCGCTG
>JBGQCL010000525.1:0-8133 GCA_041495365.1 Kofleriaceae bacterium | reverse complement strand
GACAGCCCGGCGGTCAGCGCGGTGGCGGCGGCGCGCGCCGCGGGATCGTAGAGCAGGCCGCGCGTCATCGGCCCGAGCGCGGCGATCATCCCGAACGAGCCGCAGTCGCAGCCGCGGACCTCGATGAACTTCTTGAGCCGGCCGTCCGGGAACAGGGTCGACAGGTGGAGCGCCCAGTCGGCGCGCAGCGCGTGCTGGTCGCCGAGACCGTCGTGCATGAACCGGCGGAACGTGAAGCCCGCCGGGACGCGGAGATAGCCGCCGCGGTACAGGAAGTACATCGGCACGTCGAGCGCCCACTCGGTGTACGCGCGGAACACGTCGCTGCGCTCGAACACGAACGGCAGCAGCCCGGCGCGCGCGTTGTCGGTGTCGCGCCAGATCCACGCCCGGTAGCTCTGGTAGCCGGAGACCCGATCCTCGACGATCGGCGAGCACGCCCACAGCGCGGTGAGCAGCGAGGTCACCGAGTACAGGCAGCGCAGCTTGGCGGCGGCGTCGGCCTCGTCGGCGAAGTCGAGGTTGGTCTGCACCGTGGCGGTGCGCAGCATCATGTCGAGCCCGCGGGTCCCGACGGTCGGCATGTAGTCGCGCATCACCGCGTAGCGCTGCTTGGGCATCCACGGGATGTCGTCGCGGGCACCGAACGGGCGCAGGCCGGTCGCGAGCCAGGCCAGGCCGAGCTCGCGCGAGGCGGCGGCGAGCTCGGCGACGTAGGCGTTCAGGTCGGAGGCGAAGTCGCCGTCGTCCGCCACCGGCCGCGCCGCGAGCTCGAACTGACCGCCCGGCTCGATCGTGAGCTGCGCGTCGCCTCGCGACAGGGCGATCATGTGGTCCCCACTACCGATCGCGCGCGGCTCGATCACCGGAGTGCCGCCGCGCGCGGCGAACCACTCGAGCAGCGCGCCGATCCCGTGCGGACCGTCATAGGTCGGCGGTTCCCCCAGGGCGCCGGCGTCGATCCGTACGCCGACCAGCTCGTGCTCCGTCCCGACCCGCCAGTGCGACGCCGGCTTGCTCGCCGTCTCGAAGTAGGCGAGCAGATCGTCCGTCGAGCGAACCCGGACGGCATCTTGTTCGTCGACGAGATGCACGGGTTCAGGGACTCTAGGGGGTGATCTCCGTGGCGTCAATCGACTCGCAGCACATGGTAGCGTTTGTGAGGATGCAGTCCCTACCCGATCGGTCTGGGCTCGCGGTCAAGCGCGAGCGCCTGCTGGAGCTCCTGCGCAGCCGCGCGTTCCAGGAACGCGAGGTCGTGCTGTCGTCGGGCCGGACCTCCAACTTCTACCTCGATTGCAAGCAGGTCAGCCTCGACGCCGAGGGCGCGACCCTGATCGGCGAGCTGTTCCACGCCGCGATCGAGGAGGTGGCGCCCGGGGCGGTCGCGGTCGGCGGCCTGACCCTCGGTGCCGATCCTCTCGCCACGGCGACGTCGGTGGTCAGCTTTCTTGCAGGGCGTCCGCGCGCGGCGTTCCTCGTGCGCAAGGAGCCCAAGGGCCACGGCACCAACCAGTGGCTGGAGAGCACCCGGCTCCCGGCCGGCGCCGAGGTCGTCGTCGTCGAGGACGTCATCACCACCGGCGCCGCGATCCTCAAGGCGATCGAGCGCGCACGGCTCGCCGGCCTCCGCGTGGTGCATGCCCTCGGGCTGGTCGATCGCCTGGAGGGTGGGCGCGAGGCGGTGACCCGCGAGGTCCCGCTGACCACCCTGTTCACGCGGCGCGATTTCTTGCCAGACTCCCCGCAAGTCGGATCATGAGGCGCGCCGGCATCATCTGGGGACGACATGCCGCAGTGACCGCCGTCGCCGCGCGGGTCACTGTGCTGGTCTCTTTGCTGGTCACTGTGCTGGTCACTGTGATGCTCGGGGCCGCCTGCACGGTGAGCCATCCCACGGTGCGGCTGACCGAGGACTTCCCCGCGACCCCCCGCGAGTACGCCAGCGTCGTCCACGACTGGACGCGCAAGGCGCAGCTCCATGCCAGCTACCAGGAGGTGTGCGAGCTGGTCGCCACCCTCAAGTCGGCGGACTGGCGCGCGGCGTTCGCCCGGCACGACGCCGACCTCCGCGGCCTGGTCGGCGAGGGCCGCGAGCAGCGCATCGCGCAGTCGCGCGCCGAGGTCGCCGGGCCGTACGAGCTCGAGATCATGCTCACGACCTGGGATCGCCGCGAGAACGATCTCGATCGCGGCAAGAAGAGCGTGTGGCGGGTCGTGCTGATCGACGAGGGTGGCCAGGAGATCGAGCCGCTCGAGATCGTCCGCGACCGCCGGCCCGCCTTCGTGGTGCGCGCCGAGTTTCCCGCGCTCGGCGAGTTTGCGACCCCCTACATCGCGCGGTTCCCGCGTACGCGGCCGATCTTCGGACCGAGCGCGAAGCACGTCCGGCTCCGGATGAGCAGCACGCGCGGCGGTCTGGAGGTCGACTGGACGTCGGGCTGACGCGCTACCTGGGCTTCTTGCTCGGCTTGCTGGTCCTGTCCGGCTTGCCCCGGCCGGTCAGCCGCTCCCAGAACCCGACGGGGCGATAGCCGTCGTCCAGGTCGTCGAACGACTCGGCGTTGTGGTGTGCGGCGATCTTGTCGTGCCCGGCCTGGAAGAACTCCTCCTCGGTGTCGCTGAACGCGGGGTGGGCGTGCGCGCCTCCGGCCGCGGGGGCCGCGGCCGGATCGACCTCGACGACCTCGGCCTGGATGTGGGCGAGATCCGGCACCAGGATCGTCGGCTCGCTGTACCGGATCACGACCTGCGGCCGTGCGCGTGGCATCGTGATCTCGCCGGTGGTCTCGCCGGGGCGGTCGTCGTCGCGCGGATCGTGCGGGAGGTTGCGGCGCTTGACCGGCGCGGTCTCGGCGGTCGCGATGTGATGGCGGACCACGCCGTCGGACGGCTCGTCGACGACGGCGCTCGGCGTGGACTCCTGGGCGCGCGCGGGGGCCGCGGCCGCGTCCGGCGCCCCTGCCACCGGCTCCGCGGCGTCGTCGGGCGGCGACACCGCCGCCATCGGCGCGGTGATCGCATCGCTGACGACCGCGCCGACGCTGTCCTCGACGACCGCAGCGTCGGGCATCCCCGGCCGCGCCACCGCCTCCGATCCGGCCGCCGCTGCGGGGTCGACCGCGGGCTTGCGCACGGCGCCCGGACGCTCCGGTCGGGTGTCGCTGAGCTCGAGGTCATCGACCACGTGGGCCGGCTCGCTCGATACGCTCACCGTCGCGGCGACGGCGCGGATCGCGTTGGCCCGCGCTTCAGCCGCGTCGTCGTCGTCGTCGTCGGGTTCGGTGCGCTCGGCCTCGGCACGCTTGGCTTCGGCAGCGGCACGCTCGGCAGCGGCGCGGTCGGCCTCGGCGCGGTCGGCAGCGGCGCGGTCGGCAGCGGCGCGGTCGGCCTCGGCGCGGTCGGCCTCGGCAGCGGCAGCGGCACGCTCGGCCTCGGCACGCTCGGCCTCGGCACGCTCGGCCTCGGCGCGGTCGGCTTCGGCGCGGTCGGCAGCGGCGCGGTCGGCCTCGGCGCGGTCGGCAGCGGCAGCGGCGCGGTCGGCAGCGGCGCGGGCATGGGCCTCGCCAGCGGCGCGCTCGGTCTGGACGCGCTCCGCTTCTGCGCGGGCACGGGCCCTGGCGGCCGCGCGCTCGGCTGCGATCCGCTCGGCCTCGGCGCGGGCCAGCGCCATGGCGGCAGCCTGCTCGGCCTCGGCGGCGGCGCGTTCGATCGCGACCCGCTCGGCCTCGGCCCGCTCGGCCTCGGCGCGGTCGGCCTCGGCGCGCTCGGCCTCGGCACGCTCGGCCTCGGCGGCAGCACGCGCCTCGGCGGCCGCGGGCTCGGCGGCCGCGGGCTCGGCCTGGGCGCGGTCGGCTTCGGCGCGGGCACGGGCCTCAGCGGCGACGCGTTCGGTCTCGGCGCGCTCGGCCTCGGCGCGGGCCAGCGCCAGGGCGGCAGCCTGCTCGGCTTCGGCGCGGGCATGGGCCTCGGCGGCCGCGGGCTCGGCCTGGGCGCGGTCGGCGGCGGCGCGCTCGGCCTGGGCGCGGGCCTCGGCGGCGGCGCGCTCGGCCTGGGCGCGGGCCTCGACGGCGGCGCGCTCGGCCTCGGCGCGTGCACGGGTCGCGGCCGCGCGCTGTGCGGCCACTCGCTCGGCCTCGGCGCGATCGGCCGCCTCGTCGAACACGATCGTCGGCTCGCGCGTCGGTTCGGGCGTCGGCGCGTCATCGGCGCCGCGGCCGGATCTCGCGGTCATCACGATCTCGCCCGACACCTGGCTCGCCGGCACCACCCCGGCGAGCGGGCCGACCTCGGCGCCGACGATCCGGGGGACCAGCGCACCCCAGTCGATCTCGGGGATCGGCGCAGCGCCGATCGCGACCGCCGGCGGCGTATCGCTGCGGCGCTTCTTCTTGCGCCGCTTGCGCGCGGTCTTCCCGCCCTGGCCGGCCTTGGCCGGTGGGACCGGCGCGCCCCGGGCATCGCGGATCGTCGCTGGCCGCGGATCGTTCACCGCGACGCTCGCGGCATCGCTCGCGGCATCGCTCACGGCATCGCTCACCGCGACCGCGTCGCGCGGCTCGCCCCCGACCAGCCAGTCCTCGATCGCCAGGACGGTGCGCCAGCCCGGGCGCGGCGGCGGCTTGTCGACGACACGGATCAGGCCGGCCTCGACCGCGCGCTGCGCGACCCGCAGGGTCTCGAACAAGCGGTAGGCCGAGTCCTCCAGCACATCGGCCAGCGCGCGGTGGCCGTCGAACATCCGCAGCACGCCGTAGACCTCGGTCGGGATCTGCTTGGCCAGCGCCTGGACCCGGGGGAGGTCCTGCTCCAGCACCATCGCCGGCGACAGCCCGCCGCTGGAGTCGCGGACGCCCTCGAGGAAGCGCTCGGCGTCGGCGAACAGCTCGTCGCGCGACAGCGGGATCTGCTGGCGCCGGACGACATCCTGGTGGTGGAAGTCGAACCGGGCGTCGGTCCACAGCAGCAGCTGGTGGAGCGCCGCCTGGCCGTGGATCACCCCGACCTGCGCCGACGTGACCTCACCGAAATAGAACCTCACCTCGCCGCGCCGCAGCCCCCGGATCAGGGTGAGCGTCGCGCTCCGGCCCAGCGCGGACAGCGCGCGGACCAGCGTGAACACCCCGGTGAGCTCGATCAGGTTTCCCACGATGCGGTCGCGCTGGTCCGCCGGCCGACCGACCAGCAGCCGGCCGATCGTCACGACATCGCGCAGATACGCCGGGTGCCGCACCACCTCGTCGGCCCCGGCCGCGGTCGCGTCGCGGGGCTCGGCCCCCCGGCCGGCGAACACGAGCGGCACGTCGATGCCGCGGCCCGCGAGCCAGCCCCGGGCGCGGCGAACCAGCTCCACGCCGTGACCGTCGACGCCGCCGACCACGACCAGCCCAGGGTCTTCTCCGGTCACCGCGAGCTCGGCCTCGGTCGCGGCCGCCGCGGTGTGGACGCCCTCGCGCTCGAAGCCCAGCTGGACCTGCCGCCGGGCCCGTGCGTCGGGATCGAGCACGATGACTTTCGAGAGTCCCGGCATGCGTCGCGAGAGAGTGTGCAGTATAAACCCTGATCAGGAGTGGTGTAGCGCCACGTTTCCGTGATCGCCCTCGAAATCCTCCACGGCACTGCGTCGCAACGGCTGCATCGGATCTCCGGCGCGGGGTCCGGTGCAACGCCCGGCTCCGGGCCCGGCACAGCGCCTGGCACAGCGCCTGGCACAGCGCCTGGCACAGCGCCTGGCACAGCGCCTTCTGTCACGACCATCGGTCGGTCCCCCGACAGCACGGTGGTGATCAGTGACTTCCACCTGTCCGGCGACCACGCGCAGATCACGCGGGTCGGCGATCATTACGTGTTCCGCGACCTGCGGTCGACCAACGGCTCGGCGATCGAGCGCGATGGCCGCCGGATCCAGGTCGACGCCGCGGCGCGCTGGGAGCTCGCGCTGGCCGACGGCGACGTGCTGCTGCTTGGCAACCACCACAACCCGGTGCGGATCGCGGTGCGGATCGGCGACGACGACGATCCCCAGGAGCTCGGCGATCGGCTGATCGCATCGCGCTCGATCCGCAACCTGCCGGCGGTCGCCGACCAGCTCGAGCGCGATCCCGGCGAGGCGCTCCGGGTCTACAAGGCGCTCCAGCCGCTCGGCTCCCGGCTCGAGCACGCCGAGGTGATCGAGGCCTGCCTGTCCGCCGCGTTCCAGCTCCTGCCGCGCGCCACCCACGTCGCGATCCTGTTGCGCTCCGAGACCGACAAGGACCGGTTCGCGCTGGCGGTGTCGCGCGAGCGCGGCAAGCCCGATCGGCGTGACCCCCCGGAGGTGCGGGACGCGCGCGACCCGCGCCCCGGCGGCGATCCGGTTCGCGCGAGCCGCGCGGTGCTGCGCCGCGTGCTCGCCGATCGTGCCGCGGTGCTGACCGCCAATGCCCAGGAGGCGCTGTCGAGCGAGTCGATCCTCGGCGGCCAGATCCTGTCGATCCTCGCGCTGCCGCTGTGGCGCGGCGACGACATCATCGGCCTGATCCAGGCCGACAACCGGGCGACCGCCGGCATGTTCAGCGAGACCGACCTCGAGGTCGGCCTGCTGCTCGCCGCCCAGGCGTCGCTGGCGATCGACAACGCCACGCTGGTCCAGCGCCTGCGGGTCGCCGAGGAGCGCGCCCGCGGCGAGAACGTCTACCTGCGGCGCAAGGAGCAGCGGATCCAGTTCGACAACATCATCGGCGACTCGCCGGCGATGAAGGCGGTGTTCGCCCAGCTCGACCGCGTGATCGACACCCGCGCCACGGTGTGCATCGAGGGCGAGACCGGCACGGGCAAGGAGCTGATCGCGAGGGCGATCCACCACCAGTCGCAGCGCCGCGACAAGATGTTCGTGGCCCAGAACTGCGCCGCGCTGCCCGAGAACCTGCTCGAGAGCGAGCTGTTCGGCCACAAGCGGGGCGCGTTCACCAGCGCCGACACCGACAAGAAGGGCCTGTTCGAGATCGCCGACGGCGGCACGCTGTTCCTCGACGAGATGGGCGAGATGCCGCTCACCCTGCAGGCCAAGCTGCTGCGCGTGCTGCAGGACAGCACGATCCGCCCGGTCGGCGCGACCAGCGAGAAGCAGATCGACGTCCGCATCCTGTGCGCGACCAACCGCGACCTGTCGGCCGAGGTCGAGAAGGGCCGGTTCCGCCAGGACCTGTACTACCGGCTCATGGTCTTCCCGATTGCGCTGCCGCCGCTGCGCGAGCGCCGCGACGACATCCCCGCGCTCGCCGCGCACTTCCTCAAGCGCTACGCCGACGAGTACCGCGTCGAGCTGCCGGGCTTCACCCAGGACGCGCTCGACGCGCTGGCGTCGTACGCCTGGCCGGGCAACATCCGCGAGCTGGAGAACGAGATCCAGCGCCTGGTGATCCAGGCCGAGTCCGGCCACTGGATCGAGATCACCGACCTGTCGCCGCGGCTGCGCAAGATCGAGAGCACGATCACCAAGATCGCGCCCCAGAAGGGCACGCTCAGGGAGATGATGGACCAGGTCGAGCGCTGGCTGATCACCGAGGCGCTGCGCGAGCACGGCGGCAACAAGACCAGGACCGCGGTCACCCTCGGGATCACCCGCGAGGGGCTGCACAAGAAGCTCGCGAAGTTCGGCGTGTAGCCAGCGGGGGCTACGCTGCGTAGCGAGATGTAATCAAGTATCGACCTCGTCGTGCCCCAACCCCGGTGCACGGCCGCTGCTCGAGCTTGGCGGATGGCGGTCGCGGATCGCTGCATCGCCGCTGCAGCCGGGACCTCGACAGACCGCGTGGACGGCCCTGTGACTGGCTCGTCGAAGCTGACCAGGATGACCAGGACGACCCACTCACAGTGCATCGCGCCGCGCCTATGCTCCGTTCCATTCATTTCATTGATTTCCGATCTCCGAAGAATGGGAGAGCACAGCCATCGAGCAGCGGATTGCAGAGGATCCCGGATTCCAGACCTCCTGACATACCCATCGGCTGAACTGTCCGGATCTCAGCCGCGACGGCGTAGCGGACGCGCAGCTGCGTGCCGGGGAACCGCGGGGCGAGAGCGTCCAGTTCGGCGCACAGTGCCGCGAGCGCGGCGGTCCGGTGCGGCGAGCTGAGCGGTGCGAACGTGACG
>JBGQCL010000524.1:0-8142 GCA_041495365.1 Kofleriaceae bacterium | reverse complement strand
CGCTCGGCGTGCGCTTCGTCTACTACTGGAGCTCGGCCGATGGCGCGATCTTCGCCTCGGAGATCAAGGCGCTGCTCCGCCACCCGGCGGTGACCCGGGGGTTCGACGAGATCGCGCTGGTCCAGTACCTGGTGTTCCTGACCTCGCCCGGGCCGCGCACGCTGTTCGCCGGGGTCCGCCGGGTTCCGGCCGGCGGCGTGGTCGAGCTGTCGGTGACCGGCGAGGCCGGCGAGCGCCGGTGGTGGGACCTGCTCGACGACGCGGTCGACGAGCGCAACGACGAGGCCTACTACGTCAACCGGACCCGCGAGCTGCACCAGGCCGCGGTCCGCCGGCGCAGCGTCGAGGGTCCGATCGGCGCGCTGTGCTCGGGCGGCAACGACTCGAGCTCCAACGTCGTGCTGCTGTCGCGCCAGGGCGCGAACCCGCTCCACACCTTCACCGTCGGGCTCGCCGAGTTCGAGGGCGACACCAAGTACAACGATCTGTACTTCGCGCGCCAGGTCGCCGAGTACGCCAAGAGCCAGCACCACGAGTCGCTGCTGTCGACCGACGAGTTCATCAGCCTGGTGCCGCAGACCGTCGAGGCCCAGGACGACCTGGTGTCCGAGCCGTCGAGCGTGTTCCTGTTCCACGCGCTGCGCATGGCCAAGGACCAGGGCGTGCGGGTCGTGGTCACCGGCGAGGCCAACGACGAGCTGTGCTGCGGCCACGGCGGCATGGTCGCGATCCGCGACGGCCACAAGGCGCGCTGGCAGCCGCTGATGCGCCTGCCCAGGCCCCTGCGCGGCGCCGCGGCCGCGCTCGCTCCGCTGGTCAATCCCGAGCGCACCGACGTGCTGCGCCGCGCCGCCAACGACGGCGAGTACTTCTGGAGCTACGAGGTCGCGTGGCATCAGAGCCAGCTGAGCGACCTGATCTCCCCCGAGCTGTGGGCGCACTGCCAGGGCGAGCTGCCCGAGACGGTCGTCGCGCGCAACCGCCGGCGATTCGACGCCAGCGCGCACAAGAAGCGCGACTACCTCGACTACATGATCTACGCGATGATGCAGGACAACTACTTCGGGAACCTGATGCTCTCGAAGCTCGACCTGTTGTCGGCCCGGCTCGGCCTGGAGTCGCGTTGCCCGTTCACCGAGCCGGCGTATGCCCATTGGGTCTATAACGTCCCGGCGTCGTTCAAGTATCGCGACAAGTGGGTCAAGTACTTCTTCAAGAAGTCGATCGAGGGCGTGTTGCCCCACGACATCATCTATCGCCCCAAGCAGGGGTTCCGCACCCCGGCGCAGGAGCTGTTCGCCGGGCGGCTGGGCGCATGGGCCCGCCCCGTGCTGCTCGAGACCGGGTTCACCAGGCTCGGGCTGCTGCGCCGCGACGCGCTGGCCGCGCTGCTCGACGCCCACGGCCGCCGCGAGCGCGATCACAGCACCAAGCTGTGGACCGCGATGGTGCTGAACCTCTGGCACACGAGGTACATCGAAAACAAGGGATGACCATGCGCGCTACCGGCTTCGTCGTGCTGGCCTGCCTGGGGGCTGTGACCCTGGGCGGATGTGTGATCTACCTGAACCCGCTGTGCACCGACCAGATCGTGAACGGCGATGAGACCGGGATCGACTGCGGCGGCAGCTGCGCCACCAAGTGCGAGATCGGCGGCGGCTGCAGGACCGGCGGCGACTGCGACGATGCCAACTGCGTCGGCGGCGTGTGCACGGCGAAGCCGTGCGACAACGGCGTGCGGGATGCTCAGGAGACCGACAAGGACTGCGGCGGAGGGACGTGCCGCGCGTGCTCCGGTGGCCGCAAGTGCGTGGTCGACGCCGACTGCTTCAGCATGAGCTGCAACCCGGCCACCAGGACCTGCTCGGCGCTCACGGTGTCGTTCGCCCCCGAGATCCGCTACTTCTCGGGGTTCAAGGCCTACGCGCTGCTCGGCGCCGACCTCGACGGCGACGGCCACGCCGATCTCGCGGTGATCAACGAGTACGGCAGCTCGGTCGGGGTGTTCCTCGACAACGTCAGCACCGGCGCGTTCACCCGGCTCCCCTCCCCCGCAAAGCCACGGGACGAACCCGACAACCGGGCGTTGAACTTCGGTCCGGTCGGCGCGTACCCGACCGGCGGCGGCACGGCCGACTTCAACCACGACGGCCACCTCGACGTGGTCACCGCCGATTACCACGGCGACTCGGTCACCGTCCTGCTCAACGACGGCACGGGCAAGCTGAACCTCAAGCCGCCGGCGAGCTATCCGACCCAGGACAAGGCCGAGACCTCGAACCTCGCGGTCGGGGACCTGAACAAGGATGGCAACCCCGACGTGGTCGCGACCAACCCGCAGCGCGCCTCGATCAGCGTGTTCCTGAGCCATGCCGACGGCACGCTCGACCCCGCGATCAACCTCCCGGTCGGCGTGACGGGGGGCGCGCAGCCGTTCTCGGCGGCGATCGCCGACTTCAACGGCGACGGCAACAACGACGTGGCGGTCGCCGACAACACCAGCGGGACGCTGTTCGTGCGGCTGGGCCACGGCGACGGCACGTTCGAGCCCGAGCTGCCCAATGCGATCGGCGGCACCCAGAGCTTCATCGTGATCGCCCGCGACGTGAACCTCGATGGCAAGCTCGACCTGGTGTGCGCCAACCGCAACAGCGACAGCATCAGCGTGCTGCTCGGGCATGGCGACGGGACGTTCAAGAAGGCGATCGTGTCGTCGATCGGCCCGCCCGACGTGACGTTCCCCGGCAAGGGCCGGCCGTGGTTCGGGCCGTACGCGATCGCGGTCGCCGACCTCAACCAGGATGGCGTCCCGGACATCGTGACCCCCAACTTCCTGGGCGACAGCGTCTCGCTCCTGCTCGGCATCGGCAACGGTCACTTCGACCCGGCCAAGGAGCTCAAGTTCGGCCCGCCGACCGATCCGAACTTCATGTTCACGACGCCCTACGGCATCGTCGCGGCCGACTTCAACGGCGACGGCCAGCCCGACTTCGCCACCGCCAACGCCGGCTCGGATGACCTGACCGTCCGGCTGAACACCGGCCAGAAGCAGTGACCGCGGCCGATCAGCGCCGCCCGAGGCTGCCGCGGACCAGGCCGAGGAACTCGACCGCGGCGTCGCGGAAGATCAGGCGCGCGCCCGCGAGGTAGACCGCGGCGCCGAGCGCGACCTCGATGCCGAGCCGGACCACCGGCCGGTGGCCGTCGAGCGCGGGACGGACGGCGAAGATCGCCGCCACCATGATCGCGCTGGCGATCAGCGGCCGGACCAGCGGTACGAGGAACCGGCGCATCGCCACGCCGTCGAGCCACGTCACGGTCCAGAAGCTCGCCAGCGTGCGCAGGATGAACACCGCGCCGACCGTGCCGCAGATCAGGAGGATCGCGCTCGAGCCGAACCTCGGGTTGCCCGCGGTCAGCGCGCCCAGCGCCGCGATCGCGGCCATCAGGGTGATGAAGCTGCCCCACTCCAGCCAGACGATCTCGCGGACGCGGTGGCCGGCGAACAGGTACGACTGGACGATCGACGCGATCGGCCGCGGCGCCGACAGGATCGACAGGTACATCAGCATCGGGCCGACGTTGGCCCACTTGCGGTTGAAGAACGCATCGACCGCGGTATCGGCGACGGCGCCGAACCCGAACGCGAGCGGGAACATGATCAGCGAGATCATCGTGCAGGCGCGGATCAGCGCCGCCTGGCGCTTGGCGCCCTCGGCCTGCGGGAACGCGGCGATCACGACGTCGCTCATCGGCTCGCCGATCGCCACCGCCGGGGTGTCGGCGAGGTTGTAGGCGTAGTTGTAGGCGCCCATCGCCGCGGCGCCGAAGTACCGGCTGACCAGCAGGTTGTCCCAGCGGCGGATCAGCGCGGCGGCGATCGAGGCGACCGACACTCCCGAGCCGTAGCGGATGATCGAGCGCAGGGTGGCCATGCGCAGCCGGTGCGGCTCCGCCCACTCGCGCCAGTCGACCGCCAGCGCGATCGCGATCAGCTTGAGCGCGGCGCGGCCGAGGTACGCCCACGCGATCGCCATCGGGCCGACGCCGGCCCGCGCCAGGCCGAGCGACAGCCCGGTGTAGGTCAGCTCGCCGGCGGCGCGCGCCAGCGACAGCCAGCGGAACCGGAGCTTGCGGATCAGCATCCGCTCCGGAAGGAACTCGATCCGGTCGCACAGCGCGGCCGCCACGAAGATCGGCATGTAGCGCGGAAGGTTGGGCGCGTCGAAGTACGGGCCGATCGCGCTGCTCGCCGCCCACACCGCGCCGAGCGCGACCACGCCGGTCGAGACGAACCAGCAGGTCGCGTGGAACACCTCGGCGCGGCCGAGCCCGGGGTTCGACAGCAGGTAGTTGCCGACCCCGAGCGAGCTCACGGTGAACGCGGTCAGCGTGACGATCATCGCCGCGGTGACCTCGCCGTACTCGTCGGGCACGAGGTAGCGAGCCAGCAGCAGGGTCCCCACCAGGCCGATCAACCGGGTGCTCACGCTGGTCGACAGCGTCCACGCCGCGCCGCGCACCGTCCGGGCGGTCAGGCTCGACGAGGCGGCAGACACGACGCGGCCACTCTATCACCGGATGTCCCGGGCACGCGAGCCCGGGCCGGCTCTCACGCCGTTGCCGCTGCGACGCTGCGCGCGGCAAAACCAGTTGCGCGGGGCCGCATCGACTGGAGATAGTGGGTCGCCATGAAGATCGCGGTCATCGGTTCGGGGTACGTCGGTCTGGTCGCCGGCGCGGGGTTCTCGGATTTCGGCAACCATGTCACGTGCGTCGACATCGATCCGTCACGGATCGAGCGGCTGCGGCGCGGCGAGATCCCGTTCCACGAACCCGGCCTGGCCGACCTCGTGCAGCGCAACGCGCGCCAGGGCCGGCTGGTGTTCACCACCGACACCGCCGACGCGGTGCGCGACACCGAGGTCGTGTTCCTCGCCGTCGGCACGCCGTCGTTGCCGGACGGATCGGCCGACCTGCGCTACGTGCTGGAGGCCGCGCGCCAGGTCGGCCGTGGGCTCACCGGCTACACCGTGATCGTCAACAAGAGCACGGTCCCGGTCGGCACCGGCGACCTGGTGCGCGCGACGGTCGCCGAGGTCACCACCCAGCCGTTCACGGTGGCGTCGAACCCCGAGTTCCTCAAGGAGGGCGACGCGATCAACGACTTCCTCAAGCCGGCGCGCGTGATCCTCGGCGCCGACGACCCGCAGGCGATCGACATCCTGCGCCGGCTGTACGGCGGCTTCCTGCGGACCAGCGATCGGATCCAGGTCATGGACCTGCGCTCGGCGGAGCTCACCAAGTACGCCGCCAACGCCATGCTCGCGACCCGGATCTCGTTCATGAACGAGCTCGCCGCGCTCGCCGACAAGCTCGGCGCCGACATCGAGAAGGTGCGCAAGGGCATCGGCAGCGATCCGCGGATCGGCGCGAAGTTCCTGTTCCCCGGCGTCGGGTTCGGCGGATCGTGCTTCCCCAAGGACCTGCGCGCGCTGCGCGACATGGGGCGCGCCAGTGACGTCCGGCTCGGCATCGTCGAGTCGACGGTCGAGGCCAACGAGCGGTCCAAGCGGGCGTTCGCCGCCCGGGTGATCGAGCGGCTGGGCGGCTCGCTCGCCGACAAGCGGGTCGCGGTGTGGGGCCTGGCGTTCAAGCCCGAGACCGACGACATCCGCGAGGCGCCGGCGCTCGACGTGATCACCCAGCTGCGCGCGGCCGGCGCCTCGGTCGCCGCCTACGACCCGATCGCCGCCGACAACGTGCGCGCGCTGCTCGGCGACGCGATCGCGCTGGTCGACGACCCGTACGCGGCGGCCGAGGGCGCCGACGCGATCGTGCTGATCACCGAGTGGCACCAGCTGCGCCAGCCCGACTTCGTGCGGCTGCGCAAGCTGGTGCGGACCCCGCTGCTGTTCGACGGCCGCAACGTGTGGGATCCGGTCGCGGCGCACCGAGCCAGCTTCGAGTACCACGGGATCGGGCGGCCGCGGCTGGAAACGGTGTAGCGTCGGGCGGATGGCCTCGATCGACAAAGTCCTCGTCGCGAACCGCGGCGAGATCGCGCTGCGCGTGATGCGGACCTGCCGCGCCATGGGGATCGCGACGGTCGCGGTCTACTCCGACGCCGACGGCGATGCGCCGTTCGTCCGGTACGCGGACGAGGCGATCCGGATCGGACCGGCGCCGGCCCGCGAGTCCTACCTGGTGATCCCCGCCCTGCTCGACGCTGCCCGGCGGACCGGCGCGGCCGCGATTCACCCCGGCTACGGCTTTCTGTCCGAGAACGCGCGGTTCGCCGAGGCGGTCGCCGACGCCGGCCTGGTGTTCATCGGCCCGCCGGCCGGCGTGATCGCCGCGCTCGGCAGCAAGCAGGCGGCCAAGCGGATCGCGGCGCGGGTCGGGGTGCCGACCGTGCCGGGCTACCTGGGCGACGATCAGTCGACCGCGGCGCTGGTCGCGGCGGCCCACCACATCGGGTTCCCGCTGCTGGTCAAGGCGTCGGCCGGCGGCGGCGGCAAGGGCATGCGGATCGTGCGGCAGGCCGGCGAGCTCGCCGAGGCGATCGAGCGCGCGCGCGGCGAGGCGGCGTCGGCGTTCGGCGACGACACCCTGCTGCTCGAGCGCTACATCGAGCGGCCGCGCCACATCGAGATCCAGATCCTCGGCGACACCTACGGCCACGTCGTCCACCTGTGGGAGCGCGAGTGCTCGATCCAGCGCCGCCACCAGAAGGTGATCGAGGAGGCGCCGTCGGTCGCGCTCGATCCCGAGCGCCGGGCCGCGATGGGGGGCGCGGCCGTCGAGCTCGGCCGCGCGGTCGGTTACATCGGCGCCGGCACCGTCGAGTTCATCGCCGATCGGGGCGGCGCGTTCTACTTCCTCGAGGTCAACACCCGGCTCCAGGTCGAGCACCCGGTCACCGAGCTGACCTGCGGCCTCGACCTGGTGCGCGAGCAGATCCGGATCGCGCGTGGCGAGCCGCTGGGCTACGACGCCGCGCCGCCGCAGCGCGGCTGGGCGATCGAGGTCCGGCTGTGCGCCGAGGACCCCGAGCGCGACTACCTGCCGACCACCGGCGGCCTGCTCGCGGTCGACGTGCCGGTGCAGGACGGCGGCGATCCCCGGTCGGCCGGCGGCACCCTGCGCGCCGACCTCGGCGTGGCCGCCGGCAGCGAGGTCGGCATCCACTACGACTCGATGCTGGGCAAGATCATCGCCCACGCCGCGACCCGCCAGGGCGCCGCGCAGCTGCTGCGCCGCGCGCTCGAGCTGACCTGGGTGCCGGGGCTGGTCACCAACCGCGAGCACCTCGCCCGGATCCTCGGCCACCCGGCGTTCCTCGCCGGCGAGCTCGACACCCACTTCCTGGAACGCCACGCCGGCGAGCTCGCCGCGCGCGCCCCGGGCCTCGACCCGATCCGCGTCGCGGCGGTCGGCGCCACGCTGCACGGCATCGCCGAGCGCCGGCGCGGCGATCCGGCCGCCCTGGCGCCGTCCGGGCTGGCGCCACCGGGCTGGCGCAATGTTCGGTTCGCCGATCAGGAGGTCCGCTACCAGCTCGGCGACACCGACGTGATCGTCGCGTATCGCCCGGTCGGAGACGAGCTCGAGCTCGCGATCGGCGGCAAGCCGACCCGGGTGTCACGGTTCGGGGTCGACGGCGATCGCGTGTGGTTCGTCGAGCACGGCGGCCACCGCCGCGCGGTCCGGGTCGCCCGCGCCGGCGGCAGGGCGTGGGTGCTCGCCGATGGCCGGCTGTTCGCGCTCGCCGAGCAGCCGCGGTTCGCCGAGCCCGGCGCCGGGGTGATCGCCGGCGGCCTCACCGCGCCGATGCCGGGCAAGGTCGTCCGCGTCCTGGTGACCCCGGGCCAGGAGGTCGCGGCCCACGCGCCGCTGGTCGTGCTCGAGGCGATGAAGATGGAGCACACCGTGCGCGCCGCCGCTGCGGGCATCGTGCGCGCGGTCCACGTCGCGGTCGGCGATCAGGTCGACGGCGATCGCGTGCTCGCGGTGGTCACCACATAGCGGCGGGGCGGGGCGCGGCGCCGGAGCTGGCAACTCTGCCAGCTGGCAACGTTGCCAGCACCTCCATCACGTCCACCAGCGGGCGACGGCGCGGGCCAGCGGTGCGGCCAGGCG
>JBGQCL010000523.1:0-8152 GCA_041495365.1 Kofleriaceae bacterium | reverse complement strand
GGCCTGAGCGTCAGCGGCCACGTGCATCCGGCCGCACGCGAGCATCCGGCAGTTCGGGCCGAGTGTCCGACAACCCGAGGTGAGCGTTCCGCGACCGGTGTACGTGACGGCGGACGAAGCCAGCTCTGGCGTCGGTGAGGCGCAGCTTGCGAAAAGGCCTTTCGATGCCTAGCCGCAGGCGTGCGTCAGGGCATCGTGCGAGCCGACCAGTCTCGCATCGACTAGATGCCGGCCTCCGCTCGGTCGGTGAGCTGGTCGTCGTGGCCGCGGCGAGTTCGGCGAACCAGGCGCGCAACCCAGCCAGCGCGTCCAGTGTTGCCGATGCCGGCGAGGCCAAGCTTCGAGCTCACGGCCGAACCGTGGGCTGTTCATCTGATCACTTAGGCACGAGCAGGGCAGCATGGGCTACGCAGTTGATGCCCGACTGGGTACGATCCGTTCCGGCAGCGTTGGGGGAATCGGACCCACCCTTGGCCCGCGCGAACTCAACTCGGTCCAGCGTTCGGACCGTTTCGCTAAGGAGCACCAGCTTGCGGGTATTTTTCCTCATTCCGCTACGATAGCGCACCGCTCGTTGTGACCGCACGCCTCGATCACTTGCTGGGGTCCGGGCAAGGACCATCGCGCAAGATCGCCTGAAAATCCACGCGTTACGATGTCGGTGCCTTCGACATGGACCGAGAATCGCAGCTGACCAACACCACCACCGCGGACGAGCATGGAGCGGCGATCGCGACCGCGCTGACTGGCCCCAGTCCGGCGGCCACGAGTGCGGCGATTCACCATGAGGCGATGAAGCGCCGCGCTGCGGCGAGCCCCACCGTTACTCCAGCGAGATCCCCGACGTGTTCATCAGCACCGGCGCCAGCGCGCGCCGCGCTGCCTGCAGCTTTGCCTCGAACCCTTCCGTCAGATCCTCGGCCGGGTCCTCGCTGACCTGCAGGTAGACCAGGCCGGGCGCTAGTTCTGCGACCCGTGCGAACGCGCCGCTGGCGCGCACCTGTCCCAAGTCGAGCCGCGCGAGGTGACTGGGGCCGAGGAAGTTGCCCCACTCCACGCCCGCGAGTTCGGTAGCGAGTCGGTCGGCGTGGTGGAAGCGACCGCGGCGCTCGCGGCGCCGCGGCTCGCTCAGGCCGACGCGCTCGCGAGGAAGAAAGCCGCCGAGCGCGACCTCGTGCGCCCAGCCGTATTTGGGCTCCAGCGCCAAGTAGCCCGCGGCGGCGCGCACCGTGCGTGCCAGGTAGCAGACACCGCTGACCACGGCCTCGAGCTCCGCGGCGACGTACGGGATCGCGATCGTGGCTGGGTACCGCGTCTCGGAAGGCACCGACGGGCCCCGCTGCCGAACGCCGTTCTCCACCTCGGCCATGGCCGTGATCTCCTGCCCGGGCTTAGTGTCCAGTGACACCGCGTCGATGCTCGGGTCGGTCAGGTAGCTCCCGATCGCCTCGGCACTGGGCTTGCCGTGCCGGCTCCACCGATCCTTCCGACGACCGCTCAGCCGGCTCAGCGTGGCGAAGCACGGGCGCACCAGCACCTCGCCGACGGCCCGCGCCTCCTCGGGCGACTCGACGAGCCGCACCCCGAAGTCGAGATGGATCGCCAGCCAGCTCATGAGCATCCCGTCGACCAGTATGCACTCACCTCGCGAAACTCGTTCTCGTCGTTGATGTCCGGGCACAGCTTGTAGCAGTCGACGCGTGGCACGAAGCTCTTGCACTTGCCGAAGTCGCTCTTTGCGTCGATCAGCTTTTTGACCACGTCCGAACTCGGCTTCTTGAGCTCCTCGTTGAGGTCATCGGCGTAGCGGCGCACTTGGCCCTTGCCGTTACCGACCGCGCGCGAGTTGTTCGGCTTCAGCTCGATGACCGTGCAGGTCTCGCCCGTGGCCATCAAGCAGTCGGCCCGGCCGCTCGACAGTGTGATCTCGCTGGCGTGACAGTCGTGTTGCCGGTCCTTGTGAGCTCGCTGTCCCTGGTCGAGCATGAACGCGACCACGGGATGGGTTGCGCCGCGCAGCGACCGCGACATGCGCTCGATCGACTCCCAACGCGCCGCCACGTCGTCCTTGAGCCGCTTCGCTTCGTCGCGGTTACCCTTCAGGTTGTCGTCGTTGATCACGACGTCGATCAGCTTGTTCGCGTCGTCGCGCAGCCGCTCGAGTTCGGACATCTTGTCGTTGACCTCGCGGGCGACTCGGTCCGAGGCATCACGCCCGGCATCTCTGCGCGCATCCTCGTCGGCCTCGCAGATCGCCGTGACGATCCGTCGGGTCTCGTCGGGATCGAGCTTGCGCAGATCCTGCTGCCGCGACTTAAACTCGTCCGTCTTGCTCCGTGCGGCGCTCCAGTCGCCGCCCGCCCAGGCGACGCCGATCCCCACAGCTAGCACCGCCAGCACGCCTGCACGCCTGCACGCCTGCACGCACCATAACTGTCCGCATACGTAACACCTCCCCGCTGCGGCCCCGAGGGCCCGGTTTGAGGCGTGGACGTTATCACGAGCCGGCGCGCGGTTGCGAAGCCGGGGCCATGCGTATCAGCGAGGCGTAGCTTGCGGAACGTCGACGAATTCGCGGCTTAGCCGCAGGCTCGCGTTGGAAGGAGCGCCACGTCCGTGCACGGGCCCGTCGACTCGAATCGCTGGCCTTGGGGGCCATCGCCACCAAGAACCGGCGTGACCTCGTTCAGGTCGAGCGGTCGAAGCGTTCGCACGGTTTCACTACGGACGGTGATCCTGCGGGTGGATTTCTTCATCGGAAGACGATAGCGCAGCGATCATGCTGGCTGCACGCCTCCAAAACGTGCTCGGCGTCGGGCAGGGTCCAACGCGAGATGTCCCCCCGAAAAACCACGTGTTATCACCTCGTTGCCATCAACGCGAACTCCCACGAGATGTGACCTGTGTGCCGGCATCGTCCAGAGTGGGCGCGTGGAGGCAGCATCCCAGAATCGCAGCACACCGTCACCGTCGCCGCCCACGACCATGGAGCCGTTGGACGAGAGCGTCACATCGACGAGATGACGAGAGCCGCCACGGTAGGTCTGGCGTAGCTGCCCGGTTGTTCCGTCCCAGAGGCGTGCGGCGCCATCGCTCCATGCTGACAGAACGTCGTCTCCAACGAAGCGGGCGGAGAATATTTGGGCTCCCTGGCCGTCGAGTTCTGCAACTCGTCGATAGTGCTCGACGTCCCAGAGCTCCGGTGCAGCAGCCTTGCCCGTGAAGCTCGGGACCGTGAGCAAGCGGTGGCCGTTCGACGACGTCCGGAGCGTCCTCGCGCGAGCCGACATCTTCAGGTCCGCGAGGCTCTCGCCACTCGCAGTATAGAGCCGCAGTCGACGCTGCGCGTCTGCAGCGATGATCCTGCCGTCGGGCAGAAACCCAGCTACATCGATGCCGTCGAAGGACGTCGGGAGCAAAAGCGCCGCGCCGTTGTCGCGTGTGACTAGCAACGAGCCGTCGATAGCTCCACTGATAATGTCGCGGCCTGATGCTGCAAAGGCCACCGTGTTCACGGGTGCGTGATGTTCGATCCTGCGCACCAGGTGGCCGCCCGGCAACTCGTAGACCTCCACAGTGTTCCCACGCGCGATCGCGGCGCGATTCCCGTCCGCAGAGACTGCAGGATATGCAGACGCGAAGTCACCGCCCACTGGTGTAACAGGCGGCAATTCGGCGAGCAGCTGATCGTGCGCTGTGTCCCACACGCGCGTCGGATGATTTCGGCAGCCAACCGCGAGGAACCTGCGATCCGGTTCGAGGCTCGTGACGAGACCACAATCATCGCTGACCGGCGCTGAACCCCACTTATGATAAGGCGGGGTCGCGTCCCAGATGCGCGCAGTGCCATCCCATGAAGCGCCGACGACTCGTCGCGCTGTCGGGTCGAAGTGCGCGACCCTGACGACGTTGCGCGGCCCATCGAGCACCGTGACCGGCATGCCGGATAATGCCTCGGTTACCGCGACCATTCCGCTCGCTGCAGCAGCAACGACGAGCGTGGATGAGCGATCAAACTCGACGGAAAGCACCCTGCTACGGAGATAGTTTACCGCGCTCTGCAACGTCCCCGTGGAGGAGTTCCAGACCAACTCTCCACCATCCCGGGTTGCCGCGACTACGAGCCGACCATCAGGAGAGAACGCCACAGCCGCGACCGGGTCACCAACGTCGTGCAGATGATGTAGCCGTGCCCCGGCGGGGATGGCCCAGATCGACGCATCGCCTTTGGCGCTACCCGTCGCAAGACGCGGGCCGGTTGGATCCCAGCTCACACTCCTGACGCCCGGCTGCGCTCCCAGCTGCGGGCACTCCTGGAGGATGGAACCGCGTATGCGTCGCGGCACCCTCAAGACAGGCGCGTCCACGAGCAACTGCGCCACCTCGCGGTCACACTCGTAGCCGAGGCGAAGCTCACAAGGGAAATCGCAGGCGGAGCCCATACCTCCGACGAGCACTCCGGCGACATCATGGTCGGTCGCCCCGATCCGGGTCAGCGCGTCGCGGCCATCATCGATCGATCCGCCGCTGGATCGCTAACTCGATGCCGCATGCGACGACCTTGGCGCCCCGGGGCGTGGCGGCCGAACCGCGGCCGGGACCTGCCGTGAGCGCGGCGTACCGCTCATCGATGCGCCGAGGACCGCAGAGCACAGGCACGATGGAAAGACAGGAGTCACCGATGAACACGACGAGTCGGCAATTCTCTCCCGATCGAAGTTTTGATGACTGGACAGAGCTCCTCTCCCGAGCACTCGAGACCCGAGGCTGCACCTCCCTTACCGGATACGCCGACCGTTGGCCCAAGGCGTCGTTGGCCCAGCTGGCAGCCGAGCTCGGCGGCGACATTCCACCGGTGATCCTCGAGCAAAGGCTCATCACGGAAGCCAAGAGCACTGGGGCGACGGAGCGCTGCGTGCGGAGCTTACTGGCGCGCCACCTTCGCGCCGAGCTGCCCGACGGGTGGCAGAACGGCGGGGGCGGCAGCGACGATGAGGCGAATCTCCAGCGATCCCGGCTGTCCGGCGTGTTCCTCGCCCTCGAAATGGCGCTTCCCGGGGTGTACGAGGAAGCCATCATCCGCGTCCAGCGGGCGCTGACCACGGTGGATCTCCCTTCAGGGTGGCTGCCGGATGGACCCGACGATCCGGCCCTCCTGGAGCTGTTCGCGTCGTACTGGACCGCGCATCCGACGTGAGCAACGCCAAGGACTCTCAGGTCAATCTTATGCAGTTCCAATCCGGGTTCGCCGCCAATGCACTCAAGAGGCTGGAGCGTGATTCACTCCCCGATGCCGTCGCCGTCGGCGCGGTCCCGGTCACGCTGAACCACGCGAGCGGGTGGCACGCGAGGCTGTTCCCGGAAAGGATCGCGCGGGTCGACTGGCTGCGACTACGGGGACGCCTGCGCTCGAAGCTTCGAGCGCCGGAAGCCGTACAGGAAGTACAGCACGAGGCCGACCGCGAGCCATACCCCGAACCGGATCCACGTGGTCAGCGGGAGCTGCATCATCAGGAACACGCACGACACCACCGCGAGGGCGGGCGTCACGGGCGAGCCCGGCACGCGGAACGGGCGGGACCGGCCGGGCTCGCGGACGCGCAGCACGATGACGCCGATCGCGACCAGCACGAACGCGAACAGCGTCCCGATGTTCGTGAGCTCCACGGCCTCGTTGATGTTCACGAACGCCGAGGCGACGCCGACCGCGACCCCGGTGATGATCGTCGTGACGTGCGGCGTCTTGTATCGGGGATGGATCTTGGCGGCCCACGGCGGCAGCAGGCCATCGCGCGCCATCGAGAAGAAGATCCGCGGCTGGCCGAGCTGGAACACCAGGAGCACCGAGCTCATCGCGATCACCGCGCCGAGCGCCACGAACAGGCGCGCGGCCTTCAGCGCGAAGCCCTGGCTGCCGGCGCGCTCCAGCACGGTGAGCATCGGCTCGGCCGTGCCGATCTCGTTCCACGGCGCGGCGCCGGTGAGCACGAGCGCGACGACGATGTAGAGCACGGTGCAGATCACCAGGCTCGCGATGATGCCGAACGGCATGTCGCGCCTGGGATCCCGCGCCTCCTCGGACGCGGTCGACACCGCGTCGAACCCGATGTACGCGAAGAAGATGATCGCCGCCGCGGTGGAGATCCCGGTGAAGCCGTTGGGCGCGAAGCCGCCGTGCACGGTCCAGTTCTCGGGCTTGACGTAGAACGCCCCGACGACCAGGAACGCGACGATGATCGTGAACTTGAGCACGACCATCCAGAAGTTCGAGCGCGCCGATTCCTTGACCCCGCGGACCAGGATCCAGGTGATCAGCGCGACGATCATCACCGCCGGCAGGTTGAAGATGATCGGGATCCCGGCGATGCGGGGCGCGTCGTGCAGCGCCGCGGCGGCCAGCGCCAGATCGGGCGTGCTGTTGCCCGCCGCGATCAGGTCGACGGCCTGGTGCGCAGAGCGGAAGTCGGTGGCGAGCCAGGTCGGCACGTGCACGCCGAACATGTCGAGCAGGCCGCAGAAGTAGCCCGACCACGACACCGCGACGGCGACGTTGCCGATCGCATACTCGATGATGAGATCCCAGCCGATGATCCAGGCGATGATCTCGCCGAGCGCGGCGTAGGCATAGGTGTAAGCCGAGCCGGACACCGGCACCATCGCCGCGAACTCCGCGTAGCACAGCGCGGCGAACCCGCAGGCGATCGCGGTGAGGATGAACGAGACCACGATCGCGGGCCCGGCCCCGAGGTGGTCCCCCCCGCCGGCGATCGCCGAGCCGGTCGATGCGAAGATGCCCGCGCCGATGATCGCCCCGACGCCGAGCGCGGTGAGGTCCCACTTGCCCAGCACGCGGCGGAGCCCGGCCTCGGCGCCTGCGGCGCTCTGTGTGTCGACGTTGACCCGGGCGAACAGCTGGCGCATGCCGCGTTCATAACACGCCGGTCGCCGCCGCCGCGCGACCGCCTGCCCGGGCTCAGCAGCCGACGAAGATCGCCATCAGCGCGTCGAGCTCGTGGGTCTCGACGGCGGGGGCGCGGCCGCGCTGGCCGACCGCCGGGCTGCCCTCCCCGCTGAACCGGCGGTGGCCGATGAACGCCAGGTGCGTCTCGAGCGCGAGCTCACCCGCATCGTCGCGGTGCTCGCCGGTCTTGTTGCTGCGCGCGCCGGTGGTCATCGCGCGCCCCTACAGCTCCGCCGCCGCGGGCCCATCCACCACCAGACGGACCTGCGGCTGACCGCTGCTGTCCGTCACGGTGACCGGGCGCAGCGACAGCGTGGAGTGAACCGTCGTGCTGGCGTGCGCGCGGCGCGACCGGCGGGGCGGCAGCCCCGGGCAAGACCCGTACTGGGTCTCCGGTTCCCTGGTCTGGCCGGGGGGTGCCTTGTTTTGCCGCATTTAGCCTGCAAATGCTGCAAATCTGGTACCAGACGGTCACTCACGGAGAATCGCGTTGTTGCATCTGCACGGCAGCGATTTCGAGCCGGTGGCGCATGCCCAGTCTGGTTGTACCGAGCCGCGCACATGAGCAATGCGCAGTCCGGGGACGATCTGCCCCGATTTCGTGCGTGCGGTTACTTCGAGCACGGCGGCGGTCGCTGGTAGTCGCTCGCGGTGGTCCGGAGACACGTGGATCGAGTTGCTCTACCCATCGGGCGAGATTCGCATTTCGCAAGGATCGAGCCGCTGGCGCCGACGTCGAGCTCGCGGCGGTGGTCCGGAGCCGGTCGCGTCGGAGCTGGTCACACCGGCGCGTGGTACACCCGACAGCGGTCCATGTCCCGCCCCCTCCGGCAGCGCGTTCCCGAGTGGCTCCGCCGCGCCAAGTGGCAGGCGATCCACCGCGCATGGAGCGCACAGTGGCAGGCGGTCCGGGCGGCCGCCACCCCGTGGATGAGGCAGGAGTACGAGGCCGCGCGCGCCCGGCTGCGCGGCCAGTCGCCCCGCGCCGACGTCGTGGTCGATCGCGACCTGCTCGACGGCTGGCTGCGGGACGCCGCGTCGCCCGGCGTCCCGTTCGAGGTCGCGGTGCTGCCCGGCGACGAGCTGCGCGCGCGGTTCCCCGACGGGCCTGCCGAGCGCCGCAGCCTGCACCTGCTCGGCAAGCTCCGGATGACCCACCGCGCGATCCCGAGCCAGGCGGTCGTCGTGATC
>JBGQCL010000522.1:0-8169 GCA_041495365.1 Kofleriaceae bacterium | reverse complement strand
CTTGCCGTCGGCGCCGACCACCGGCTTGCCGTCGGCGTCGACCCTGGGCCGGGTCACCCGCCTGGCGGTCTCGGTCAGGCTGTACTCCTTGACCGCGCAGTCGGCCTGCACGCCCTCGGTGCGGGCATCCTGGTCGATGTCGTTGAAGCAGCCCGCGGTCGGCGCGCCGCCGCCGTAGTCCCACACCACGGTCGACTTGGTGCCGGCGCAGTTGTTGTTGCGGGTCAACAGCTCGCGGCCCCCGGAGCTGACGCACGGGTCGAAGTAGCGGCCGAACAGGATGTGCTCGTGGACCTTGTGCGAGTACTCGATGTACTTGATGCCGAGGAACGCACACGCGCACGCGATGGTCAGCGCGATGCACAGGATCAGGCCGCGCCGGCGGCCGAGCTGCGCGCAGCGCACCGCCCACGCCGCGGTCAGGCTGGAGAAGATCAGCACCGCGGTGTTGATCGCGCCGTACTTCACGTCGAGGTACTTGTGCGCGTACGAGAAGATCTCGGGGTGGTGGACGCGATACAGGACGTAGGCGACGAACAGCGCCGAGAAGAACAGCACCTCCTGGGCGAGGAACAGCCAGATCCCGAGCTTGCCGGAATCGAACTGGTGCTGGGCGTCGTCGTAGTGGTGCTGGATGAACGGCGAGCCGTGGTGCGCGCCGTGCTCGGCGTGCTCGCCGGTGTGCGGCTCGTGCAGCTGCTCGCTCATGGCTGACCTCCGGTGTCACCGCCGCCGGACCTGGACGACGCGGCCGGGGCGGCCGGGGCGGCGTGTCCGTGGGCGTCGCCGGGCGCCTCGGACGGCTCGACCTCGGTCGGCGCCTGGCGCTCCCAGCGGTCCTCCTCGACCTCGACCAGATCGTCGTAGTTGTACAGCTCGTGCAGCACCGGCGGCTTCTCGAAGTTGTAGAGCGGCGGCGGGGTCGGCGCCTGCCACTCCAGCGTGCTGCCGCCCCACGGGTTGCGCGGCGCCAGCTTGCCGTTCCAGAACGACGCGAACAGGTAGATCACGGTGACGAAGAGCGAGATGCCCAGCACGAACGCGCCGATCGTCGAGAGCTGGTGATAGATCTGGTACTGCGGATCGTAGTCCCAGTAGCGCCGCGGCATGCCGCGCGCGCCCATCACGAACTGGGGCAGGAAGGTCAGGTTGAACCCGAAGAACACGCCGAGCGAGCACACCCGGCCGAGCGACTCGGGATAGAACCGCCCGGTGAACTTCGGCCACCAGTAGTGCAGCGCGCCGAGGAACGCGACCAGCGTCGAGCCCATCATCACGTAGTGGAAGTGGGCGACCACGAAGTAGGTGTCGTGGAGGTGGACGTCGACCGCGAGGATGCCGAGGAACAGCCCGGTCAGCCAGCCGATCGTGAACAGCAGCAGGAACGACAGCGCGTACAGCATCGGCGTCTTGAGCCGGATGTCGCCCTTGTAGAGCGTCGCGACCCAGTTGAACACCTTGATCGCCGACGGGATGCCGACGGTGAAGGTCAGCGCCGAGAACACCATGTTGGCGAGCCGCGACTGGCCCGACACGAACATGTGGTGGCCCCACACCAGGAACGACAGCAGCGCGAGCGACACCGACGAGTACGCGACGAAGCGATAGCCGAAGATCGGCTTGCGCGAGAACGTCGACATCAGCTCGCTGATCACGCCCATCGCCGGGATGATCATGATGTAGACCGCGGGGTGCGAGTAGAACCAGAAGAAGTGCTGGAACAGCACCGGGTCGCCGCCCAGCGTCGGGTCGAAGATGCCGATGTGGGCGAACCGCTCGACCGCGAGCAGCAGCACCGTGATGCCGAGCACCGGGGTCGCGAGCACCTGCATGATCGCGGTCGCGTAGATCGCCCACACGTTGAGCGGCAGCTGGAACCAGCCCATGCCCTGCGGGCGGAACTTGTGGATCGTGACCAGGAAGTTGAGGCCGGTGAAGATCGACGAGAACCCGAGCAGGAACACGCCCGAGGTCGCGACCAGGACCGGGGTCTTGGTCTCCAGCGAGTACGGCGTGTACAGCGTCCAGCCGGTGTCGAGGCCGCCGGGGACCGCGGCGATCAGCAGCAGCGCGCCGGAGCACCACAGGTAGAACGACGCGAGGTTGAGCCGGGGGAACGCGACGTCGGGCGCGCCGAGCTGGATCGGCATCATGATGTTGCCGAGCGCGGCCGGGATCCCGGGGATGATCACCAGGAACACCATCACCGCGCCGTGCAGCGTGAAGAACGCGTTGTAGGTGTCCTGGCCGACGATCGTCTTGCCCGGCGCCCACAGCTCGGTGCGGACCAGCAGCGCGAACACGCCGCCGACGATCAGCGCGCCGAGGATCCCGAACAGGTACATCATGCCGATCCGCTTGTGATCGAGCGTGAGCATCCAGCTGCGGACGCCCCGCGTGACGTGCAGGAAGTCCGGCTCGGTCGTCGGGCCGTCGGGGTAACCGTGCTGGTTCTGGGTCTTGCTGGTCGCCATGGTTGCCCTCGCTACTTGAGCGACTTGATGAAGGCGATCAGGCCTTCGATCTCGCGGTCCTTGAGCTGGCCCTCGAACGACGGCATCGACGGCGGGAAGCCGGGACGCGACTTGGCCTGGGGTTTGAAGATCGACTCGCGGATGTAGTCCTCGTCCATCTTGACCGAGCTACCGTCGGCCAGCGGCACCATCGTGCCGAACGTGCCCTTCCACGACGGCCCCACCCGCGGCGTGCCGTCGGTCGTGTGGCACGCGTTGCAGCCCTTCTTCTCGTACAGCAGCTTGCCGAGCTGCTCGGGCGGCAGCGCGGTCGACAGCGCCGCCTTGTCCGTGAGGTAGCGCTCGTAGCCGCCGGGCTCGTGGACGACCAGCACGGCGCGCCGGCCGTCGTTGGTGATGCCCATCTGCGAGTGGTTGGTCCCGCAGTACTCGGCGCAGGTCAGCCGGTAGGTCCCGGGCTTGGTCGGGAAGAACCAGGCGTAGGTGTAGCGCCGCGGCAGGATGTCCTGCTTCACGCGCATCACCGGGGCGTAGAAGCTGTGGATCACGTCCTTGGACGTCATCACCAGGCGGACCGGGGTGTTGACCGGGACGTGGAGATCGGAGTCCTGCACGCCGTTGGAGTGGGTGAACTGCCAGTTCCAGCGCATCGCGAGCACGTTGATCTCGACGGCCTTGGTCGGCGGCGTGACCACGCGCACGTAGGTGTTCCAGCCGTAGTAGAACAGGAACACGCAGATGATCGTCGGGATCACCGTCCAGGTGATCTCCAGCGCGTCGTTGTGGGCCGGCGACGGCTGCGGCTTGTGGCCGGGGCGGTGGCGGTACTTGAGGACGAGGTAGACCACGGCGCCGGCGATCCCGATGAAGAAGAAGAGCGAGAGCCCGAGGACCGCGTAGTACATCAGGTCCGAGTCATCGGCCGTGAGGTTCACGGCCTTGGGCATCCAGAAGTTGCCGCCCTTGAGATCGTCGACCTGCTTGTTGACCAGGATGTCGTACCACTGGCGGGCGGTGATCGCGCCGTGCTGGCCCCCCTGCGAGTGGTAGAGGAAGGTGCCGTCGCGCTCGAACCGCAGGCACCGGGTCTGGCCCGCCGGGACCTCCAGGCCGGCGCTGGTCGCGTTGTCGGGAGCCGCGCTGACGCCCGGCGGCATCGCGAACTTGACGACGCTGCCGGCCGAGATCTCGCTCTCGACCACGCCGTTGAGCGTGCTCGCCGGGGTGGCGCCCTCGCACGGGACCTCGACGATCGCCGGCTTGCCGGTCGCGGCCGGCGCGGCCGGGCCAGCGGCGGACCCGGAGCCCGCCTCGGCCGGAGCAGCGGCCGAGGCCTGACCGGTGGTGTTGCCGCCAGCGGCAGCGCCCGGGTCGGACTGGGTCACCGCCGGCGCGGTGTTCTGGGGCGGGTTCGCCGGCTGGGGTGCGGTCTGCGGCGGCGGCTGGGCGTCTGCCGACGGGGTGCCGAGCACGGTGACCGCGAGGCCCAGGACGACCCCCGCGGTCAGAGCGACCGTGGCCGTGTAGCGATGGATGGGTTTCATGTGACTCCGTTGGGAGCAGCCGGCGGCCGCTTCCCGCGTCGCGAGAGGTGCAGCGCACCGAGCGCGGAGAACAGGACGACGACGAACCCCGCGGCGCCGATCCGCAGCGCCAGGACGCCGGCGCGCGCGTGGCTGCTGGCATCCGGGTCGAAGTGGTAGCAGCGGAGCAGGAACCCGATCGCCGCGGCCGGCTCGGCGACCCCGGCCTTGTAGATCGACGCGCGCAGCATCGCCGGCTCGTACTCGATGCCGTACACGTAGCGGGTCACCACGCCGGCCGCGCTCAGCAGGATCAGCGCCGCGGGGTGCGCCCACTCCGCGCGATCCTTGATGTACGTGTAGCGAAACCCGACGGCGTCCGCGACACGGCGAATCGCCGCGGCATCGCCGGGCGGGGCGGCGAGCAGGAAGGTCCAGCCGGCGCGCGCGGCCGCGCGCTGATCCTCGGGGAGGCGGGCGAGGTAGCGCTCGCGCATCGCGCGCGCCTTGTCGATCGTCTCGTTGGGCTCGAGATCGATCGTCACGATCCGGAACTGGACGCCGACCCGGAACACCGCCTGGCCTCGGTCCGGATCGGGCGAGATCGCCGGCGTGCCGACCGCCGGCAGCGCGGCGGTGAGCCCGTTGAGCATCACGTTGCACAGCATCGGGCAGTCGGAATAATTGAAGGTCAGGATCGCCGGCAGCCCGCCGCCCAGCGCCTCGCCGAGCGTGATCGGCGTGCCGTCCTGGGTGCGAAACCGCGCGTCGAGCGGGACGCGCGCGCCGAGGTGCTCGTCGACCGTGACGCCGCCGGCCTGAAACGTCGGCGGTGGCGTCGGGATCTCGTCGTCGGGAGCTGCCGGAGGCGTAGCCGGAGCGGGCGCGGCCGCCTGATCGGGTGGATGCCCCAGCGCCAGCGCGGCCCGCGGAGCGAGCACACCGAGGCAGCCGACAGCGCCAAGCGCCGCGAACGCACGGGCGAGCGCGATGACCGAGCTACTTGCCATTGCCTTTCGGTGGCGTACCGGCTGCGGGCGCAGCCGGCGGGTTCGCGGTGGCGGGCGCGGGGCCCTTCGGATGGCCCGGCGTCCCCGGTGCGGCCGGCTTGTCGAGGGGACCGGCGCCGCCGACGGGCGCAGGGCCGGTGCCGGCGCCGGTCGGCACCATCGGCGCGGCCGGTGGCGCGGCCGCCGGCGCCGCGGCCGAGCCGGCGCGGGCTCCGCTGCCGGCACCGGCGGCGGGCGCGGGCGGTGCCGCCGCGGCGGGTGCCGGCATCAGCTTGGGCCGGCCGAAGATCGGCAGCACGGTGGCCTTGTCCGAGCGGCCGAGCGCCGGCACGAGCGCGCCCGGATCGACCCGGGCGTCCTCGACGACGCGCTTCATCGCGACATCGATCGGCACCCGGTAGGTCTGGGTCCGCGGCGCCTCGCCGGGCTTGGCCGCCGCCGGCCGCGGGTTGGTGCCGTACTCGTTGATCCGGCTCAGCTGGTCGGTCCGCAGCGATTTCGCGGCGGTGTCCTGGCCGCCGTAGTCGGCCATGGTCTGGATCTCCGAGGTGTCGTTCACGTAGAACGCCTGGAGCGCGACGATCGTGACGTACACCAGCACGGCGCCGCAGATCCCGACGACGACGACGCCGATCGTGTTCAGCCGGTCTGGATTTCGCTTGGGTCCCGACATGGCGATTGGCTCCTAGAGGTTCTCGTGCGCGAGCGACAGGCCCAGCGTCGGATCCTTGACCGGGATCAGGTTGCCGCGCAGGTTGCGGCCGATCCCGAACAACAGGACGCCGATCAGGGCGAGCCACACGGTGATGTCGAGCGGCGAGAACCCGACGTGGTGATACGCGATGTTGCCGGTCAGCGGGCCGGCCGACACGCGGGCCTTGTCGTGGACCTCCAGCGTCCAGTCGTACGACGGCATCACGTTCCAGTACAGGTCGAGCCAGTGGAACACGAGCTGCCACACGGCGAAGAACACCAGCGACGGCACGATCCGCTTGGTCCAGCGCGACATCAGGAACACGAACGGGAACGCCCAGAACCCGACGAGGATCGCGATGCTCACCCATTTCCAGTCGCCGAAAAGCCGGTACTTGTACCACACCGTCTCCTCGGGCAGGTTGCCGTACCACTGCAGCATGAACTGCGAGAACGCGGTGTAGGCCCAGAAGAACGTGAACGCGAACATCCACTTGCCGATGTCGTGGTAGTGCTCGGGGGTGACCGAGTGGGTCAGCCGCCCGGTGCGCTGGATGCCGAGCACGACCAGCGCGAGCGCGGAGAACCCGCCGACGCAGGCGCTGCCCCAGAAGCTGACGCCGTAGATCGTCGAGTACCACCTGGGCGCCATCGACATCAGGATGTCGAACGCCGCGAAGCAGGTGACCAGCGCGTAGACCACCATCGCCGGCCCCGACGCGATCCGCAGGGTCTCGGAGATCTTGGGATCGCCGGACTCGTCCTGCTGGCGCGACTTGCGGGCGAAGTACGCCGCCATCCCCGAGAACACCACGGCGTAGACCACGTAGCGCACCGCGAAGAACCCCGGCGACAGCCAGCCGAGCTTGAAGGCCAGCGTCGGGTCGTGCGCCGCGTCCGGGTGCGCCCAGAAATACAGGTTGTCGTAACCGGCGACCAGCGGGATCACGAACATCAGCCCGGACGCGAACACCCACGGCATCGCCGTCGCCATCGCCTCGGCGACCCGGCGCACCACGGTCGCCCACCGCCCGCGCACCAGGTGGTGGAGCAGGATCAGCCAGAGCACGCCGACGCAGATGCTGAAGATGTACGACCAGCCGATCACGTAGTCGTAGAGGAACCGGGCCCACCGTGCGGGCTCGCCGGTCGCGTGGTCGACGTGCCCCGCGTTGCGTGCGATCTCGGGATCGGAGAACGCGGCGATCAGGATCGAGATCGCAAAGAACACCAGCGCGGTCCCCGCGCCGATCCGGGATAGCCCCTGGCCGAGCTTGCCGGCCTTGTACTTCTCCTCGGGGTGGAGCGACTTCTGCAATACGCTCATTGCGGCGCCTCCGGCATCTGCATGGCACTGCGGTGGTCGGCGGGGACATCGTCCAGCGCGGCGTTCTGGCTGCGCTGCAGCGCCCGCACGTAGAGGACGATCGCCCAGCGGTCGGCGTGGGGGATCTGGGCCGCGTAGCCCATCATCGTGTTATAGCCATTCGAGATCGTGTTGAACAGCTGGCCGTTGGGCATGTGGATCGCCACCGGGTTGCCGGCGTCGACCAGGTTGCGGGCCTGCCACGCCCCGCCGGTCAGCGCGACGCGCGTCGGCACCGCCCCCGCGCCGCGGCCGTCGTGGCCATGGCACGGCGTGCAGTAGATCTCGAACCGGTTCTTGCCGCGCTTCATCAGCTGGTCGTTGATCGTCAGCCGGGCCGGGAACTTCGTGGTCCACTGGTCGCCGTCCGGCGCGCGCTCGATGCCGCGGTAGAACTGGTCATCGGCGTCGAGCGAGCCGCGCGCGACCGTCCCGGCGATCTCGCCGCGGTTCTCGCGGCCGTCGCCGAACAGGTCCATCGCCTGATCCGACTTGTACTTGGGCTGGAAGTCCATGTCCGGGAAGATGTGGAAGTGCGGCTCGCTCGAGTGCGAGGTCCGCGCCTTGGCCGCGATCGCGAACGGGATCAGCGCGAACGCCGTGCTCGCGACGATGAACGCGGTGATCCACTTCGGCATCACGCGGACCGCCGGATCGGGATCGAAGTGCACGCGCTCGACCGAGATCGCGCCGGCGTCGGTGAGCAGCTTCGGCGTGGCCTCGCCGTCGAACCGGCGGTCGCGAGCCTCGATGCCGAGCAGGAACGCGTCGTCGGTGACGCGGTTGAACCGCTCGGCGCGGAACAACGGGTGCCAGACCTGCGGCAGCTTGTTGGCGATCCACATCCCGAAGAAGCTGGTGAACACCGCGAGCAGGATCGTGGTCTCGAACCCGATCGGGATGTTGGCCGGGATCGACCACGCCGGCTTGCCCGAGATGTTCCACGGCCAGTTGTAGGCGTTGCACCACCACTGGAGCAGCAGGCCGCCGGCCGTGCCGGCCAGCCCACCGAGGAAGATGATCACCGGCAGGATCGTGCGCTTGATGCCTATCGCATCGTCGATGCCGTGCACCGGGAACGGGCTGTAGCAGTCGAACTCGGT
>JBGQCL010000521.1:0-8179 GCA_041495365.1 Kofleriaceae bacterium | reverse complement strand
GTCGGCCGAGTTGACGACGTCGGACAGCGCGTCGTGGGGCAGGCCGCCGAGCGGTCCGCGCTCGAACTCGACCAGGTAGAACTTGTCCTCGCGGGCGCGGATCTCGGCGCTGGCGTAGAACCGGAAGTCCCGCGAGAACGCGTCGAGCTCGACCCGCCCGCCGATCCACGACTTGAAGCGGTTGAGCCCGGCGACCGCGTCGCGCGCGTCGTCGGTGAAGTCCTCGATCGTGTTGCCGAGCTCGGGCTCGTTGACCAGCCGGCCGAGCGTGCCCTTCCAGTCGTGGCCGCGGCCCTCGTCGATCGCGGTCACGAACTCCCTGGCCTGGTCGAGCTGGGGGTCGATCCGGTCGAGCCCGGTGCGGGTGTCGCCGAGCGCCGACACCAGGCCGTCGCGGGCGTCGCGCATCCGGGTCCGGGCCGAGGTGATCGCGCCGTCGATCCGGTCCAGCGTGCGCAGCGCCTCGGGCCCGCCGGTGGCGAGCGCGTCGCCGACCCGCACGGTGGCGTTGTCGATCCGCGACACGATCCGGTTGGCGGACTCGATCGGATGCTCGATGTGACCCTCGGCGACCCAGGTGTCGGCGCCGGTGATCCGGTCGGCGACCGGCCCGGTGACCCACGACCGGCCCTTGATCGCGAAGTCGTGGACCGCGTCGAGCGCGTTGTCGATCTTGGGCATCGCGGCGGCGATGGCGCGCAGCGCGGCGTCGGTCGAGCCGCCGTCGACGACGTGGGCGATCGGCTCGCCGGAGCGGAGCAGGCGGACGGCGCTGCCGTCACCGCAGCACGGGATGAGCTCGATGTAGCTGTCGCCGAACAGCGAGTCGGCGCGCCGGGTCGCGAACGAGTCCGCCGGCAGCTCGAGGCCGTTGCGCAGCCGCAGGTCGATCCGCGCGAGATCGCCCTCGATGGTGAGCTTGTCGATCACGCCGACCTGGACGCCGGCGATCACGACCGCGGCGCCGACCGCGAGCCGGGACGCATCGCGGAACATCGCATGGGTGCGGAACTCGCCATCGACGTGGGTCGACGGCATCCGGGCCCGGATCGCCAGCGCCAGGCCAACCACGACGATCGCGATCACCGCGGTGGTGGTCAGTCGGGTCAGCCAGCGCACCCGGCCATCTTACCGCCGGTCGCGGCGGCGCGCAGCGCGTCTGCCCGTGCTTACCTCACACAGTCGCCGGTCAGCGCGATCGGCGCGCCGTGGTCGATGACCTCGAAGTCGGTGACCTTGAGCGCGGCGAGGTCGCTCGGGCCGAGCAGGCCGGCCCACCTGGCCGTGGTGTGGCGATCGCTCTGGGCGGTCAGCGCGATGTTGCCGCCATCGGCATGGTACATGCCGTAGGTCTGCATGGCGCGCGCGACGACCTGGGCGCCCGGCGGCAGGCTCGCGATCGGGTAGTCGGCGCGCAGCCGGAGGTGGACGCCGTACGACGGCGCCGCGCTGGTGCCGGTCGTGCTGGTGCCATGGGTCGCCGGCCGCACGTAGCCGCGCTCGACCCGGTTGTTGGGCAGGATGAAGCGGATCGCGTGATCGATGTGGCCGGCCTTGACCTCGTCGGCGGTGAACAGCAGCGGCGCGATCGGGAACCCGGCGGCATCGGCGCTCGTGCACTGATCGCCGCGCAGCGTGCTCGGGTACGAGGTCCCGGTGTTCCACACCGCGAGGCAGCCGCCCTGGAACGCGGTCGTGATGTTCGCGCGCCACATCTCGTAGAGCTTTTCGCCCGCCGGGTCGAACACCAGCAGGTGGCAATCCCCGTCGTGGCTGCACGCGTAGCCGGTCTCGCCCTCGACGTTGCCGCCCACCGGCACCGGCATCGGCGAGCGGTCGCAGTCCGGAGCGAAGAAGTCCTCGGTCGGGGTGAACGACTGCTTCGGGGTCGTGGCGGTCGCGGTCAGCACGTCGAGGTCGAAGTCGACCTGCAGCTTGTTGCCATTGCCCCAGCCGCCCTCGGCGACGAGCGCCGCGATGATCGCGTCCGAGCTCGCCGCCCTGGGGAGCGCGTGGACGTCGCTGTTGAAGAACATCGGCATGGTGAAGTACGGGCCGGTCGCATGGGTCCCGCCGGTGCCGCCGCTCCCGGTGCCGGTGCCGCCGCCGCTGCCACCACCCGGGTCGGCACCGCCCGTGTCACCACCGCCCGTGTCGCCACCGCTCGTGTCACCACCGCCCGTGTCGTCGCCCGCCATCGTCGCGCCGCATGCCGCGGTCAGAAAAATTCCCAGCGTCACGATTGCTCGCATGAGGCAACAAAGCACGCGTGGCAGAACTGCACGAGCGCCAGAGGGCGAGAGACCACGCAATCCAGAAAATAGTCGATGCGTCTCTGCGCTTCAGATCTACCGGTTCGCTTACCTTGGCCGGCGCAGGTAAAAGTGAACTCCGCGCTGAGGATGGGAAAGCCGGATCGCGAGCGCCTTGCCGCTGGGAGCTCCGACCTTCGCCGCGAACCGGCGCTGCTTGTCGATCGGGATCGCGATCTCCTCGACCGCCGCCGACCAGCCCGGCAGCACCGCGCCGCGCACGTCGATGTCCCCGGTCCACGGCTCGCCGTTGATCGGGGACTCGATGTAGACCTGCGGCGCGGTCTGATCGAAGTCGATGATCAGCGTCGAGACCTTGTCCTGCTTCACGCCGTCGCGGTCGATCCAGTAGGTGTAGGCGCCTTCATGGAGCTGGCCGCCGGGCACGGTGATCGCTGCGATGGCGGAGTCGAAGGTCTGCTCCTTGCCGGCCGACGCGAGGTGGAGCCGGTGCGCCGCGCCGGGGTTCCGGATATGGACCACGACGTTGGGGATAGCGCTCTGGTAGGAGATCCGGTAGGTCCGGCCGTCCGCGTCGATGTCGTTGACGCCCTGGGCCCTGGGCAGCGGCCGCCGGCCGTCGTCGCGCACCACGCTGATCCGGCCCGACGCGACCGCACCGCCCTCGGTGTCCCTGGCGGTGCAGCGCAGCCGGTAGGCCCACGCGCCGCCGGCGAGCAGCGCGTTGGCGAAGTCGCGGCCGGCGCTGACCTTGGCGGTGCGGAACCGCGCGTCGTGGTCGAGCTCGATGATCCCGCCGTCGGGGCACTTGCCGTCGAACTGGAACTGCACCGCGGTCGGCGGCTTCGGATCGTGGATCGTCAGCGACTCGCCGGCGACGACCCGGAAGTCGAAGTAGCCGGGGATCGCCTCGATCACGCGGATCGCGCCGGACCGGGTGAGCAGCGCGGTCTCGCCGCGGCTCATCGCCAGCTCGGCGCCCGGCTCGCCGGTCAGCCTGGATCCGCCGCGCAGCACGCTGACCTTGGTGTCGCGCGGCGTGGCGTCGAGCCGGGCCTCGGACGCCGCACCGGCCGCGCCGGCGAGCGAGATCACCCCACCGGGGAGCGCGAGGGCCGCCGGGTTGGTCGCGGCGACCTGCGCGCCGCCGGCCTCGAGCGCGAACCCGAGCTCGTCGCCGGCGTCGAGCTTGACCCGCGCGCCGCTGGCGAGGTCGAGCGTCATGCCGCCGCCGGATAGCCGGGCGGTCGTCCCGGGGCCGAGCCGGACCGCGCCGCCGTGCGGGATCGAGCCGGTGCCGGCCGGCAGCGACTTCCAGGTGGTCTGGCCCGGCGCGCGCAGCTCGGCGCGCCGGCCGGTGACCTCGATCGTCGCGTCGCCGGCGGCGGGCTGAGCCTCGGCGTCGGCCCCGGCGTCGATCGGTGCTGCGACCGGCGCGTCGACCCCGGCGTCGATCGGCGGCCGGGCCTCGGGGCCGACCTCGCGCGGCTGCTTGATCACGAGATCGAAGGTCTGGCCGTTGGTCTCGACCTGGCCGTTGCCGACTGTGAGCTCGACGCTCGCCCGCCCGATGCCCTTCGAGGTGATCTCGATCGTGCCACCGCTCAGGTTGACCTTGCCGACATCGAGCGCGACGCTGCCGTTGCCGGTGAGATCGATCGCGCCTTGCTCGACGGAGATCCGGATCTGGCCCGGCTTGCCGCCGAACCGCAGCACGGTGCCGTCGCGCATGGCGATCTGCGCGGTGGCGCCGATGATGCTGAGCCGGGCGCGGCCGTTGGTCACCCGCGCGGCGTCGCCGAGGAAGTACCGCGTGCCGATCCGGGCCTGTTGCCACTTCGCGCTGCCCTCCTGGCGCTCGACCGGGCCGTCGGCCTGGGCGAGCTCCGCGACCGCGCTGGAGCCCTGCCGGCACGCGACGAGCAGCGCCGCGACCACGCACGCGCAGCCGAGGCTACTTGTGCATATCGATGTTCTTGATCGCAACACCGTTGGGGTCGATGTTCACATCGAGCTGTTGCTGGGCGAGCCCGCGCGCGGTCACGGTGAGCTTGTAGTGGCCCGGCGGGAGATCCACCGTGAACTTGCCGTCGGGGCCCGAAGTGGCCGTGACGCCACCGGGCTCGATCGTCACGGTCGCGCCGGCGACCGGCCGGCTGGTCCCGATGTTGATGATCACCGCGCGTAGCTGGCCCGGCGGCAGCATCGGGTCGAGCGCGATCCGGGCCACCATGTTGGCGCCCCTGGCCAGCGTCAGGGTCGCCGAGCCCGGCTTCTTGTTGGCGACCTCGGCGGAGATCTCGGCGCCGGTGTCGTCGAGATCGGTCTTGCCGTCGACCGTCTTGCCGATCGGCAGCCGGGCGACGACGTAGGTGCCCTTGTCGTCGCTGATCGCGGTGGCGGTGTTGTTCTTGAGCGTGATCGTGATCCTGGCGCCGACCACGGGCTTGCCGGCGTCGTCGACCACCGTGCCGGTGACATCGGCGGTCTCCACCACCGTGACCGGCACCGGCCGGACATTCCGCGTGATCTGGCTGGTCGGCGCGGGAGGCCTGGGCCCGCCGAACCGCGCCTGGAGGCCGAGCCCGCCGGTGATCACCGGCTCGTACGGCACCAGGGTGACCAGGTTCTTCTGCATCACGTCGCTGTAGAGCAGGCCAGGGACCTTGGCGCCCTCGACGTACGCGATCATCGACACCGCGTCGTTGACCGCGAAGCCGACCAGCCCGCCGCCGCGCAGGATCGGGCCCGGCGCGCCGTCGCCGACGAACACGTCGGCCGAGCCCTCGAGCGCAACATACGCCCGCTCGGTGACCGGGATGCGCAGCGACAGGCCGGCGAGCGCCGCGCTGAAGCTCGAGACCCCGAGCGAGACCCGGTCGGCGGGTGACAGTTTGGTTGGCTGGTCGACCGACTTCGCGCTGTTGTCGAACCGGAACCCGGCGTTGGCCGTGACCACGCCGAACCCGGCGTCGATCGAGAGCAGCCCGCGGGCGTCGACCGACGTCGCGGACGCGGCGATCGACGGCGCGTCCTTGCCGGGGACCCAGACCCCGAGCTGGCCGCCGAACGCCATCCGTCCGGACGGCACCGCGAACCGGACCAGCAGGTGCGGATCGCCGACGTAGCCGTCGTCGTGCGCTCCGGAGCCCAGCTCGTGGCGGTCGTAGCGGCCGTCGAACGACAGCGCGAACGCCAGGCCGGCCAGCGGCGCGTAGGCGATCGCGAGGTCGCCGACCGCGCGATCGAACGAGTGGTTCGCCGACAGCAGGCCCTTGCGATAGCCAAACCCGCTGAGCAGGCCGAGCTCGACCGTTCCCGCCGGCAGGGTCTCGGCCGCGGCGACGTGGAGCCCGCCGGGCAGCGCGCCGTAGCCGATCCGCTGCGGCGGCCGCGGGCCCGCGCTGTCCGGCTCGGCGACGTCCGCGGGCCGGTCGGCCGGCTGAGCCAGCGCACTCCCGGCCAGCGCGCCGATCAGCGCAGCCGATACCATCGACGATCCCGCGGTCAGTCGCCACCGGCGCATTGCAGAAAATTCTACGCGGGTTTCATGCCGATTTGCTACTCCGACACCGTTTTCAATACCGCAGCCACCGGACCAGCTCCCGGGCGCTCGGCCGCTTGCCGTACATCAGCACGCCGATCCGGTAGATCTTGGCGGCTGCACGGGCGATCAGCACCGTCGACACCCCCAGGATCGCGAGCGAGATCACAATGTCGACCGGCGTGGCCCCGCCGAGGACGTAGCGCATCGGCATCAGCAGCGGTGACCAGAACGGGATCATCGTCATGATCGTCGCGGTGGCGCCGCGTGGATCGCCGCTGACCGAGGTCACGCTCACGATGCCGACGATCAGCAGCAGCGTGACCGGCAGCTGGACCTGCTGGGTGTCCTGCTCCGTCGATACCATCGCTCCCACCGCGGCGTACATCGAGGCGTAGAAGAAGTAACCGAGCACGAAGTACGCGAGCGCGATCGCAATCACGTCGAAGGACAGCGACGGCAGCGCCACCTTGCCGGCGGCGATGCCGAACACGCCGAGGATCTCGTCGCGATACGCGAGGGTGAGGGCCGCGATCCCCAGCCAGACCGCGACCTGCACGAGGCCGGCGCCGCCGACCCCGAAGATCTTGCCGGCCATCAGCGAGCGCGGCTTGACGATAGCGACCATGAGCTCCATGACCCGCGTGGTCTTCTCCTGGACCACGCTGCGCATCACCGCCACCGCGTACACCGTGATCACCAGGAACAGCACGTACGCGATCGCGTAGCCGATCAGGAATGCCAGGCCGCCCGAGGTCGCCTCGGTCTTGCCGTTGGTCTGCTGGGGCTCGAACCGGGCGGGCTTGATGATCTCGGCGAGCTTGTCGCCGGGGACCCCGGCGCGCTTGCCGCGCTCGGCCTGGACCGTGAGGCGCACGATCTCGCCCAGCGTCGCCTGGACGATCTGGTTCGAGCCGTTGTCGCCGCGATACACGATCTTGCCGCCGTCGAGCGCGTCCTTCGGGACGGTGAGGAAGCCGTTGATCCTGCGGTCGCGGATCCGCGCCATCTCCGCGGCGTCCGGGGTCTCCGGCGCAACGATCGCAGGCTTCCACTGCGCGACGGTCAGCGCCGCGGACAGCGGCTCGGCCAGGACGCCGGTGCCGTCGACGATCTCGACCCGGGTGCCGGCCGGGTTGCCGATCAGCAGCGCCGGCACGATGACCAGCGCGGCGATCCCGACCGGGCCGAGCAGCGTGATCGCGACGAACCACTTCGACCGCGCGCGCTCGACGAACTCGCGCCGTGCGATCACCAGCGCATCGCGCAGCCCGGGCGTCACGCGATCGCTCCATTCTCCGCGCGGCGCTCGGCGACCGCGGCGCTCGCCCCGACGCGGTCGATGAAGATCTGGTGCAGCGTCGGCACGACCATCTCGAACCGCTGCAGCCCGACGCCGGCGGCGACCAGCGCGGCGAGCAGCTGCTGCGCGGTGGCACCGTCGGCGAGCTTGACCTCGCACTCGGCGCCGTCGGCCTGAGCCCGGGCGCGGGGGGCCCGGCGCTCGGCGGTCAGCGCGCGATCGGCGAGCACGGCGTCGGCCGCGGCGCGCGATGCGGCGTCGCGAAAGCCCAGCGCGATGATGCCGTCGGCGGCCTCGCGGCGCCGGAGGTCGGCGAGCCGGCCGTCGAGCAACTTCCTGCCGCGCGCGATGATGCAGATGTGGTCGACCAGCTTCTCGGCCTGCTCCATCTGGTGGGTCGAGAACAGCACGGTGCGGCCGCTCTTGCGAATGTCCTCGACCACGTCGCGCAGCACCTCGGCGTTGATCGGGTCGAGCCCGCTCCACGGCTCGTCGAGGATCACCAGCTCGGGCTCGTGGATCAGCGCGGTCGCGAACTGGACCTTCTGCTGCATGCCCTTGGACAGGTCCTGGACCTTGTTGGTCCCCCACTGCGCCAGGCCGAGCCGGTCGAGCCACATCCCGGTCCGCCGCCGGGCCTCGCCGCGGGTCAGGCCGCGCAGCTCGCCGATGAACTCGATCATGTCGGCGACCTTCATCTTCGGGTACAGGCCGCGCTCCTCGGGCAGGTAGCCGATGTGCTGCGCGGCGGCGTGGCCGGGCCGGAGGCCGTCGAGCACGACGATCTCGCCGGCGTCGGGCGCGAAGATGTCGTTGATCATGCGCAGCGTGGTCGACTTGCCGGCGCCGTTGGGCCCGAGGATGCCGTACACCACGCCGCGCGGGACCTCGAACGACAGGTCGTCGACGGCGAGGTGGTTGCCGAACCGCTTGACCAGGCCGCGGACGAGAACAGCAGGCTCCAGCAAGGTGCGAGCCTGATCGCTTCGCCCGCCCGCCGTCAAGCCCTCCGCCGCGGCTACTTGACGCCGAACAGCTTGATCATCGAGCCGCGGAACC
>JBGQCL010000520.1:0-8182 GCA_041495365.1 Kofleriaceae bacterium | reverse complement strand
GTGTTCGTCGCGGTCGAGGGCCGGGGCGCGATCGAGGTCGCCGGCGCGCCGGCCGGGGCGCGATTCGAGCTCGCCCCGCACGACGTCGCCGTGGTCCCGGGCTGGCTGACCTACACGATCCGCGCCGACGACGATCTCGTGGTGTTCTCGTACTCGGAGCGCGCCGCGCAGGACCGGCTCGGCCTGTTCCGCGAGCAGCGGCTGTGACGGCGCCGGTGGCCGGAGGCGGTCACGAGACCGCGGAGCCGCTGACCTGCCCCGCCGGCGCTGCCGCGTCGGCGCGCCGCAGGTGGTCGATGATCTGGCCGGTCAGCGTCGGAACCAGCGCGCGCGGCAGGTCGTGGCCCATGCCGGGGAAGATCTCCAGGCGCGAGCCGCGGATCCGGCGGTGCAGGTCGTGCGCGGCGGCGACCGGGACCAGCGGATCCTCGGCGCCGTGCTGGATCAGCGTCGGCGCCGTGATCTGGCCGAGGATCGACGCGCGGCTGCCGGACGCCAGGATCGCGAGCAGCTGGCGGCCGACGCCGGCCGGGTAGTAGCTGCGATCGAAGTCGCTGGTGACGTGCTCGCGCAGCAGCTGGGCATCGGGCGGGTAGCCCGGGCTGGCGATCCGCTTGTACAGCGCGATCGTCGCCTCGATGATCCGCTCGCGGCCGGCCTGCGGCTCGGGCCGGCGGATCAGCGCCAGGCGAAGGCCGACGCTCGGGCCGGGCAGCCCGCGGTGCCCGCTGGTCGACATGATCGAGACCAGCCCGCGCACCCGGCCGGCGTGACGCGCGGCGAGCATCTGGGCGATCATGCCGCCCATCGAGGCGCCGACGACGTGTGCGCTGCGGATCCCGAGCGCGTCGAGCAGCCCGACCGCGTCCGCCGTCAGCTCGCCGAGGTCGTACGGCGCGCGGACCGGCAGCCCGAGCGCCGCGCGCAGCGCCGCGGCCGGCAGCGACGGCACACCGAGATGCGTCATCCGGGTCGACCGGCCGACGTCGCGGTTGTCGTGGCGGATCACGCGGAACCCGGCGTCGGTCAGCGCGCGGTGAAACGGCTCGGGCCAGCGGGTGAGCTGCGCGCCGAGCCCCATGATCAGGAGCACGGGCGGTGCGGCCGGATCCCCGGTCACTTCGTACTCCAGCTTGATTCCGTTGGCATCGATCTGAGGCATGGGCAATCCGCTCGGTAGCAGAGTCGCGTCCCTGCGATCAACGAGAATCGGCGCCGCTACCCGCCCTGGGCGGCCGGGCGCTCGTCGGTCAGCGCGCCGAGGAACGCGACCACGTCGTCGATGTCCCGCGGGCTCAGCCCGAGGTGGCCGACGTGCTCGTGATCGACGGTCGCCGCGACCTCGGGGGGCGCCCACTTGACCGCCGGATCGGCCGAGCCGACGTCGCGGGTGGCGAGGAAGTCCACCATGTACTGCAGGTTCTCGAAGTAGCCGTTGTGGCCGTACGGCGCGGTGCGCGCGACGTTGCGCAGCGTCGGGACGCGGAACTTGCCGTCCTGCGCCGGGTCGCCGACGGTGACCATCAGGCCGTGATCGACGTAGCGGTCGCCGTCGGGGTTGAACGCGGCCGGCTGGACGAGGAACTTGCTGTTGCGGTAGCGCGGGATGCCGAGGTTGGCGTAGCCGAACGTGGTGAACAGCGGTGGCGAGCCGTCGACGCCGGGCCGGCTCGGGTGGCAGCTCGCGCAGTTGCCGCGCCGCGGGTCCTCGAAGATCGCCAGGCCGCGCTGCTCGTCCGGCGTCAGCGTCTCGCGCCCGGCCAGGTAGCGGTCGTACTTCGAGGAGAACGGCGCGAACATCGCCGTCTGCTCGTAGGCGGCGAGCACCTCGGTGACGTGGCCGAACGCGGCGTCCACGTCATCGAGCGCGTCCGCGCCGAACACCGCGCGGAACTGGCCGGCGTAGCTCGCGCGCCGGATCGCGCGGACCACGCTCGCCTTGTCGGGGTTGTTCATCTCGAGCGGGTGGAGCATCGGCATCCCGGCCTGCTGCTCCAGCGAGCTCGCGCGGCCGTCCCAGAACAGCCCGCCGATCCAGCCGCCGGTCGCGGCGTCGTGGTGCAGCGGCGGGGCGAACCGGGCGTACATCGCGCTCGGGGCGTTGCGCGCGCCGAACCGCCCGGCGACGGCGCCCATCGACGTCGAGCGATCGCTCTCCGGATCGCGAAACGCCGTGCTCGGCGCGTGGCAATCCGCGCAGCCCTGGCCGGCGGGCGTCGACAGCGACGGATCGGTGAACACCAGCGCGCCGAGCCGTGCCGGGGTCGGCCGATCGGACGAACAGCCGGCGGCCGCGCCGATCACCAGCGCGAGCACGGCGATCCGCAGCGGCGCGCGCACCGGATCACGCTCCGGTCTTGCTGGTCTGCGCGACCAGCGGGACCGAGAACAGATCGTCCATCGTCGCCACCGAGTCCGCGCCCGAATCGCACGGCAGCGCTTCGACCCCGAGCACCGCCTGCACCGTCTTGAGGTACGAGCTGGTGTCGTAATCGGCGTCGGATACGAAGCCGGCCCGGACGTGGGGCGAGATCGCGAGGAACGGCGGATCGTCGGCCGCCGGCGTCCCGCCGCCCTCGTCCCACAGCAGGAACAGCACGCCGCCGCGCTGGAACGCATCGCTGGCGAGCAGCCTGGGCACCTCGCGCGCGAGCCAGGCATCGCCGTCGGCGATCGAGCCGTCGTGCATGTCGTGATCGAGGTTCGGCGTGATGAACACGTAGTCGGGCAGCGCGTGGCCGGCGAGGTCGGCGTCGAGCTGGGCGTAGTCGACGACGTGATCGGTGCAGCGCGGCGAGGGGTGAAACGCCGCGCCGTCCCAGCCGTTGACGTCGTTGAAGTAGACGAACGGATCGTGCTTGGCGGCGTAGCGGCCGTGCGAGGTCAGCCCGCACGGCGCTCCCATGCTCTCCTGGTAGGCCTTCCAGGTCAGCCCGGCGCGCTCGATCTGGTCGACGACGTGCGCCGTCGAGTCCAGGTGGTGCGAGGCCGGGTCGGCGTCATCGAGCACGCCGAAGTTCTCCCCGGCGACCATCCACAGGTAGTTGGCCTCGCTCGGGTGCACGAACGGATCGTGATAGGCGCCCGCGGTGGCGTTGGCGCGGGCGAGCTGGTTGATGAACGGCGCGCTCCCCGAGCCGAGGATCTCGTGGCGGCTCTTGTTCTCCATCACGATGGTGAACACCGTGCCGGCCCACCGCGGCTGCGCGGCCGCCGCGGTCGGCAACACGCGGCACACCGCGAACGTGCTGCCCGAAGTGTTGGGAGCACAGCCCGTGACGGCGAGCACACCCCCGAGCGAACCGATGATCGCCGTCATCCGATACGACTTCATATTGCCTGAAAACCTGGTCAGTGATGGTGTGCTTGGCAAGCACAAAGTGCGCGCACACCGTGCGGGACGGGCGCAGGAATTTCTCGTGCGGCGGAACCGTGAGGAATCAGGATGAAACGATGGATGGATCGATTGCGACTGACGATCACGGCTCGCCGTCCCACGCCAGCTCGTGCTCGCCGCGCTCGCCCTGGGCCTGGCGGGTCGCCTCGAGCCGGCGCAGCTCGACGCGCCGGATCTTGCCCGAGATCGTCTTGGGCAAGCTCGCGAACTCGATCTTGCGCACTCGCTTGTAGGGCGCAAGCCGTGCGCGCACGAACTCGAAGATCTCGCGGCCGAGCGCGCGCGACGGCTCGTGGCCCGGGGCGAGCGCGATGAACGCCTTGGGCACCGCCGTGCGCACCGGATCGGGCGATGGCACCACGGCGGCCTCGGCGACCGCCGGGTGCTCGATCAGCACGCTCTCCAGCTCGAACGGGCTGATCCGGTAGTCCGAGCACTTGAACACGTCGTCGCCGCGCCCGACGAACGTGACCCGGCCGGACGCGTCGCGGACCGCCTCGTCGCCGGTGCGGTAGTAGCCGCCCGCGGTCGCCGCGGACAGCTTCTCGGGATCGCCGACGTACGCCGCCATCAGCCCGGTCGGCCGCGGCTCGAGCCCGACCGCGATCTCGCCGTCGTCGCGCTCGGCGCCCGCCGCGTCGAGCAGCGCGATCCGGTAGCCGGGCAGCGCGCGCCCCATCGAGCCCGGCACGATGTCGTCGCCCGGACAGTTGCCGATCAGCGCGGTGGTCTCGGTCTGGCCGTAGCCGTCGCGGACCGTGAGGTTCCACGCCTTGCGGACCGCCTCGATGACCTCGGGGTTGAGCGGCTCGCCCGCCGAGATGACCTCGCGCAGCTGGACCCGGTGGGCCGCGAGGTCCTCCAGCACGAGCATGCGCCACACGGTCGGCGGCGCGCACAGGGTGTCGATCTGCTCGCGCGCCAGGAGCTCCAGCGTGGCCTGCGGCCGGAACCGCGCGTAGTTGTGGACCACGACGGTCGCGCCGGCGTTCCACGGTGCGAAGAAGCACGACCACGCGTGCTTGGCCCAGCCCGGCGAGCTGATGTTGAGGTGGCGGTCGCCCTCGCGCACGCCGATCCAGTACATCGTCGACAGGTGGCCGACCGGATAGCTGGTATGGGTGTGGAGCACGAGCTTGGGCCGCGCGGTCGTCCCCGACGTGAAGTAGAGCAGCAGCGGATCGTCGGGCGCGGTCGGCGCGGGCGGCAGCCAGGCCCCGCCGTCCTCGCCGTAGGCGTCGTCGAACCGCGTCCAGCCTCGGGCCGGATCGCCGACCGCGACGCGGATCAGGCCGGGCGCCTCGCCGGGGAACCGCTCGGTCACCGCCGACTCCACGACCGCGCAGCGGACGGCGCCGCGGTCGAGCCGGTCGGCGACGTCGTCGGCGGTGAGCTGCGTCGTCGCCGGGATCACGACCGCGCCGAGCCGGGCCGCGCCGAGCAGCGTCTCCCACAGCGGCGCGACGTTGGACAGCATCAGCAGCACGTGGTCGCCGCGCTGCACGCCGAGCCGGGCGAGGAACCGCGTGACCCGGCGCGACCGCTCGGCGAGCTCGGCGAACGACAGCGACGCCGCCACCGCGCCGGCGTCGTCGATGATCACCAGCGCCGGGCGGGTGTTGCCGGCGGCGTACACGTCGAAGTAGTCGGTGACCCAGTTGAACGCCGGCAGCTCCGGCCACCGGAACTCGCGCGCCGCCGCCTCGTGATCGGTGCGGAGCGACACGAGCAGATCACGGGCGCGGAGGAAGCGGTCGAGCGGGCGCATGCGGCGGACGATACCGCAACCCCGCGCCCGGCCGGGCGGCGGTCCCGGCCGCCGGGAACCCCGGCTGGACCAGGCGATGCACCGATCGGAGCGATGACGCTCGCGATCGACGATGCGAAGTTCCAGCAGATCCTCGACGTTACCCTCGGCGTCCAGCCGCTCCGCCCGCCCGAGCTCCGGGCCGTCTTGCAGGTCGTTCAGCTCGCCGCCGAGGTCGATCTGGACGAGGATCCGGCCGAGATGACCCTGCTGCGCTCGCTCACCGAGCGGCTGTGCACGGTGACCGGCATCGCGCTCGACCGCTTCCCGTGGCTATCCCCGATCCCGACCGACGACGAGGAGCGCGCCGCGCAGCTCGCAGTGCTGGTGCCGCGGCTGCCGACCACCGGCGCCCGCGACCTGGCGTTCGCCCTCGCCTACCTGATGATCGTCTCCGATCTCGAGCTCGCGCCGGTCGAGGACGCGCTGCTCGAGCAGCTCCAGCGCGCGCTGACCATCCCGCCCGAGCGGGCGAGCCGCCTGCTCGACGCGGTCGGGCGGATCGTGACGCCCGGCGCCGACTAGGCCCGGCCGGTCGCGACGACGATGTGCTAGGCGCATGAGACATCCTGTGCAACCTCTCCGCTTCACGCGGCCTTCTGGTCGACGAGGCGAAGGGTGAACGGGCGAGCGGCGCGATGCCTGGTCGGGTCGTAGGGCGTGCGCTGTTGCCAGCGGGTCCAGATCACGCGGCACCCGGCGCGCGCGAGGATGCGGATCGCGTGAGGGTGCTCGTAGCCGGGATCGCGTGCCCGCTGGGGGGATGCCTCTCGCCCACGGGGTGGTGTGGCGCGACGAGTGGGGGTGCCCGGGGGCGCGTCCCCGGGCGGCAGGAGCCGAGACGCGGCCGCGGTGTCGCGGATGCGGAGTCCTGGCTCGCCGTGGTTCGCTCGTCCGTAGCGGCCGTCGGCGGCGGTCACCAGTGGTCGGCAGTCGGCGGTATGGCCCACAAGCGCCTCGGCCGCGACCCAGCAGGTGGACCCAGCTCACCTCGCGGTGCCTCCTCCCCCGCGGCTGGGCCGCCCTGCGCCCGTCCGCGCACGCCCCGCGTCGAACGCCGCTGCGTCCGGGCGGCGCGCACCGCCGCCGCGAAGACCCACGCTGGGCGAGACCACGTACGCCTGTGAGGGCGTTCGTCACGGGTCCCGGCGCGGATCGGTCGCGACGGGCGTCGCCCGTCGCCGCCATGGCCGCGACCTGCAGCTCCGAGATATCGCGCGCGGCAGCGCCGGAGATCCGCCGGATCGCTCCGCCGAGCAGTGGTTGTGGCCCGGCACGCCGATTGTGAGTCCATCGCTCCTGAACGGCAAAGCATGGCAATGCAACAGGATGCGTCGATTTCGATTGACAGTGTGATAGCCAATCTCGAAGTGGGGGTCGAGAACCGTCGTTTGATCTTGCGTAGCAAGCGCCGGATTGCCGTCTGCGTGCGCCATGCGGGCCGGAGGACGAAAATCGCGATCCGGCGCATCTCAACGCGGGATATCGCAGCAGGTCGAGCCGAAATATCGCGTGCTACAGAAGGCACACACGCGAGGCAGTGGGCCTGCGAGAAGGAACGGCGTCATGTTGCTGCACAGCGCAAGCGAGATCACCGACGACCAGGAGGCACCGCCTGCGGACCACGGCCCGATGGAGTGGAAGGAGGTGGGCCGCCGGCTGCGCGAGTACGCGCGGCATCGCGCCTCGCTCGACGCCGCCGAGGCGTTCGACCTGGTGTGCGCCGAGCAGCTGAACCGGCACCGAGCCATGAGGGCGGTGCCCGGCGTCGCCCCACGCCGATCGATATACTCAAGCACATGCTTGACTGTTGGTCCGCCGCCGGCTAATAGTCAAGCAGATGCTTGAGCAACACGCCCTCGACCGTGTGTTCCACGCGCTCTCGGATCCCAGCCGGCGCGCGATGATCGAGCGGCTCGGCCGCGGTCCGGCGTCGGTCAGCGAGCTCGCCGAGCCGCTCGACATGTCGCTCGCGGCGGTGGTCCAGCACCTCCAGGTGCTGGAGGCCAGCGGCGTGGTCCGGACCGAGAAGGTCGGCCGCGTGCGGACCTGTCGGATCGAGCCGGCGGCGCTGACCGGCGCGGAGAGCTGGATCGCGAAGCGCCGCTCGCAGTGGGAACGCCGGCTCGATCGCCTGGGCGAGCTGCTCTCGGAAAGGAAGAACCGATGACCGTCCTTCACGACACCTTCACCCTCGATCGCACCTACGACGCCCCGGCGGCGGAGGTCTGGCGCGCCTGGACCGATCCCGAGCTCCGCGCGCGCTGGTTTCACGCCCCCGAAGGCTGGCAGATCATCGAGCGCACGCTCGACCTGCGGGTCGGCGGCCGGGAGCTGCTGCACGGCCGCCTACCCGACGGCAAGGAGTCCCGATTTCTGTCGACGTTCCACGTGATCGTGCCCGGGCGGCAGATCGTGTCCGCCTACGACCTGCACTTCGACGGCTCCCTGCTGTCGGTGTCGCTCGCCACCCTCGAGCTCGAGGCGGCGGGCCAGCGCACCCGGCTGCGCTACACCGAGCAGGGCGCGTACTTCGACGGCAAGCCGGAGGCCCCGGCGGGCCGCCGGCAGGGCACGTCGTGGCACCTCGACAACCTCGGCAAGCTGTTCTGACCGCGCGCCGGACGGCAAGGCGCAGCTCGCGGAGCGCGCGCGCGTAGCAGATCCGCACACAGCGCCCGCCGCGCGCTGCCCCACGGGGGCACGCCGATTGCTCGGCGTTGCTCGCATGACCATGTCGCCCCGCTCGGTGCGCCGCCGTCGTCGAACATCGTCGCACCGGAGCACAGCACGCCGTGCGCCGTGCGCACTCCTGATCATTCTGAGCACGGGGTGCGGCGGCTCGCAGCCGGCGGGCCACGGCGATGGCGGATCGCCGGCCGACGCGGATCACCCGCCGGGCGCCGTGCCCGACGGAAGCGGATCCGACGGCGCGCCCGGCACCGGCCCCGGCAGCATCGTCACGGTCGCGGTCAGCG
>JBGQCL010000519.1:0-8197 GCA_041495365.1 Kofleriaceae bacterium | reverse complement strand
CACCATCGGGGACGCCGGCATCGGGGACGGCATCGCCAATGATGGCGGGGTCGCGATCTCGGGGCGCGTCTGCCTGGTCCAGGATCTGCGCGCACCGACCTCGATGTGCGACCCGACCAAGGCCGGTGGGTTCACGGTCACGCTCGGCACCGCGCACGCGACCGACGCCGGCACCACGGCGGTGGTCGGCACCGCGACGACCCATCCCGACGGCAGCTTCACCATGGTGGCGCCGCTCGGTCCCGGGCTCATCTGGCACGTCACGAGCCTCAAGCTCACGACGTCCGTGATGGACTACGGGACCGAGAACACGATCCCGGCGATGCTCTCCGAAACGTACCGTGACTTGCTGCTGGCCAACACCGGGCAGGAGACCGATGTGGACCACGGCGCGGTCGCGTTGCGGGTGGTGCGTGGCCTGACCCCGGTGGCCGACCTCTCGGCGACGGTGGCCCCGCCGGGGGTGGGCGACACGCAGTACGACAGCCCCAACAGCCCCAACAGCCTGACGGACTGGAACCAGAATGCGACGCAGACCGCCGGCATGGTCTGGGTCCCGAACGCGCAGCTCGGGATGGCGACCCTCACGCTGAGTGCGATGGATGGCACGACCAACCTCGTGACCACGACGGTCGAGAGCCAGACGATCACGTTCGTCACCCGGACCATCCCGTAAGCGCGGATTGCGCCGGCGCAGCTTCCCGGCGGCGGCTCGCCGTACGCCTACCCGGAGGTGTATCGCGCGCTGGTGCTCGAGCACCGGTGACCCGGTCGTGGTCCGCGCCGGGCCGTCGTGGTGACGGTCGTTGTGTCGCCGACCGCCAGGGCCCATGCACCGCGATGCGACCGCGGTAACGACAGCCTCGGTGTGGAACTACGGCTGTGCTGGAGTCGTGGACGGGCGGTCGACACGTGCGATGCAGCCGTGGTATTGCTCATATGGCTCATGAGGGGAGGCAGTGGTGGGGTGCGATGCAGCGATGCTGCGCGACGGAGGGCGTCGCCGATCGCATGCTCGCGCTGCTCCCCGCAGACCGAGGTGAATGGAGGGATCCAGCGACGGGGTAACGGGTAGAACATCTCGAGTGTCATCACCCATCGACGCTGCGGGGCAGCGTTCGATCTCGGCCGGGGGGTGGTGCGCGGGCAGCGGCAGGACGTACGACGTGAACGTCGGCGAGCCGTGGTGGTCCCGTGCGCCTTTCGCGCGGCGTACGGAACAGGAGGACGGCCATGTCCAGCAACGACGACACGATCACCAAGCAGAACGAAGAACGGGTCATGCAGGCCCGGGATCCCTACGTGCGCGCGGCCATGAGGAAACAGACGGAGGCCGACCGCTGGCCCGACAAGGTCGAGAAGCTGTACTTCGGGAGCCTCGACGTGCCCACGTGCACGATCGTCGCGCAGTACAACCCCAAGGAGCTCCAGGTCGACAAGCAGATCAGCTGGAAGAAGCCGGAGCGCGTACCGGGATCGCACCCGGGTGCCGGCGAGGATGACGAGATGGAGCTCACGGTGGCGCCGACCCGCACGATGAACCTCGAGCTGCTGTTCGATGGCTTCGAGGAACATCGCTCGGTGCAGCCGGAGATCGACACGCTCGAGGTCATGTCGTCGATCCGCGAGCCCGGATCGAAGCACGCCTACCTGCGCCGGGCGCATCACTGCGTGCTCGCGTGGGGCAGCATCGATGGCGCGCGCCGGTTTCGCTGCGTGATCGACTCGCTGTCGACCAAGGTGACGATGTTCTCCCCCAAGGGCGAGCCGCTGCGCGCGACGTGCACGATGAAGCTGACCGAGGTGAAGATGCTGGCAAAGACCGACTCGGCGGGCTGACCGCGGGGCCTGCGTGGCTGTCCTGCGGTAGGGTGTCGCGATGGGCACTCCCGACGATCATGTGGCGAAGAACCGGGCCTACTGGGCGACGCTGGCGGCCGAGTATGCGGCCGAGGCCGACCGCGAGTGGTCGGCCGAGCCGCAGCCCCGGCGACCAGATCCGCTTGCTCCGCCGCAGCGGCTTCGAGATCGAGGACCTGATCGAGGTCTATGCCCCCGAGGGCGCCACGACGCGCTATCCGTTCGTCACCGCCGCGTGGGCGAACCGCTGGCCGAGCGAGGAGATCTGGAAGGCGCGCAAGTGGCTATGACCGCGGCGGCCCCGCGGCGGGCTTCGATCCGATCGCCGCGGAGCTCGCGCCGCGACGGAATCACCGCACGCTCGTGACCGATCGCGATCACCTGCTCGAGCTCGGAGCCGCCGCGCTGGCCGCCGGTCACTGGCTGGCAGCGCACGAGCACTGGGAGCAGGCATGGCGGCTGACCGACCCCGACGACAGACATGCGGTCCAGGCGCTCGCGCAGCTCGCCGCCGCCCTGGTCCATCTGTCCCGCGGCCGGCCGCGCGGCGCGGCGCGCGTGCTCGCCAAGGCGCAGCGCAAGCTGGCGCGCCCGGCAACACCCGCCACCATCGGACCGATCGACATCGCCTCGGTGCGCCGTCAGCTCGACCGGCTGATCGACGATCTCGACGCCGGCCGGACTCCCGCCCTGACCGCGATCCAGATCGCGTGAGCCGCGCGATCTTCGCTGTCGTGGTGACGACACCTGTGTCGCCTACTGGCCAAGCCCATGCTTCGCGATGCGGTCGCTGTAGTGCCCCTTGTTTGCTTGCTTGACGAAATTGACAAGACAGCGGGGATTCTTTCCCCTAACCCTGGACCCCGGGGACCGCGGCCGCGAGCGCTGCGACGAACCACCACGGGCGCACGCGGGGCACGCGCAGCGGTGTCCACTCGGTCCTCGAATCGTTGCTGATCATCGGATCCTCCTTCTGGCAATGCGCGCCAGGTCAGGCAGCATGTCCATCCACCCGCGCGCTCCTGGCCGCCACGATGCGTGGACCACCGCCGGCCCGGCCGCTCGATCACCGGGAGTTCACCCGCGTTCACCCGGAGTTCACCCGGCGGCAGCCCAGCGGCGCAGGTCATCTGCCACCCGAAGCGCGTAGCTGCCAGGGAAGAATCGAGCCCGGATCCCGTATCACGGAGTCTGGTATGCGGGCGTTCCTGGCGTCTGGAGGCGAGCGCAACGACTTCGATCCGGTGGTGGAGGCTGCGGCGTACGGGCTCGGCGGCGACGAGGCGCGCGCGATCTGGCAGCGCGTCCGGCGCGAGGCGAGCGACGACGCGGCGGCGAGGCGGTGGTTTCACCAGGAGGCGCGCGCGGCGGCGAACCGGGCGCCGCGGCCTGCGGTGGGGCGGCGCACGCTCGTCGATGCGGAGGCCGAGGCACCCAGGAACGTGCCGCGGATGCCGGGCCGCCACAGCCTGATCAGCTTCGCGGCCCGCGAGGCGCCTGTCGCGATCCACCGCAAGGCGGAGTCCGGAGTCGTCGACGCGAAGGCGGCGGACCTCGTCGCGGCGGCGCGGATGGGCGGCCATCCGCTCGACCGCGCGCTGCGGGCGCGGCTCGAGGCGGCACTCGGTGCGGAGCTCGGTGCGGTGCGCGTGCACACCGACGAGGCGGCGGATCTGGCGGCCCGCGCGCTCGGCGCCCGCGCGTTCGCGATCGGCGAGGACATCTTCTTCGCGCGCGGCGCGTACGACCCGGCGGGGATCGCCGGGCAGCGCCTGATCGCGCACGAGGTCGCACATGTCGTCCAGTCGCGCGGGTCGGGCGCGTCGCGCACCGAGGGCGTCGCGATCAGCGAGCCCGGCGACGCACATGAGCGGGAAGCGGACGACTTCGCGGAGCGGTTCGCGCAGTCCGGCCCCGCCGCGCTGCTCGACCGCGCGCGCGCGTCGGCGCTGCAGACGATCGCCGGTCCCGCCGCGCGCCGCACGCCGGCGGTGACGACTGCCGCGCCCGCCGCCGCGCCCGCCGCGCCGGGTGCCGCGCCGCTCCCCGTGCGCGTACGGACCGGCCCGGTGGTCTCGCGCGTGGCCGCCGATGGCCAGCCCGCGCCCGGCGCACCCGGCGGCGCGGCATCGAAGGCGGCGGCGAAGCCGACGGTCCATCCGTCGCCCGCGCCGGCGCCGAAACCGCAGCGCACGCCGGTCCCACCCGTGCCGCAGCCGTCCGGCGCGCACGCTGCGCCCGCGCCCCCGGCGCGCCGCCCGGCTGCGGCGCCGGCCGCCGCGCCGTCACCGGCCGCCGCGCCCGCGACCCCTGCCGCCCCTGCCGCGGCCGCGCCGACAGCCGCCCCCACCGCCGCGCCGGCGGGACCTGCCGCCGGCGCCAGCGTGACCGCGACCGGCAACTTCGCGGCGCAGGTCCGCGCGATCGCGGCGCGCCAGAAGCAGGAGCTGACGGCGAAGGCAGCGACCGTGAAGGCCGAGTTCGCGGCGTCGATCGTCGCCGAGAAGGCGAAGCTGATCGTCGGCTTCGCGCAGACGCTCGCGAAGATGCAGACCGACCGCGCCCAGGCGCTGTCGGACCTCGACACCCACGCCGAGACCTCGCGCACCCAGGTGCGCACCGCCGCGCAGCAGGAGCACGCGAAGCTCGACCAGGCGCTGGCGCGGCAGCAGCAAGCGGCGCGCACCGCCGACGATACGATCGCGACCCACGCCGGCACCCAGGCCACGCAGCAGGGCGACCGCGTGGTCCAGGGCTCGCAGCAGCGGGCCACGACCGCGCGCGCGGTCGGCGAGAAGTGGGCCGGGCAGTTCGCGACGCTGGAGGGCGGCGGGGACACGGCGGGCGACGTGCGCTCGAAGGCCGCGGACCTCGCGACCAAGCTGCTCGACGGCGCGAACCAGGCCCGGCAGACGTGCGTCGATCACGGCACCCGGTTCGCCGAGGACCTGCGCAAGGACGCGGCCGACACCGCGTCGCGCATGCCCGAGAAGCTGGCCGACTCGCGCACCCACATCGACAAGAACCAGACCGACGCGCTCGCGTCGATCGCCGACGGCGTCAAGAGCGCGCGCGACGGCATCACCCGGTCGTTCGACCAGTCGAAGCAGCAGGTGCTCGACAAGCAGAACGGCGCGACGCAGATCTACGACCAGCTGGCGCAGGGCAGCGCGCAGCAGCTAGATCAGGGCGTGCAGCAGCTGGCCGCGAAGATCGATCCGACGGCGGAGGACATCGCGAGCCACGCCGAGCAGGCCGAGCGCGAGGGCCAGCAGTACGCTGTCTCCGACGAGGTCACCGCGACGATCCACCAGCGGATCGCGGGCGTCGTGAACGACTCGCTCGGCAAGCTGACGTCGGCGAGCACGCAGGCGCAGGGCGCGCTCGACGCCGCGAAGGCCCAGGGCCAGCAGGGCGCGCAGCAGCAGACTCAGGGCGTGCTCGGCCAGCTCGACACCGTCGGCACGGGCATGACGTCGAGCCTGACCGGCAAGGTCGCGGCCACCAGGGGCAAGTTCGACGAGTCGGCGTCGTCGGCGGTGACCAACATCGCGACGATCACGCCCGCGGCCGACACCGCGATGACCAAGGTCGTCACGCAGGGTCAGACCCGGTGGACCCAGCAGCTCACCGACAACGTCACGAAGCTATCGGGCGGCATCGACGACGCGCTCGCCCATCAGGACTCGCAGGTCACCAAGCTGGATACCGATCTCGGCAACCAGTTCAAGGACGCGAAGGCCAAGCAGGACAAGGCGAACCAGGACAAGAGCTGGTGGTCGAGCGCGTGGGACTCGATCACCGGCTTCATGGGCGACGTGTTCTCGTTCCTCGGCGGCATGGTCGTCGGGTTCTTCGAGGCCGCGTGGGAGCTGATCAAGGGTATCTGGGACATGCTCCAGTCGCTGTGGGGCATCCTCATCCTCATCGCGATCATCATCATCGTCGTCCTGGTCGTGATCTTCGTCGGCTGGGAGGCGCTGATCATCGCCGGGATCATCCTCGGCCTGTGCTTCGCCGCGTACTACATCTACCTCGCGATCACCACCCCGGGGCTGTCGCCGTACGAGCGCGGCAAGCTGTTCGGCAAGGCGCTGTTCAACATTGTGCTCGGGTTCGCGGGCGTCGAGTTCGACTGGGGCGAGCTGCTGAACGTCGCGAAGTGGGTGCCGGAGGCGGCGGAGCTCGTGCGCGCGCTGGGCGGCGTCGGGCGCGCGATCGAGCTCGTGCGCGCGCTCGGCGGCATCGGCAAGGCCGTCGAGTTCCTGCGCGCGGTCGGCGGCGCCGAGCAGCTCCTCGAGCTCGCCGAGGCAGCGGGCGGCATCGCCAAGCTGGTCGAGCTCGCCAAGGCGGCGGGCGGCATCGGCAAGCTGGTCGAGCTCGCGCAGGCCGTGGGTGGGATCGACAAGCTGCTCGAGTTCGCGCAGCAGGCGGGCGGCATGGCGAAGCTGATGGAGCTGATCACCGCGGCCGGCGGGATCGACAAGCTGCTCGAGCTCGCGCAGGAGGTCGGCGGCATGCCGAAGCTCCTCGAGATGGTCACGCAGGCCGGCGGGCTGGCCAAGCTGCTCGAGATGGCGCAGCAGGCCGGCGGCATGGCCAAGCTGCTCGAGCTCGCGCGGGAAGCGGGCGGCTTCGAGGCGCTCGTCAAGATGGCGACGGAAGCCGGTGGCTTCGACAAGCTGCTCGAGCTCGCGAAGGACGCTGGCGGGATCTCGGCGCTGCTCCAGGCGGCGCGCGACGCGGGCGGCTTCGAGCAGCTCGTCAAGATGGCGCAGGAGGCCGGCGGCTTCCCGGAGTTGATGGACCTGGCGCGCGAGTGCGGCGGGCTGCCGAAGCTCGTGCAGCTCGCGAAGGACATCGGCGTCGCGAAGGTCAAGGAATACCTCGATATCCTCAAGGCCGGCGAGCGCATCGGCGATCCAGTGAAGACGCTCGAGGACCTGATCAACGAGTTCAAGTCGGCGCAGAAGCTCGACCGCGTCTTCGACCTGTCGCGCGACGCCGCGCACGGCGGCAAGATCTCGCTCAAGACGATCCAGGAGGCGCGCGTCGGCCTGGCGCTCGAAGACGCGGGCAAGCTGGCCCCGCCGATCACGCGTTGCCCGAACCCGGCTGCCGAGTTCATCGACGGTAACGGCGTGATGTGGGACGTGAAGGGCTTCTTCTCGGGCACCGGGCGCGGCGCGTTCAAGCTCGTCGATGACCTCGCGAAGGTGAACGCGGAGCTCGCGGCCGGCGAGAACGTCATCGTCGACACGAGCAAGATGAACCCGGCCGACATCCAGGCGCTGCGCAACGCTATCGGCAACAACCCGCGCGTGCGATGGTACCCGCCATGAACGACGAGCAGCGCGCGGCGCTCGAGCGGCGAATCGAAGCGCACCGGCTGTGGGCCGAGTCGAACGGGGCGGAGGGCGAGCGCCTCGACGCGGCAGGCGGCGAGGCCGACTGGGCGGGGATCGTGCTCGCGGAGGCGGACCTCCGCGACGCACGGCTCGGCGGCCTCCGGTACGCCGGCGGCGACCTGTACGGCTCGCTCGCGGCAGGCGCGATCTTCGATGGCGCCTCGCTTGCCGGCGCGAACCTCGCAAAGGCGACGCTCGACGAGGCGAGCTTCGCCCGGGCCGACCTGCGTGGTGCGTCGCTCCTGCGCTCCTCGCTGCGCGACGCCACGCTCGCGCGCGCGGACCTGCGTGATACCGATCTGCGCAAGGCGTACCTCGCGCGCGCCGACCTGACCGGCGCCGAGCTGACGGGCGCCAGGCTCGCCGGTGCCACGCTCGCGGGCGCCAGGCTCGAAGGTGCCCGTGCCGACTGGATCGACATCGGCCGTGACGCACCCGAGCGGCTCGACGGCGCCGCCGCCCGCGACTGGCTCGCCGCGCAAGCGCGCTGCGGATGATCGCCGCGGTGCGCGTCAACTTCGTCGCTGGCGGCGACCTCGAGGAGCTGGACGAAGCCGCCGTGGACACGCGGATCGCAGCCGGCGACACGGCCTCGCTGCTCGAGCCCGAACCGGTCACGGGCAGCTCGGCTTGCCGGCGTCGGCGCAGATCTGCTCGGCGGTGCGCGCGACGTCCATCAGACGGACCTGATCGATCAGGCCGATCAGCCGATCATTGCCACTGGGGTTGTCGGCGGCGATCGACATCCCGGTGGTGCCAATCGTCGATGGCACACCCGTGCCGGCCTTGCGCGCGACCTCCGCACCGTCGACGTAGACGACCGCGGCTGCGCCGTCGTCGGTACAGGCGACGTGGTTCCAGTGATCGACCGCGATCGAGGTAACGACCGGGTCCACCGTCGGACCGCCGCCGGTCGAGCAGCCCAGCTT
>JBGQCL010000518.1:0-8200 GCA_041495365.1 Kofleriaceae bacterium | reverse complement strand
CTTGTCGAGCGCGTCCTGCTGGATGTCGGCCATCACGATGGCCATCCCCCTGGTCGCGGCGATCCGCGCGACCTCGAGCCCGAAACCGGAGGCGGCGCCGGTGATCACCGCGGTGCGACCGTGGAACTTCTTCATGGCGGACCTCAGCTCGCTTTCTTGATCTGGAACCCGATGCGCGGAAAGTGGACGCGCACGGTGCCGGCGCGCTCGTCGCGCCGCTCGATGACCACCTCGCCGGCCGACAGTCCGACCAGCGTGCCGGCGACCGGATCGGTGGCGTAGTCGGTGGCCGCCACCGTGACCGGAGCGCCGGCCTCGAGACCGAGCCCGGGCTCGACCGCCGCGGGCGCGTGGCCGCCCGTGCGGGCCGCGATCGCGATCGCATCGCCCGACCCCAGCGGCTCGTCGCGGCCATGGCCGAACGCGCTGACCCGGTCGTACCACGCCGCGAGCTTGCCGAACGGCGCGAGCACGCCGGCGACCGGCGGCGCGAGCCGGATGAACCACAGCGAATGGGCGACCGCGACGTCGGCGATGCACGGCGCGCCGCCGAGCAGGAATGCCTGGCCGCCGCCCAGCATCGACTCGAGCCAGCCCAGGTAGCTGGTGAGCTGCGCGGTCGCATCGGCCAGCGTCGCCCGGCGCAGCCCGGCGGTCATCGCCGCGCGATCCGCGGCCAGCGCCTTCAGCTCGTCGGGCGAGACCTCGCCGAACGCATGCGCGAACCCGGCGGGCTGCAGCGTGTACGGGACCGCGGCCCAGAACAGCGCGGAGTCGGCCCACTGCGCGAGCACGTGCTGCATCCCGGTGGCCGCCGCCGGATACAGCGGTGGCTCGGGCGCGAGCCGGTCGATCACCCGGCACATCAGCGCCGTGTCACAGTAGATGTCGGCACCGATCTGCAGGAACGGTGTGCGGCGGTAGCCGCCGGTCAGCGCCACCACGTCCGGCTTGGGCAGCCGGACCGGCACCTTGACCGACTTCCAGCTCAGCTTCTTGAGCCCGAGCACCAGGCGGACTTTCTCCGAGAACGGCGATGCGTCGAAGTGGTGCAGGATCAGGTCGGTCATGGGTCCCCGCGCGGTGGTGGCGATCGCGCGGCGCATTGTCGCTCAATCTCCGAGCCACGGCGGTGCGTTCTGGTCCGGAACTGCGCACCGTCCTGCCTCATCACCCGTTCCGCCACGTGGTCGCTGGAATGGCCGAAAGTAGGCGCCTGTCGCACCGCCATGGTATGCGACGGACCATGGGACGTGGTGTCCAGGTGCCGATCACACCATCGGTGCTCGACTGGGCGATCCGGGAGTCTGGCCTCGGGTTCGAGGTCGTCGCGCGTCGTGTCGACGTCGCCGAGGCAGACCTGCGGGCATGGCTTGCCGGCAAGGCGCAGCCATCCCTGTCCTCGTTCCACAAGCTCGCTGCCGTTCTGCATCGGCCGACCGCCACGTTCCTGCTGCCCAGGCCGCCCACGACCGAGCACGTCGCGATCGAGTTTCGCCACCCGCCGGGGGTCGCGGATCGTGAGCTTCTCCCCGAGGAGCGGCTGAGGGTGCGCGAGGTGAGCCGCCTGCAGCAGGAGGTCGCGTGGCTGCTTGACGAGATGCACGAGCCCCCGGTGGATCTGCCGAAGCTCGCCGCGCTGTCGAACCCCGAGCACGCCGGCAAACGTGCGCGTGAGATGCTGGGGGTCGACGTCGAGACCCAGACGACCTGGCGCGACAATTCCGTTGCGCTGAGAGAGTGGCGCCGTCACGTCGAGGCTCTCGGCGTGCTCGTATTGTCGTTGCCGATGGGGGTGGAGTCGGCGCGAGGGTTTTCGATCTGGACGCCGGGCGCACCCGCGATCGTGCTCAACACCCACTGGAGTCCGGCAGCGCGGCTCTACACGCTCTTTCACGAGCTCGCGCACCTGCTCACACGCACGAACTCAGTCTGCGTGGAGGACGGCGACGGACGCGGTCGCAGCGATGATCTGGAGCGCTGGTGCGAGCAGGTCGCCGCTGCGGCGTTGATGCCCGAGCCATCGGTGCGCACGTTCGTCCGTGAACTCGGATCGATCAATGTCGCTGTCGCTCGGAAGCTCGCCGCGCAGTACCGGGTCAGCCTGCGCGCGGCTACGTTGCGGCTCATCGGACTGCAACTTGCCGGCTGGGCGCTGTACCAGTCACTGCCGGCGACCGCTGACGCCAAGCCCGGCGGCGGTGGTGGTGGTGGTCGCAATCGGCCGCGGAAGCGGCTCGATGAGTACGGCCACCGGACGGTGCAGACATTCCTCCGCGCCGTGCAGCGCGATGTCATCACCGTTGCCGATGCGATGCGCTACCTCGACCTTGGCGACCAGAACCTGTTCGAGCTGGAGAAGCTTGCAGCATGACGTCGACGGGCGGCGGGCGGTCGACCGAGGTGTTCGTGATCGACACCTCCAGCATCATCCAGGTTCGTCAGATCCTGGCGCAGCAGACTGCCGCAAAGATCACGGCCGTTTATGCGGAGCTCATCAAGCTCGCGATGAGCGGCGTGCTGCGTTACCCCAGCGGCCGAGTTCCTCCGCCGGCAGAGTCTCACGCTCTTGGAAGACCTTGCGTAGACCGTCGAGCTCGTGCATCTCGTGCGCTAGCACGGCGACGATCGTCGTCGAGCACGTGCTCGGCGAGCGCCAGGTGCCCTTTCGAACCGGCGCTCCATCGAGCGAGGACCGGGATACTCGCGTCGGCGGCCCGGGACGTCGAATCGGTGCGGGCACGCGAGGAGTGCATCGACGAGCCCTTCGTTGGGCCGCCGCGTGAGCTTTCGCATCACGATCACGTCCGGGTCGTCGCTGTCCAGGAACTCGAAGGCGTCACCCGGTCGGACATGAGCTCGCTCGCGAAGCTTCCGAGGCAGGGCGATCTGCCCCTGGTGGAGACCCGGGCCGTGTGCATCTCGGTAAGTCTTACCTCAGACTTCTTCGATCGCGAGCTGCGCGCGGCGCGGTCACGCGAGGTGGAGCGCGAGCGCGATGTGGACGAGCATCGTCCCCAGCAGGACGATCGAGAACGGCACGTGGACGCGCTTCCACGACCGCAGCAGCGCCTTGCCGCGCGGCGCGAGCTCCTTGCGGCGCTCGAGCACGACGACCAGGTCGATCCGGCGCGCGATCCGGCGGGCGATCTTGCGCGGGGCGAGGCGGGCGAGGGCGCGGCGGTCGCGGCGCCGGGTCCACCGCCGGCGCAGGTCGTCGGCGAGCGTCCAGCCGAGCAGCGGGACGAGGCCGATCTGCCAGGCGGCCTCGGAGCGGCGGGACTCGCGGTCCATCACCTGGTAAGCGTAGTCGCCGGCGGCCGGATGATCGGCCGCGAGCTCGGTGATCGCGCGGCGGTGGGCGAGGATGGAGAGGTCGTGCTTGCTGGTCAGCGACGGGACGAGGGTGTAGAGGTAGCGGCCGAGCACGCCCGAGAGCACGACGGCGACCATGCTCCAGAACGGGATCGACACCCAGGTGGTCAGGCGCAGCGCCGAGTGCAGCACGATGAACAGCGGGCCGACGGTGCCGGTCATGAGGTGGACGTCGAGCCAGAACTGGTTGGTCGCGGTCCGGTGGAACCAGCCGAACCGGCGCTGCAGCAGGTACGCCATCGACAGCGCCATCAGGGCGGTGCCGAGGTAGCCGCAGGTCAGCGCGAGCTGGGTGCCGGCGAGGTAGCTGACATTCATCGCGGCGAGCGCCGGCTCGACGCCTTCGAGGCGCATCAGCCGGTAGCTGATCGACCACGTCGGGGCGGACCAGCGCAGCGCGACCTCGGCGAGCACGCCGGCGAACGCGAGAAGGCCCAGGCCCCAGATCAGGCGGCTGAGCTTGCGGATCTTGACCCGCGCGGCGCCCGAGTCGCGGACCGCGATGCCGTCGACGAACGGCGCGGTGGGCAGGAGGTCGCGCGCGCGGGGCGGCGGGGCCGTGGGCGCAGCGGGGGCGGGGCAGGCCGCGCCGGCGGCAGCGACCGGGGCGACCGAAGTGATCGGCTCCGGTCGCTCGCGAAACAGCGCGGCGGGCGACAGCTCGATCAGCGAGCCGGTCGGGCACGCCGACACGCAGGCCTGGTCGGCATGGCCGGCGCAGTGGTCGCACTTGCTGGCGATCCGGCGGGCCTGGGCCTTGCGGCCCTTGCCGGGCCCGAACGCGAGCTTGCCGGCCTTGTCGAGCCGGGCCTTGAACCGGGGCTGGTAGCCCGGGAGCTCGGGCTCGGCGACGTTGATCATGTGGATCGCGCCGTACGGGCACGACAGCGCGCACAGGCTGCAGCCGATGCAGCGGTCCTCGTGGATCACGACCTCGCCGGTGCGGGCGTCGCGCTTGATCGCGTCGTGCTCGCACGGCGACAGGCAGCGCGCGTCGCTGCAGGTCCGGCAGGTGTAGACGAAGTCGAGCAGGCCGAGCTCGTAGCCGCCGAGGGTCAGCCGCTGCGCGCCGTGGCGGTCCTCGCACGCCTCCTCGCACTGCTTGCAGTCGATGCACAGGTCGAGCTGGCGCAGGCGGACGGTCGGGCCGGCGACCGACAGGCCGTGGCGCACGTAGAAGTCGAGGATCTCGTGCTGGATGCCGGTGATCGCGCGCAGCCGCGCGCTGGTCGATGCGAGCGCCGCGCCGATCGCGTGCCCGGTCGCCGGCGACGCGGCGGCGAGCGCGCGCACCGCCTCGACGTCGATCACCAGGACGAGGGCGCGGGTCAGGGCGAACGCGGCGATGCGATCGTCGCCGGGCTGGGTGGCCTGGCCGATCGCCTCGAGGTTGAACAGCTCGCCGTCGCCAAGCAGCGCGAGGTTGCGCCGCGCGGTGCGGGCGAGCGGGCCGGGCGGCATCAGCGTGCCGTCCGGCTCGCCGAGGGTGGCGTCGCGCTGCGGCCGGCCGCGCTCGGCGAGGGCCGCCGGATCGAACACGCCGATCGAGATCTGGCCGGCGACGACCAGGCACAGCGCGCCCTGCACGCCCGGCGGGATGTCCAGGGCGGTGTCGCGCGGCAGCTCGATGCGGTGGACCCGCCGGGCCGCGGTGAGCTCGGCGAGCACGTGGTCGCCGGCGCCGCGGAACAGCGGGGCGCCGCGCAGCGCGGCCCACGACGGATCGGGCTCGGCGGCTGCCGCAGGGATCTCGCGGACCGCCATCATCGTGCGAGCCTCGTGCGCGCGGCGGCCGCCTCCAGCGTGCGCAGCGATACGAGCTCCTCGGTCGGGGCGTCGTCGAGCGACGCCACGCCGCGCGCGGGCGTGTGGGCCACGGCGCGCCGCGCGTGGTGCTCGGCCTCGAGGTCGGACAGCCGGAACGCCGCGCTGACGCTGGTCACCACGTCCCAGATCTCCTCGCGGAGGTGCTGGGCGACCGACTTCATTCGTCGCACCGGCTGGCGCGGCGCGGGGCGGGCCGCCGGGCGGGCTGCCGGACGATCGATCAGGGCGGCGAGCGCATCCTCGGGCGCGCGCGGGCACTCGGTGGCGTCGGGGGCGAACCGGCGCACGACGTCCTCGGTCGAGCCCAGCGCGTAGAGGTGGGGGCGCTCGACGAACCGCACCTGGTTGGCCTCCAGCCACGCGATCGGCGTGTCGGCGCCGATCAGCACGAACGCGCGCTGGTTGGGGATCGTGATCTCGCGGTCCTTGCACGCGATGGTCACCGCGTCGGGCGTGAACCGGGTGACGTTGGACTCGACCAGCACGGTGAGCCGCTGGCCGGCCGTCATCTCGGCGAGCCGCTTCTGGTTGCCCTGCTTGCAGCGCTTGAAGCCGTCGCCGCGGTACGACAGCGCAACCGTGGCGCCGGCCTCGGCGAGCGCGATCGCCCCCTCGACCGCCGAGTCGCCGCCGCCGACGACCAGCGCGTGCTCGCCGGCGAACTCGGCCGGGTCGTCGAGCAGCGACTGGACCTTCTCGAGGTTGGCGCCCGGCACGGCGAGCAAGCGCGGCTTGCCGCGCAGGCCGGTGGCGAGCACGACGGCGCGGGCGCGGTAGCTGGCGACCGTGGTCTTGATCGTGAACACGCCGTCGTCGCCGCGCTGCACGGTCTCGACCGCCTCGCCGAGCCGGATCGGCAGCTCGACGGCCTGGACCAGCTGGGTCCACGCCGCGACCAGCTGCTCCTTGCTGCCGTCGAACACCGGCAGGTACGACACGTTCTGCGCCGAGCACGGCTCGGCCATGAAGTGCTTGCCCTTGGGGTAGCGCGCCACGGTCGACGCGATCACGTGCTCCTTCTCCAGCACCAGGCACGACAGCGTGTGCTTGATGCAGGCCAGGCCCGCCGACAGGCCGCCCGGCCCCGAGCCGACGATGACGACATCGAGCAAAGCGAGATGGGGGGTGGGGACCCCGACGGCTCCGCCGGCGGGGCGGGGGGCAAAGCCCCCCGTGGGATCGACCACCTCGCGGCCGGCGCCGGGCTTGCCCGCGAGGTCGCGCGCGATGTGCTCGATCACGGCGCGGCCGAGGTTGGCGGCGTTCTTGACCAGCGGCTTGCCGGCGACCTCGCCGATCAGGTACTGGCCGGGCACGCTGGTCTGGAAGTGCTCGTCGATCTCCGGCACGGTCAGCATGCGCGGCGTGGTACCGGCGCGGTACATCACCAGCGCCTGGGTCGGGCACGCGCTGGCGCACTGCTCGCACTGCACGCAGTCGGAGAACCGCGCGACCCGGACCTTGTGATCGACCAGGTCGAGCACCTCGGTCGGACACACGTCGACGCAGGCCTCGCAGCCGATGCAGCGGTCGTCGTTGATCGAGTGCAGGAGCGGCACCGCGGCCTGGGCCGCGTCGCGGTCATCGCGCCGCCGCAGCCGGGCGCGGCGGTCGTCGAGCACGGCGCCCAGGCCGAGCAGGAGCAGGGTGCCCAGGCCGATCAGGATCGGTACGGTGGTGTCCATCGCTCGCTCACGGCAGGTGGATGCGGAAGCCCGCGGTGTGGCAGCCCGAGGTGTTGCAGTTGGCGCCGGTCATCTGATCGACCGGACCGATCATCTCGAGCACGTCCGGACACAGCGACACGAATGCCTTGGCCGGATACTGGACGAAGCCGTCGGCGGTGAAGAAGTTGCCGTTGGGCCGGGTGATCGCGGTGGCGACGTTGCCGACCGAGTCCTGGACGTAGATCGTCGCGCCGCCGACCGGCCTGGCGTCCGCGGCGTCGTACAGCGTGCCGGCGAACGTGTAGGGCAATGCGGGGCCGCCCTGGTGATGGCACATCAGGCAGTCGGAGCCGGGCTGGCCGCCGCCGGTGCAGGCACCGCTGTCGCCGGCGGTCGCGGACGGATCGCACTTCGGCGGCTGGATCGTCATCAGCACCGATGCGTCGATGTCGGACTGGCCGATCTTCTCGCGCAGCGAGCCATCACATGCGGCGATCCACGCAAGCGCCGTGACGGGAATCGCGAACCAGATTCCAAGGTGCACTCGCGGACATAGCTGCAACGCGTATTCCCGGATCCGCCGTGCGAAGTGTGCGTGTTTTGGTCGCTGGAGATCGCCGGAAAGTACCAAGCTCGTACAAACGTCCCGGCGTGTGCACGATCAGGACAGGCAAGTCCGCGTGGTTGCGAGTGCGAAAGACCTGGTGCGCGAGCTGCTAGAGAGCTTCGCTCCACATGCGAAGGCTCGCCGTCCTGTGTGTGTACGCCGTCGTGGCGTCGGTGACGCTGGCCCACGTCGGCGGGCGCCGCACGCTGGAGCCGGTCGCGCTGCGCAAGAAGCCCGGAGAGCGGGAGGCGGTGGTCGCGCGCCTGCCGGCCGGCGCCGAGGTCAGCGTGCTGGCGATCGACGGCCGCTGGCTGCGGGTGCGGGCGGGTGGCGTCGAGGGCTACCTGGCGCGCACCACGGTGTCGGCGCCAGAGGACGCCGACGCGGACGCGGCGGCGCAGGTCGGGCAGTGGAGCGCGGGCCGCCGGGTGGGTGGCGGCATCGTCGGCGAGCTGTTCATCGACGTCGTGGTGGATCGCGCCGCGCTGCGCGCCGAGCCCCGGCCCGACGCCGCCGCGATCGCCGCGCTCGCGCGGGGCGCGCGGCTGACGGTGGTCGACGCGGCGAGCGACCCGGCGTGGATCCGCGCGCGCGACCCGGCCGGGCACGACGGCTGGATCGGCCGCGCCGAGATCGACAACGGCGCGTCGGCGGTGGTGGTCACCGGCGTCGACCTGCGCGGCGTCGAGCGCAGCGAGACGGGGGGTGGGGACCCCGACGGCTT
>JBGQCL010000517.1:0-8213 GCA_041495365.1 Kofleriaceae bacterium | reverse complement strand
GCCGAACGGCAGGCGGGGGTCGGAGGCGACCATCGCGTTGACGAACGTCATGCCGACCTCGAGCTCGTCGATGAACCGGCGCTGCTCGGCCTCGTCGGTCGTCCACACCGAGGCGCCGAGGCCGAACGGGCTGGCGTTGGCGAGCGCGATCGCGGCGCCCGCGTCCTGGACCGCGAACACGCCGGCGACCGGGCCGAACACCTCCTCGCGGTAGGCCGGGGCGGCGGCGGGCAGGTCGGCGAGCGCGGTCGGCGCGTAGAAGTTGCCGCGGGTGCCGATCCGCTTGCCGCCGCACAGCAGGCGCGCGCCGGCGGCGACCGAGTCGGCGACCTGGCGGGTGACGTCGGCGAGCACCTGCTCGGTGGCGAGCGGGCCGAGGTCGGTGTCGTCGGCCATCGGGTCGCCGATCCGGAGCCGCTCGAGGCCGGCGACGAACCGGGCGACGAACGCGTCGTGGACCGCCGCGTGGACCAGGAAGCGCTTGGCGGCGATGCACGACTGGCCGTTGTTGATGCAGCGCGCCTTGACCGCGGTGGCCGCGGCGTCGTCGAGGTTCGCCGACGGCATGACGATGAACGGATCGGAGCCACCGAGCTCGAGCACGCACTTCTTGAGCGCCTTGCCCGCGGCCGCGCCGACCTGGGCGCCGGCGCCCTCGCTTCCGGTGAGGGTCACCGCGGCGACCCGCGGGTCGTCGATGATCGCCGCGACCCGCGACGCGCCGATCAGCAGGGTCTGAAACACGCCGTCGGCGAACCCCGCGCGGCGCAGCACGTCCTCGATCGCGAGCGCGCACTGCGGGACGTTGGACGCGTGCTTGAGCAGGCCGACGTTGCCGGCCATCAGCGCGGGCGCGGCGAACCGGAACACCTGCCAGAACGGAAAGTTCCACGGCATGACGGCGAGCACGGGGCCGAGCGGCAGGCAGCGGGTGTAGCTGCTGGCGGCGTCGGTGGCGATCACCTCGTCGGCGAGCTGGCGCTCGGCGTGCTCGGCGTAGTAGCGGCAGACCCACGCGCACTTCTCGGCCTCGGCGACGGCGGCCTTCCGCGTCTTGCCCATCTCCTGGGTCATCAGGGCGGCGAGCTGCTGCTTGTCGCGCTCCATGATCTCGCCGGCGCGGCGCATCGCGGCGGCGCGCTCGGCGAACGAGGTCCGGCGGTGGCGCTGGAATGCGGTGTGGGCCCGCGCGAGCTTGTCCTCGATCTGCTGCGGGCCGATCTCGTCGAACTGCGCCAGCACGTCGCCGGTCGCCGGGTTCTTGCTCTGCATCATGCGGGCCTCCTGGGCCAGGGGTAGCTCCGGATCGCGGGGCCGGCCGGCCGGCGGGCTGGGATGCGCGCGTGCGCTCGGTGCGCGGCCATGGTCACCCCCAGTCCAGCATGCGGGGCAGCCGCCCGCGCGCCTTCAGCGTGCCGACGATGCCGTCCGGAAACGCCAGCAGGACGACGATCATCGCGGCGCCCTTGGCGGCGAGGTTGAGCTCGGTCGAGCCCAGCTTGGCGACGACCAGCTCGTCGGCGGCGACCAGCACGATCGCGCCGATCACCGGGCCGGCGACCGTGCCGCGGCCGCCGAGGATCGCCATCAGGACGATCTCGGCCGAGGTCAGGATCTGGAAGAAGATGGTCGGCTTGAGGTACGTGAGGTAGTAGCCCCAGATCCCGCCGGCGATGGCGATGAACACGGCGCTCAGCGCGAACGCCACGATCTTGTACATCGCGGTCGGGATCCCGGCGGCCTCGGCCTTGACCTCGTCCTCGGCGATCGCGCGCAGCCCCAGGCCGAGCTTGGCGTGCCGGATCCGGTACGACGTGTACACCGCCGCGATCGCGACCGCGAGCATGCCGTAGTAGAACGGCAGCTTCTGGGTGTCGGCCGGCAGGTCGGGCAGCGGCAGGCTCAGGCCGTCGGCGCCGCCCAGCGACTCGGTGTTGTCGAGCGCGAGCCGGGCGAGCATGAGCAGCGCGATCGTCGAGATGATGAACGCCGGGCCGCGGGTCCGCAGCGTGATCAGGCCGACCGGCAGCCCGATCGCGAAGCACGCGACGCCCGCGAGCGGCGCCGACCACAGCGGCGACATGCCGCCGAACGTCATCAGCGCGCCGGTGACGTAGCCGCCGATGCCGTAGAACGCGCTGTGGCCGAGCGAGATGTACCCGGCGTAGCCGCCGAGCAGGTTCCAGCTCGACGCCATCGCGACGTACATGAACACGATCAGCAGCATGTGCAGCCAGTAGTTGAAGCCGCCGACGGTGAGCTGGAGCAGCGGGAACGCCGCGAGCGCGACCACCAGCGCCGCGGGCACCAGCGCGCGCCGGGTCACAGCTCCGCCTTCTTGCCGAACAGGCCGTGCGGCCGCACCAGCAGGATCACGAACAGCGCCAGGAAGAACGTCGCCGGCGACCAGGTCGGGCCGAACCGGTCGCTGACCACCGCCGAGGCGATCGACAGCAGCATGGCGCCGACGAAGGTCCCGAGCAGGCTGCCCATGCCGCCGAGCACGATCAGCGCGAGCAGGCTGGCGATCAGCTGCCAGTGCTTGGACGGAAAGAACGGGAACAGGAAGCTGAACAGCGCGCCCGACGCGCCGGCGAGCGCGGTGCCGATGCCGAACGTCAGCGTCGAGATCCGCCGGACGTTGACCCCGACCAGCTGCGCGGCGGCGCGGTTCTGCATGGTCGCGCGGATCGCCCGGCCGGTGCGGGTCAGCCGCAGGAACGCCAGCAGCCCACCGAGCAGGACCAGGCTGAGCACGGTGGCGTAGAGCTGGCCCTTGGGGACGTAGAACGGCCCGAGGTCGAACGCGTCGCTGGCGTAGTCGGGCGTCGTCGTGCGGTACACGCCGGTGAACAGGAAGCCGGTGACGCCCTCGACGACCAGCGCGAGCGCGAAGCTGAGCAGCACGGTCATCTCGGTGTAGCGGCGGCGGTCGGCGATCCGTGCGAACAGCAGGCGATACACCGCCGCGCCGAGCGCGAACAGGATCGGCATGACGATCGCGACCGACCACAGCGGATCGACGTGGTACAGCGTGAACGCCCAGAACGCCAGGTACGCCGCGAGCACCATGAACGCGGCGTGCGCGATGTTGACGATCCGCATCACGCCGAAGATCAGGGTCAGGCCCGACGCCATCAGCGCGTACACCCCGCCCAGCGTGGCGCCGAGGATCACGACCTGGAGCTGATCGATCACGCGGGCGGCTCCTCCGCGGCCTTCGGAGGGGTGCCGGCTGCGTCGCCGCCGCGCCGCTTGCCGAGGTAGAGCTCCTCGATCTGGGGATCGGCCAGCAGGCTCGCCGCCGGGCCCTCGAGCCGGGTCCGGCCGAGATCGAGCACGCAGCCGCGATCGGCGCACTCCAGGCCCTTGCGCGCGTTCTGCTCGACCATGACGATGGTCTTGCCTGCCGCGCGCAGCCGGGCCACGGCGTCGAACACCTGCTGCACGATCTGCGGCGCCAGCCCGATCGACGGCTCGTCGAGCAGGATCAGCTCGGGATCGAGCAGCAGCGCGCGGCCCATCGCCAGCATCTGCTGCTGGCCGCCGCTCAGCGTCCGGGCGCGCTGCGCGTGGCGCTCGGCGAGCACCGGGAACATCGCGCACACCGCGGCGATCCGCTCGGCGAGCTTCTTGCGGTCGCGCAGCGTGTAGCCCCCCATCTTCAGGTTCTCCCGCACGGTCATGTCGGGGAACAGGCTGCGGTCCTGGGGCACGAACGAGATGCCGCGGGCGAGGATCTGGTCGGGGCGCAGCCCGCTGATCACCTCGCCGCGGAACACCACCGCGCCGGTGCGCGGGCGGAGCAGGCCGCAGATCGTCTTGAGCAGGGTCGACTTGCCGGCGCCGTTGGGGCCGATCACGCAGCAGGTCTGGCCGCGCTCGACCGCGAGGCTGACACCGTCGAGGATGTTGGGCCCATCGGGGTAGCCCGCCGACACCTGCTCGACCTCGAGCAGCGTCACGCGGCCCCCAGGTAGGCTTCCAGCACGCGCGGATCGCCCTGGATCTGGTCGCGCGGACCCTGGGCCAGCACCTTGCCGTGCGCCATGACGATGATCGGGTCGCACAGGCTCATCACCAGGTCCATGTTGTGCTCGACGATGAGGAACGTCACGCCGGTGTGGTGGACGCGCTCGATGTGACCGACGATCGCGTCGAGCAGCGCCGGGTTGACGCCGGCGGCCGGCTCGTCGAGCAGGATCAGCCGGGGCGCCGGCATCAGCGCCCCGGCGAGCTCGAGCAGCTTCTTCTGGCCGTACGACAGGCTGCCGGCCGGCGCGTCGGCCAGCCGGGTGAGGCCGACCAGCTCGAGCAGCTGCATCGCCCGCGCGCGCTCGGCGTCGCCGATGCTCCTGCGCAGCAGGTCGAGCGTGCGGACCGGCGCGTGGACCACGACGTTCTCCACCACGGTCAGGTCGGCGAGCTCGCGGGTGAGCTGGAACGTCCGGCTGACGCCGAGCCGGGCGATCTGGTGCGGGCGGAGCCGGTCAAGCCGCTTGCCGGACAGCCGGATCTGGCCGCGATCGGGGCGGAGTGCCCCGGCGATCAGGTTGAACATCGTGGTCTTGCCGGCGCCGTTGGGGCCGATCAGCCCGGTCAAGCTGCCCTCGCGGATCGCGAGCGAGCAGTGATCGACTGCGGTGACCCCGCCGAACCGCCGCGTGACGTCTGTGACCTCCAGCAGCGTCATCGCGGGTGCGCCTCACCCCCATTTCGGCTTGGGCCACTGCAGATCTTTGATCCCGGCGAACTCGCCCTGGGGCCAGACGAACTCCAGCTTGTTGTTCTGCCACTGCAGGACGAGGAATGGCCGGTTGACCGGCAGTCCGCGCTTGTCCCAGTAGAAGTCGCCGAGCACGGTGCGCACCGGGTCGGCCTTGGTCCGGGCGGCGAGCCACGCGCGCAGCTTCTGGTTGTCGGTCGAGCCGACCGCGCGCACCGCCTGCTCCATGCCCTGGCAGACCGCGAACGGGATCGCCTCGTCCTCGTCGGGCTCGCGCTTGAGCTCAACCTGGAACTCCTTCTGGAACTGCTGATTGCTGTACTTCTCGCCCGCGACCAGGCCCTGGTACGGGGCGGCGGCGTGCCACGCGGCGTGGGTCAGGATGCCGTTGGCCGCCTCGCCGACCGCCTGCTTGAACTCGGCCTGCGAGCCCTGCGAGATGTACAGCCCGGGCGGGTTGAACCGGACGGTGCGCAGCGCGCGGACCAGCTGGATCGCCTCGTCGGGAGATGCCGTGCATGCCAGCACGAGATCGGGCTTCTTGCCCTTGAGCGAGTTGGCGAGCGTGATCCAGTCGGTGAACCCCTCGGGCCACTTCTGGCGGAACGCGAGGTTGATCCCCGCTCGCTTGAGCACGCCGGGCGCGAGCGTGCCGTCGCCGGCCAGCCCGGCCGCGATCCCGTTGGAGAAGAAGTCATCGGCGTTCACGATCCCGGCCGACGCCGGGAACTCCGCCGGCTTGATCCGCTTGCCGTCGCGCGCGTGGGCGAGCACGTCGATCGGCGCCTGGCCGATGGTCTCGGCCGCGTTCTGCTGGAAGTAAAAGATGTACTGGAAGCCGCGCTCCCAGATCTTGAGCGCGCCGCCGGCCGGCACCGGGTAGACCATCTTGGCCTTCTCGGCGGCCGCCGAGGCCGGGAACGTGAGCTTGCTCGAGAACGTGCCGAACAGCAGATCGACCTGGTTCTCGCTGATGAACCGCTCGAGCTGCGCGACCGTGGTCTCGGTGTCGGAACGGTTGTCACTGATCACCAGCTCGACAGGTCGGCCGAGCAGCTGGCGCTTCTTGTCGTTGTTGAGCAGGTTGGCCCAGAACTGGTAGCCGTCGCGGTGCTTCTGGCCTGCGATCGCGAATACACCGGTCAGCGGCAGCGATACGCCGATCCGGATCGGCTTGGTCGCCTGGGCCCGGCCGAGGCCGGGCCGGAGGCCAGAAAAGACGCTGAGCGCGGCCACGCCGGTCGCGCCCTGGACGAATGCCCTCCTGGTAAGCTTACCGCCGAGCCGCTTGCCGTTCATCGGGGAGACCTCCGTGGCTGGTAGTCCGCTGGTATTCCGCGCCGCCCCGCGATACCGTGCTCCAGGCGTCCGCATCATTGTCCCGGGAGTGCAAGCAAGTCAACCGCGAACCCCCGGTTGGCAGGAAGCGTTGTCCAGCATGGCCCACGAACTGCGCGAGCCCACCGCCATCACCCGCGACAAGGTGCTTGCGCCCGAGGCGCTCAAGCCCGGCTACAACTGGAACCGCCAGATCCCCGCTCCCGGGCACTCCGCGGTCGACTTCGAGCAGCGGGTCGACTTCCGCCGCCTGCACGACTACCGGCTGGCCCGCGCGCGCCAGGCGCTCGCCGGCTCGGGGCTCGGCGCGGTGCTGTGCTTCGACAACAACAACATCCGCTACCTCACCAGCACGGTGATCGGCGAGTGGTCGCGCGACAAGATGTGCCGGTTCGCGCTGCTGACCGGCAACGGCGAGCCGTACCTGTGGGACTTCGGCTCCGCGGCGGTCCACCACCGGCTGTATGCGCCGTGGCTGCCCCACGAACACTGCCTCGCCGGCATGGTCGGGCTGCGCGGCTCGGTGCGGCCCGAGGTCGGGCTGTTCAAGCGCGCCGCCGAGGAGATCAAGGCGATCCTGGTCGAGCAGGGCGTGGCCGGCATGCCGATCGGCCTCGACATCACCGAGCTGCCGATGCTGTTCGCGCTGCAGGACGCGGGGCTCGAGGTCCGCGACGGCCAGCAGACCCTGCTCGACGCCCGCCAGATCAAGAACATCGACGAGATCATCCTGCTCAACATGTCGGCGGCGATGGTCGACGGCGTGTACCAGGTGATCGCCGAGCACCTCAAGCCCGGCGTCCGCGAGTGCGACATCGTGGCGCTCGCCAGCAAGACGCTGTACGAGATGGGCTCGGACGACGTCGAGGGCATCAACGCGATCGCCGGCGAGCGCTGCAGCCCCCATCCCCACAACTTCACCGACCGGATCATCCGGCCGGGCGATCAGGCGTTCTTCGACATCATCCAGTCGTTCACCGGGTACCGGACCTGCTACTACCGGACGTTCAACGTCGGGCGCGCCACCGACCCGCAGCGCGACGCCTACAAGCAGGCGCGCGAGTGGATGGACGCGGCGATCGCGCTGGTCCGGCCGGGCGTGTCGACCGACCGGATCGCGGCGGTGTGGCCGAGGGCCGAGGACTTCGGGTTCGCCAGCGAGATGGAGGCGTTCGCGCTGCAGTTCGGCCACGGCCTGGGCCTGGCGCTCCACGAGCGGCCGATCATCAGCCGCCTGGTGTCGTTCGACAGCCCGATGGAGATCCAGGAGGGCATGGTGTTCGCGCTCGAGACCTATTGCCCGGCGCGCGACGGCCACTCCGCGGCCCGGATCGAGGAGGAGCTCGTGGTGACCCGGGACGGCTGCCGGGTGATCACGCTGTTCCCCGCCGAGGAACTGTTCATCGCCAATCGCTACTGACCCAGGTACTGACGATGGAGGCCCTGTGACGAGCAGCTCGGACGGCATCGACGGCGCCACGCGGTTCGCGCTCTACCGCTCGCTGCTCGAGATCCGCGTGGTCGAGAAGCGCGCGTACGACCTGTTCCTGCACAACCTGGTCAAGGGCACCAGCCACCTCGCGCTCGGCCAGGAGGCGATCGCGGCCGGGTTCGGGGTGGCGATGCGGGCGGACGATTACACGTTCTGCACCTACCGCGGCCACCACCACACCCTGGCGCGCGGCGCGCCGATGGTCGGCGTGCTCGGCGAGCTGATGGGGCGCAAGTGCGGCCTGATGGCCGGCAAGGGCGGCTCGATGCACCTGACCAGCGTCCCCCACGGCGTGATGGGCTCGTACGCGATCGTCGGGGCGCACCTGCCGGTCGCGGCCGGCGCGGCGTGGTCGGCGCAGTACCGCGGCACGGACCAGGTCACGGTGTGCTTCTTCGGGGACGGGGCAACCAACATCGGGGCGTTCCACGAGGCGCTGAACATGGCCGCGGTCTGGAAGGCCCCGGTCGTGTTCGTCTGCGAGAACAACCAGTACATGGAGTACACACCGATCCGCGAGGTGACGGCGGTCGAGCATCCCGCGGCGGATCGTGCCTCGGCCTACGGCCTCGAGTCGATCATCGTCGACGGCAACGACGTGGAGGCGGTCCACCTCGTGGCTCGCGCGGCGGTCGAGCGCGCCCGGTCGGGCGACGG
>JBGQCL010000516.1:0-8229 GCA_041495365.1 Kofleriaceae bacterium | reverse complement strand
TCGAGCAGGCTCTCGGGCAGCGCCGCGCAGTTGAGCTTGATCAGCGGCCGGTCGCGGCGGCTGGAGCGCAGGTGGATCGCCTCGCACACCAGCTCCTTGCCGACGCCGGTCTCGCCGAGGATCAGCACGGTCATCGAGGTGTCGGCGATCCGCTCGACCAGCGCGTAGACCCGCTGCATCGCCGGATCGAAGATGACCGGCGTGCCCTTGGGCGTCGGGGCGCGCGGTACGCGGCCGGTGCGCAGGCCGGCGCGCAGCACGCTGATCAGGGCCTCGACCGTGGTGCCGTCGTCGGGGCACAGCGCGGTCGCCGCGGTCGCCTGGACGTTGGCGGCGCGCGCGAAGTCGAGCAGACGCTGGACCGCCGCGCTGCCTTCGTCGCGGCTGAGCTCGGGCAGGATCACGAGGTAGTCGTCGCCGGCGTCCTCGGCGATCAGGTCCATCGGCCGGATCGCGCGCTCGATCTGATCGAGGATCGTGTCGCTGGCGATCCGGAGCAGCGCGACGGTGACCGGCCGGTGGTAGCGCACCGAGCGATCGACCTCGTCGGCGAGCCGGGTCTCGCCGGAGGTGACGTCGGCGATCGTGCTGGTGCGGCGCAGGCCCGACGTGACGCCGAGCACGGCGAGGATCGGTCCGACGCTGATCTCGTCGCCGGTGGTCAGCCGGCGCGGACCGTCGATCTTCTCGCCGTTGACCCGCGTGCCGTTGCGGCTGCCGAGATCTTCGACGTCGATCGCATCGCCCGTGCGGCGTACACGTGCGTGCATGCGCGACACCTTGTCGGAGTCGAGTGTGACTGTCGCTCCGCGCGAGCGGCCAAACGTGACGTCGACCCCCTCTGGAAGATCGATCACACGGGAACCACCGTCGTCGATCGTGATGACGAGGAACGCGCGAGGCGCAGGTGGTGCGGACAGCTCGGTCGCGCCGGCGAGGGTCTGGGGTTCGTTGCCCATAGCTTTGTACGAATCGTGCACAGCCGTCGCATTGTGCGCACCTGTGAAGGCGGGAAATCACAGCTTTGCGACGAGAAAGATCGTGGTACTACCGTTGCAGCACGTACTGCGCCATGCGCTTGCTCGGGGTCCTGCTGGTGCTCGTGGGTTGCCACGGAGTTGGTTCGGTCACGCCGGATGGGTCGACCGAGCCTGACGTGCCCCCGCGTTCGCAGGGCCTGACCGTGACGTGGCGCGCGCAGCCGAGCGTGCCGGGGATGATCAGCGACAAGATCACCGTGACCGATGCGGTGTTCCAGCTCGAGCACCTCCAGCTGGTCAGCGACGCCGGCGGCACCACCCATAGCCGGCTCCAGCTGGAGTGGGGCAGCCAGGAGGGGCCGGCCGACGAGGAGTTTCCGGAAGCGCCGGTCGCGCATTACCAGCAGATCCTGCTCGACATGCGCTCGGACGCCCGCCCGCCGTTCTCGTACACGTACCAGATCCAGGGCACGTGGCAGGACGACGGCGACTCCGGTCAGTTCCGGATCGCCGATCCGATGACCCTCGAGGTGCCGGTCGCGTGCGACGTGGTGCTGCCGGCCAGCGGCTCGGTGACGGTCGCGATCCGGCTCGATCTGCGCAACGCGCTCAACGACATCAACTTCAAGAACCTGCCGATGGACAACCAAGGCGTGCGGGTGCTGATCGGCGGGCAGCAGCTCTCGGACCTGCGCGATCAGCTGGCGCACCACGCGTTCGTGCTCGACAACTGACGCCGCCCTCAGGCGAGCGCGACCAGGTCCTCGAACGTCGCGTAGTAGCTCGCGCGGAACGCACCGAGCGTCGCGGCCCCGGCGCTGGCGCGGTGGCCAGCCCGGCGAGCCCGAGGTTGCCCGCGACGTAGGCCGCGCGCCGGCGGACCTGGGGATCGCCGTCGTCGAGCATCGGCGCGACCACCGCGGTGATCGCCGGAGCATCCCCGGCGGTGCGCGCCGCGAGCTGCAGCGCCCACAGCAGCGCGCCGCGGATCGCCGGCGAGCGCGCGGCCGCGAGATCGCCGACCCGGTCGAGCAGCTCGCCGCCGGTGGTGAACGCCCCGAGCGCCTGGACCGCGGCGGCGCGCAATGCATCGTTCACCGCCTCGTTCGCGTCGTCGCCGGTCGCCTTGCGGTGGGCCAGCTCGGTCAGCGCGTCGCGCTCCCAGCCCTGGTCGGCCTCGATCGCGCCGATCGCGCGGGCGCGCACCGCCGGCGGCAGCGCGGGGCGCTCGGCGAGCGCCAGCAGGTAGCGCGTGACCTCGGGGTCGCGCAGCTCGCCGAGCACCTGGACCACGCCGGCGGCGTCCTCGCCGAGCAGCACCGAGCGTCGCCACGGCCTGCGCCGCGGTCATCTCGCCGTGGCCGATCCCACGGGGGGCTTTGCCCCCCGCCCCGCCGGCAGAGCCGACAGGGTCCCCACCCCCCATCTCGCTTCGCTCGAATCGCGCCCGCAGCGCCCGGACGGTCCTTTCGTCGCTCATCCGGGCTAATGTACACGCCGCGATGGCCGAGCGGTTTGCGATCCCGATCCACCCCAGCCCCGAAGACATCGACGAGCTGGGCCACGTCTCGAACCTGGTCTACCTGCGCTGGGTGGCCGACGTTGCCATGGCCCACTCGCGCGCCCGGGGCTGGGACATGGCGGCCTACCGCACGCTCGGCGCGGTCTGGATGGTCCGCCGCCACGAGATCGACTACATCGCCCAGGTCACGCTCGGCCAGCTGCTGCGCGCCGAGACCTGGGTCGACAGCTGGCGCGCGGCGTCCTGCATCCGCAAGACCGAGCTCGTGCGCGACGGCACCGTCGTCGCCCGCGCCGCGACCACCTGGGCGATGATCGGCCTGGCCTCGGGCCGGCCGCAGCGCATCCCGGAGCAGCTGCTCGCCGCGTTCACCTGACCGGCGGGCACGCGGCTGATCGACGGCGACGGAACATGATCAACGGCCGGGCTGGCGTTCGCCACGCGGCCGATCGAGCGCGAGCTACCAGCGTTTGCTTGCGCTCGATCGGAAGAACGACGACGTGAAGGCGATGATCGACGTACCGCGCTGACCTGCGAGGTCAGGCATCTCGGAACACATCGCCGATCGTCCCTGCGGTCACGGCGGCTTCGAGCCACGCCTCGAGGCGGGCGACGTCCGATTCGCCGTCGATGCGGGCACGTAGGTCGGAGGACACCGAGAACGAGCGCGCCGCGAGCACCTTGAGCAACAGCAACCGGGCCTCCGTGGCTCGGCCCTCGGTCCGGCCTTCAACCCGGCCCTTGTCCGACCACTCGCTGATCAGCTCCTGAACGTTCGGGTCTTGCATGATCGATTCCACGTGAAAGATCCTCCGGGCCGTATCACTGCCGAGGATAGCGGCCGTCACGACGTACAGCAACTGCATCGTGCTCCGGCGGTCGGGCGTCGTCAGGTGGCGGTCGGTCCGGACTTCGTCGGCGAGCGTCCGGACAAACTCCTCATCGGCGCCGCGCATCGCGGCACAGAACGGTGCACCCTGGAGCCCCAGCTGCGCGCGCATCCGCCGGGCGTCGAGCTGCCACAGCGGCACCACGTGATAGCGGAACGTGAACGCATCGCCTCCGATCCCCCGGATCCGGTACACGCCGGTGCCTCGCGGTGGGCGGCCGCCGGGGCGCAGCAGCAGCACGACGCACCACACCGGCAATCGCGTCCCCGTCACCGCGCTGCTTGCATAGTCGAACAACCGTGGCGGGAGGTCCGTTCGCCATGCTCGCTCGATCTCCACGTGCACCGCGGCATCGCCGGTGCGATCGCGGACCCGGAACAAGCCGTCTGCGGTGCGCTGCCGCGGCCGATCCACGCTGGGATCGAGCGCGCCGAGCGGCTCGAGCCGGCGGCGGGGGAACGCCAGACGCAGGATCGGCCCCGGCAGTCCGCGCAGCAGGTGTCGAAAGGTGACGTCGGTCTCGCCCGTCGCGCGGAACACGCTACCTCACGACCCTGACAACGCACAGTTTCTCGTGTCCGAAATCCGGCCATCATGTTAGCGGACGACCTCGACGCCGCGCGCGGCCAGCCGCTTGACCGCGGCGGCGCCGGCCGGCGACAGGTGGGTCTGGGCGACGCCGAGCGTGCGGAGCCGCGGCAGCGCCGCGAGCGGCGATGGATCGCGGATCTCGGTCGCCGACAGATCGAGCGCGACCAGCGACGGGCGCGCGGCGATGCCAGGCAGCGCCGCGTCGGTGAGGGGAAGGCCGGTCAGCGATAGCGTGCGCAGGCGCGGCCACGCCGACAGATCGGCGATCGCGCCGTGCATCCGGGTGTCGCCGATGGTGAGCTCCTCGAGCTCGCCGAGCGCGTGCAGCGCGGGGGTGCCGGCGTCGGACACCTCGCTGCCCTCGAGGTGGAGCACGCGCAGCGTGTCGGGGCAGCCCAGCGCGGCGAGCACGCGGTCGTCGGCGTGGGTCTGGTCGAGGTACAGCCGCTCGAGCCGGCGCAGCGCGCCGAGCCGGGCGAGCGCGTCGGGGGCGGCCGCGACCCTCGACAGCACGAGGGTGTGGAGCTCGTCGAGCCGGGCGATCCGCGCGAGCGCCGCGTCACCGATCGGGAGCCGGCCGGCGCCGAGCGCGACGAGGTGGGGCAGCCGGTCGAGCACGGCGAGCCCGGCGTCGTCGATCGCGGTGTGCGACACGTAGAGCTCGGTGAGCCGGGGACCGGGCGCGGCGGCCAGCGCGGCGTTGCCGATCGGCGTGCCGTCGAGCCGCAGGCTGCGCAGCTCGGGCGCGGCGAGCAGCGCGGCGGCGCTGGCGTCGTCGACCGGGTCGCCGGCGAGGTCGACCTCCTCGAGATCGCGCCGCGCGGCGATCGCCTGGACGGCGGCGGCGGTGATCTCGGTGTCGGCGACGCGGAGCTCGCGCAGTGCGGGCAGCCGGGCGAGCGGGAGCGCGAGCGGATCGTGGAGCCTGGATCCCGAGACCCCGAGCTCGATCAGGTGCGCGGCGCCGGCGAGCCAGCCGAGCTCGGCGTCGGTGAAGCGGTGCGGCGTGCTCGACACGTCGAACCGGACCAGGCCGGGCGCGAGCGCCGCCAGGGTCGCGATCTCGCCGCGGACCCGGGTGTGATCGAGGAACACCTCGTGGAGCGGCAGCGGGCGCAGCGCCGCGACGGTCTTCGCGCCGACCCGCGTGCCGCCGAGATCGACGATCTCCAGCGCGGTCAGCCCGGCCAGCGCGGCGCCGCCGTCGTCGGTGATCGCGGTGCCGGCGAGGTTGACCGCGTGCAGCGCGGGAAGCCCGGCGATCGCGCGGGCGCCGGCGTCGCCGACCGCGGTGTCCTCGACGTCGAGCGCCTCGAGCGCGGGGTAGCGCTGGACCAGCTCGGCGATCGCGGCGTCGTCGACCGCGGTGTGGGCGAGGTACAGCCGGGTCAGCGGCAGCTCGAGCGCGCGCAGCGCCGCGCCGTCGACGCCGGTGCCGTCGAGGATCAGCGCCGACAGCTCCGGCAGGTCGCGCAGCGCGCCCAGCCACGGCGCGACCGGCTGGTTGCGCAGCGACAGCCCGGGCACGTGCTCGCCGCGGACGACCTCGACGAGGTGGCCGAGCGCCGCCTGATCGAGCCGGGCGATCGGCTCGACGTACCAGCGCGCCGGCATGGCCTGAGACGCGATCGCCGCTAGCTCGCCGGGCAGCTCGCCGATCTGCTGCACGCCGTGCGGCGTCCAGGTCATCACGCGAACCGGCAGCCCGAGCCAGGGCGACGGCCTGGCCGGCGCGGCTGCGGGCGCCGGCAGCGCCACCGGAGCGGGCGCGACCGCGGCCGTCGAGCCCACCGGGCGGGCGCAGGCGGCGAGCGCCAGCACAGCGAGTCGCATGCCGACCAGACAGCCGTTGCGCTGCACGGTTGCGTCGATCCCAAGGGGACGTTCCCATGACCCCCTCTGGGGATGTCGCGGCAAAGCCGCGCCATTCACCCCTCCGCGCGTCGCGTCGCGCGGCCTCGTCACAGCACCGGGCTCGGCCCCGCGACCACGAGCTTGATGAACTCCTCGCGGGTCGCCAGGTGCTCGAGGAACACGCCGCGCACGCCGCTGGTGACCAGCCGCGCCTCGTGCGCCCCGACGCCGCGCGCCGCCATGCACATGTGGAGGCCCTCGATGTAGACCGCCGAGCCCTGGCTCGCCATCTGCTTGTAGAGGATGTCGGCGAGCTCGTGGGTCAGATCCTCCTGCAGCCGCGGCCCGCGCGCGATCATCCGCGCCAGCCGGGTCAGCTTCGACAGCCCGAGCACCTTGTTGATCGGGATGTACGCCATCGAGATCCGGTAGATCACCGGCAGCAGGTGGTGCGGGCAGACCCCGAACGCCGTGTTGTGCTTCGAGATCACCATCTCGGTGTACTTGGCCGGGAAGGTCTTGCCGAGCAGCGCGCTGACCTGGAACTGGACCTGCTCCTGGTCGTGGATCAGCTCGTGGAGCCCCTTGGCCGCGCGCGCCGCGGTGTCGACGAAGTTCTCGTCCTTGACGTCGTAGCCGAGCCGCGAGATGCCCTCGAGGATCTTGGTGTAGCCTTCGGTGAAGAGGGCGAGTGCGTCGGGATCGAGCTCCATGGGGTGTCCTCGTAGGTGCGCAGGATCGCGGCGGTCGAAGCGGCGATGCCGAGCGCAGCTGCCCCGGAGATGGCCACCCGCCGGATCGCGTCGTAGCCCGGATCGCCCGGCGCGACAAGCGCCGCGGGCATCCCGCCGCGGACGACGGCGATTCGCAGCCGGCGGTGAGTCAGCGTCTGGTCGTGAAACGCCACCGGCCGCGGGTCCGGCGTAACGCCGAGCCCCGCAGCGACATCTAACGGCGGCAGCTCCCACAGCCCGCCGAACAGCCCATCGGGGGTGCGCCGCACCACCACGATCTCGCCGGCCTGCTCGAGCCACACCACGGTGCGCTCCAGCACCGGCAGCTCGGATGCCTTCTTGCGCGGGGCGACCACCGGCAGCTCGTCCTGCCGGCCGGCGCGCGCGGCCGCGCAGTCGCGCGCGAGCGGGCAGACCAGGCAGCGCGGCTGGGTCGGCGCGCAGATCGTCGCGCCGAGCTCCATCAGGCCCTGGTTCAGGTCGCCCGGCGCCGCGGCCTCGGGCAGCGCCGCCATCAGCGCGGCGGCCGCCGTCCACAGCGCCTTGCCGCCGGCGGACGACTTGATGTCGTGCTCGATCGCGAACACCCGCGCCAGCACGCGCGCGACGTTGCCGTCGACCAGCGGTGCGCGCTCGCCGAACGCGATCGACGCGATCGCTCCCGCGGTGTACGGCCCGATCCCCGGCACCTCGCGCAGCTCGGCCGCGCACGACGGCAGCGCCCCGGCGAACCGCGCGCCGACCGTCTGCGCGCCGGCGTGCAGGTTGCGGGCGCGCGAGTAGTAGCCCAGCCCCGCCCACGCGGCGAGCACGTCGTCGAGCGGCGCCCCGGCCAGCGCCGACACGGTCGGAAACCGCGCCATCCAGCGCTCCCAGTACGGGATCACCGTCGCGACCCGGGTCTGCTGCAGCATGATCTCGCTGACCCAGATCGCGTACGGATCGCGGGTCCGCCGCCACGGCAGGTCGCGCCGCACCTGGGCGTAGTGGGCCACCACGGCCGCCGTGATCGCCTGGGCGCGTGGCACGCCTCGTCGTATCCCGTTCGCCGCGCGGCCGCAACCCCACCCGAACGGCGATGGTCCGGCGCTGGCGCTGAAGTGGTCGCGGGAGCCGGCCGCTACTTCGCCGACGGGTCGGGATACTGGAACTCGGTCTTGTTATCGCCTTCCCAGGCCAGCGCCTTGTCGCCGGCGGACTCGAAGTCCCGCGCGAGCTGGATCAGCAGCTCGCGCTCCGCGGGGTCCGCGATCCCGGGCGCCAGGCCGAGCGTGTTGTTCTTCGGCGGCATCTCGTTCCTGGTCAGCTGCGTGATGATGTCGTGGCGGCCCATCAGCGCCTGGTTGGGATAGACGAAGAACTCGAGCTGCGTCGAGTTGCCCTGGTTGTCGGGCGCGTGGCAGGCCTGGCAGTTGTTCTGCCGCATCCGCGCCTCGAGCGTGCGGTACGAGTCGTCGAGGTGGTCGGCGTACGGATTGCCCTTCGACAGCAGGTAGTCGTAGATCGACACGTACGGCATCTGCACGCCGTCCTGCTCCCAGTGCCACAGGCCGTCCCAGTCGTGCGCCACCTTGGGCCGCGTGGTGTCCTGGTCCAGGGAGCGCAGCGCGCCGGGCACCACGCCGTCCTGGATGATGAAGTGGACCATCGTCGAGTAG
>JBGQCL010000515.1:0-8231 GCA_041495365.1 Kofleriaceae bacterium | reverse complement strand
CCGGCGCGACGGGCAGTTCGACGGCAGCTTCCTCGAGCTGCACGGCCCCGCCGGCGAGCCCGAGCGCCGCGGCCTGGTGTCGAGCGCGGCGGTGCCGGCCGGCGTGGCGCTGCTCGCCAGCCCCGATCTGTCCGAGCGGCTGATCGTCGAGCCGTTCGTGATCCACCGGCCGTGCCCGCGCTGCAGCGTCGTGCCGCACACCTACGTGATCGCCGGCGTCGAGCGCGGCGAGGTCCACTACCACGACCAGGCGTCGAGCCACCCGCACCGCGAGCTGCCGGTCGATGCCTCCGGCGAGCGGACCGGGTTTCGCGAGCTGATCAAGCGGCGCGCCGAGCTCGCCCTGCGCGGCGCGCTGCGTGTCCGGCCGGCGGACGCCGAGCGCTTCTGGGTGGGCGGCTCGCCGGTGCGGCCCGGCCAGACCATCGGGGGCTTCGAGCTCCAGGAGGAGATCGGGCGCGGCGCGATGGGCGTGGTGTACCGCGCCTACGACCGCGGGGTCGGCCGGGCATGCGCGGTGAAGATCGTGCGCCCCGAGCTCCTCGGCGACGACCGCAAGCTGCTCTACCGCCTGCGAGACGAGGCCCACAAGCTGGGGCGGCTCGCGCACCCCCACGTCGTCCGGGTCTTCCAGTCCGAGACCACGCTCGATGACACCAACTGCTTCCTCGCGATGGAGCTGCTCGAGGGCGGCTCGCTCGACGACCGGCTGCGCACCAGCCAGTCGCCCGCGCTCGACGAGGTCCTCGGGTTCGGCCGCCAGCTGGTCGGCGCGATCTGCCACGTCCACGCCGCCGACATCGTGCACCGCGACCTCAAGCCGGCGAACGTGCTGTTCGCCGCCGCCGACTGCCTCAAGGTCGTCGACTTCGGCATGGCGCGCGATCTGCGCGCGACCAGCTCGCTCACCGTCGGGTTCGCCGGCGCGACCCCGCTGTACTGCGCTCCCGAGCAGCAGGCCGGCGGCGAGGTCGGGCGGTGGACCGACGTCTACGCGCTCGGCCTCTTGCTGTTCGACCTCGTCCGCGGCAAGCCCGCCACGCTCGATCCGCTGCGCCGCGTCGACGCGCTCCGCCGGGCCCGCGACGACGTCCACCACGGCCACCCCCACCCCGATCTCGCCCACCACGGCGCCGACCCGCGGCTGCCCGCGCTGCTCGACGCACTGGTCGCGATGACCCAGCCCGACCCCGAGCGCCGCCCGGCGAGCGACGCCTTGCAGCTGCCCAGCTGAGTCATGTGCGTTCCCAGCCCGACGCGACCAGCGCCCTCGCGGCCTGCTCTACCAGATACGACCCCGCCAGGTCGTCGCTCCACGAGGACCAGGCGAGCACAGCGTCCAGGTTCAGTATCCCGCCCTCGTACGACCACCGCACGCCGACCGGCGGCTGCGTGGGCGTCTCGAGCAATGGGCCGGCAACCCAGGCTCCGTCGAGGTCACGACGCACTGGCACACTCACGGCTCCGGTACGCGTTTCCAGCTGCAACGCGTCACCCCGGAAGCCAGGCAGCCTCGCTTCGCTGGCCATGATGCGTCCGTTCGCCGCGACAACGACATGGCCGGCAGGCGCGTCGAAACGCGACGCAACACAGGAACTCAGCGGGCGACCCTCTGCGCGGACGGTCGCCACGCCGGCCAGGTCGATGCAGACAGGCGCGGCGGGCATCTCGAACACCACGGCAATGCTCGGAGCATCGAGATCGGCGTCCGGCGCGGGGAGTCCGAGCTCGAGGTCCATGACCACGTACGTGACTTCGACGACCAGGGGGTGAACGAGCGGGCGAAGCGCTACCAGTGCCTCGTCGATCGTCGAGAGAACGTCGCGATGGTGCTGCACGGGAACCGCGCGCAGGAACCGCATCGCGACGCCAGGGAATTCATGGACAATTGCATTCATGACTATCGCACCACCGTGAATTTGCTACCCTGTCGCTCGACCCTACCGACCAAGGTCCCTCCATCGGTCGTGATATTCACGCGCGTCACCGGCGAGAAGCGCGCATCCTTGCTCATGGTCGCTGCGAGCTCCTTCAGCATGTCGCCACGCCGGCGAGCTGCACCTGTGGCGTCGACGATCTCCCACGTCCCGTCGGGCTTGATGATGCGTACGTTCGGCGGCAACGCCTCGGAGGTAGCGAACCGGCACTGGATCGTCGACTCGACGGCCCCGTTCGCGGAGCTTCCGACCTTGTCGAGTGCGTGGGTGACACCCTCATTGAACTGACTGGCTCGAGTCACCGGCGCCTGTATCGTTGTCACGTCGATCTCCCGCACGATCGCCCCTGCTGAATCCTTGACAGCCAGGTCGATCGAGGGGCGCCCTCCGCCGTGCGCATCGCGGCCGACCACGACGGCCTCGCGCGACGCCCCCGACTTGGCGAGGCGCTCGGCCTCGGTGAGCTCCCCAAGCGTATTGGCGAGATCGGCGCCACGCTTGTTCATGCGCGTGATCGAAAAGGCGACCCAGTCCGCCAGCCCTTGCACTCGTCCACCCGCCTCGAGCACATGGATACGTTCGACGAGCTCGAGGCCGGGGTTACCGAGCGCACTGAAGACGCTGTTCACACCGCGAGGCGTGAGCGTATCGGTGAGCAAGGCGAGACGGGCAGCGCCGAGATCCTTGTATAGACGATCAAGGATGGCGGGCTGCATCTCAGCCACCAGCGCGTCGACGCGCAGCTTCGAGAGCCCGCGCTGCAGCTCGACAACACGCTTGGCATCGAGCTCCAGCAACAGGGTCCGGAGTGTTGACTCCTCGAGGGAGGACAGCGCAGCAATGTCGGATCCCTTGAGGCCATCGGCGACGAGCATGTCGAGGCCAGCCTTGTCGAACAGCCGTGCTGCGCGCTGCAACTCTTGACCAGTGATCCCGGATTCGGCGAGCTGCGCAACGAGCGGTGCCCCGAGACGATCAACGAGCGCGTTTATGGCGGACGCGTCGAGACCATGAGCGAGCAATCGCTCGATGACCGCCGGATCGATTCCGTGCGTCGCGAACTTCTCGACCAGGCCCCATACCTCTTTGACCTTCGCGAGTTCCTCGGGCGACAGCTCGCCGAGCCTGGCGGCGAGGCGGGCTTGCTTGAGCTCGTTGATGAAGCCGGCGAGCGAGTGGGCGCCCTCCTTGATCTTGGCCGCGGCCATCTTGACGAGCGCGCGGTAGACCTCGGGGTCCGTCAGCGGGCCCGGGAACGAGTACGCCTTGCCGAGCGCTGTGGAGAGCTCGCCCTTGGCAGCGGCGTAGCTCTTGCGCGCGGCGGCGGCCTTGTCCGCGGCGGCGGCGATCTTCTCGTCGATCTGCTTCGACGTCTGTAGCCCCTCGACCGCCTTGGTGAAGTCCGACACCTCGCCACCGGCCTCGAGCAGCTTGGCGGCAGGCGCGAGCGCTCGCACGGCCTTCGTCGCCGCGGCCATGTCGACGCCCGCTCCGACGATGGCGAGGACGAGCCAGACCACCGAGGGATCGTCGGCGAAGCCCGCCTCGCCGATCGCGTGGTCCGCCGTGTACTGCTTGTACTCGTCGTACGCCATGTAGGTGCTGAGGCCGGCCGCGCCGATCGAAGCACCGGCAGCGACGATCGCCGGAGTGGCCGCGCCCAGCGAGACCACCGTGAGCGCGATCGCGGCGATCGCGAGCAGGATGCCACCGACGAGCTTGGCGATCGCGTCGCCGTGGATCTTGTCCTTGATGATCTGGTCGTGAATCGAGCCCGGCTGGATGTCCATCTCCGCGTAGAACGCGGGCATCAGCTTGTCCATCTTGTAGATCAGCTCGTGCTTGCCCTCGAGCTGGCCGCGCGCCTCGACCACGACGGAGTTGCGATGCGCGATGTGCGCCTGGAGCACGCCCGCGAGCTGGGTCTCGCCGGCCTGGGCGAGCGCGACCTTGTCGATCCGCTTGTCGACCGGCAGATCATCTTCAGCGAGGATCGGGTACTCCTTGGAGAGATCCTTGATCTGCGCCTCGGCGTTCGCCTTGGCCGCCTTGATGTTGTCTTGCGCCTGGAGCTGGCGCTGCGTCGGCGGCTTGATGGGCATGCCGCCGTTGCCCGGCAGCCGCCGCAGCTCCGCGTCGCGGTCATGGGACGCCCCCGAGACCTCATCGGAGTAGACCTGCGTGGTCTTGTCGAACACCTCGTGCTGGGTGCGGAAGCCCGCGAGCTTGCCGTGAAGCGTCTTGACGACGGCTGGGTCCTGATACCGTTGCCCTTCGCGGTAGAGCTTGCCGGCGTACTTCGCGAGGAGATCGAGCGTGATCCTGACCGCGCCTGCCTCGAACGCCTTCTCGAACCTGTCGATGTACGACGCGAACTCGGCGATCGACGCGAAGCCATACCGTGGGAGCTGCTGCTCGAGCTGCTCCCGCAGGTCGCCTGCGGTCTGCACCTTGGCGCCGAGCTTCTTGGCGATCACGGCCCCCGGCAGCGACATGGGGTTGGTCGCCTCGACCATCGCTGTCGAGGTGTACTGCCGATAGAGCTTGTAGACCTCCTCCAACCCGAGGAGCTTGTTCTGCACACCGGTGCGCTCGGTGTCCGCCTGCTCGCGCGCGGCCAGGTCGCCGCGGTAGCTCTCGATCCCGGCCTCGAAGGTCGACCGGTCCGTGGTCGTGCCCGTGACCTTGCTCGCGTAGTCGGCAACTGCACCGGGCGGCAGCGCCTCGATCTTCTTTGCGATGCGAAATAGCTGGTCGTAGTCCGCCGGGGTGAGGTCGTGCCCCTTGATGCTGGTCTGGATCAGCGCCTTCACCTTGTCGGGCAGGTTCGCGATGTACTGGTGCTGGAACAGCACCTCGTCGCGAATCGAGCGCCACAGATCCGACTTCCCGGTCTCGCTCGACTTGATCTTGCCGTCAGGCGTGGCTCCGCTCGCCGCGTAGAACCGGCGATCGATCTCGGCGAGGAGCGCGGCCTTGGCGTCGGAGGCAGGCTGCGCCCGGAAGTCCTTCGCGCGATCGTCTGCGCCGGCGACCTTTCCCGCCGCGTCGGTGTCGATGCCCTTCGCCGCGTTCGCTGCGCCACGCACGCGATGAACGATCGACGCCTCGAACAGAACCAGCACCGGGCTATCGGCCGGCGTGTAGGAGTCCTTGATGTTCTGCCACACGCCCGCGACCGCGGCGGAGCCGAAGACCTGCAGCTTCGCGGCAGCCTCGAACTCCTCGCGGCTCATCGGCCTCGAGACGGTGATCTTGAACGGGATGTAGTCCCGCTTCCGGGGCTTGCCGGCCGGCGCCCTCTGGATCGGCGCGGTCGCAGCCGCGTCGGGGGCATCGGCGGCCTCGGGACCTTCGGGCTCCTCGACGCGCGGCTCGGGGCCTGGGTCCGCGGCACCTTCCGACTCTGGCGCGGTCTTCGCCTGCGCGGGCGCGTGACTCGCGGGCGTCGCCGGAGCCCCTGGCACATGGGGTCCGCTGTGCGCTGCTGCAGCCTCGCCACGCGCGGCCTTCGCGCCGTACTCGTCGGCCTCCCGCTCGAGCGCGGAGTCGTCGTTGGCCGGCGCGCCGCCGATCTGCGCGTTCACCGGAACGCGGCCCTCGGCCTGCTGCTTGACGTGCGTGAGCTCGTGGCCGATCAGCTCGAGCCCCGAGGTGCTGGCCGGATCGAACTGGCCGGGCGCGAAGAAGATGTCGGTGCCGCGCGTGAACGCGAGGGCACCGATCGCCTGCGCATAGGCGTCGTGGTGAACGCGGACCGCGGCGAAGTTGCCGCCGAGCGCGCCCTCCATGCGAGCCCGCACATCGGGTGGGAGTGGTGCGCCACCTCCGCCCGACGGAACGGGCACACGTTCGCCAGGGCCGGCGCCCGGCGCCTTGCGCTGCAACAGCCCCGAACCGACGGTGAATGCCTCCAGCTCTGCGTGGACGAGGGTCTGCTTTCCGGGAGCCAACGGGGCCGCAGTGCCTGCGCCCTCGAGCGCTGCCGCAACGAGCGACTGCTTCCCAGGAGCCCCCTGCGTGGCTCCTGCCTGCGCGTTCGACAACGCCCTTGGATCTGCGTGTCGATCGAGCCCCATCCCCTTCTGGAGAGGCTAGAGCTGGGCGCACGGGGACGTCAAGATCGCGTACCGCATCTCAGGTACGTCTGGGCCGCCGCTGCAGAACATCGGGCGACTCGCCAGAAAGAAGGGTGACCTGGCTGCCAATTCCGGTGCTGCGAAGCTCGCACCAACCACGCCGCCGGTTTTCGGCTCCCGTCTGGGCGATCTCGGTCCAGAGCACCAGGCTCGACTACAGCCCGGTCGTGGTCGCCAGCGCTGGCGACGTCAACGGCGACGGGTACGGCGACTTCCCGGTCAGCTCGACCTTCGCGCACAGCGGCGCGGGCGTGGTCCACCTGTACCTCGGCTTGGCGGCGCCCAGCGCCGGTGATTGGGACGGCGCGTCGAGCCGGCGGATCGATCTCGGCGACGCCGCAACCGAACAACTTTCAGCGCCGGGAGCGAAACCGGTCGTCGCATCGGCTAGCGCCGGCCGCGCCCTCGATCGAATAGGCAAGCCGAGCTCGTACCCGAGGTAGCCCCCGAGCAGATCAGTCGATCGAGGGGAGGTCGGTGCCCTCCCGGCCAAACATCATCGAGACGGTGCACCCGGTGCCCGCGCGCGCCGGGTCGATCTTGACCGTGTACGGCCCTTCCCAGAAGTAAGGGGCCGTCTGATGCGCCGCATCTCGTGCGAACTCCTCACACTTCGAACGATCGTTTCCGTCGTAGTGTGCGCGGCACAACGAGGATCTGCATTCGATCTGACCGAGATCGCGAGATCCCTTCGCAATGCGCGATAGCCCTTGCTCGAGCCTCGCGGTGGCTCCTGTCGCCCAGCTGCCGTCCACGGATTGCTGGTCGAACACCGTCTCGATGTGGGCGATGTGATCGGTCATCGAGAGCGCGGCGGGCTCGGCGGCGGGGGGACCACCGCCGGCGGGGGCCGAAGCAGCCACCGGCGGCGGGGCAGGGTCGAGCGCCGGTGGCTGCTCCGGACGAGACAGACCCGGGGCCGCCGGCGTGACGCTCCGCGCTTGCTCGGTGGAGCTCGCGCGCGATGCGTCGACCGCGAGCCGCAGCGATCGCAGGGACTCGTGCGTCCGGGAGCGATCGTAGAGCAGGAACACGGTCACGAGCGACAGTCCAGCGAACAGGAGACCGCGAGATTTCATGGCGCTATCCTCCGAGGTGAGCACTCATCGAGCACTCATTGCCAGTAATTCACCGAGTCGATCCTGCCGCCGAAGGTCACATCGCAATCGAAGTAGGTCGCCGTGTAGCTGCCCCCGGTGAACCATCCGGTGAACACCGTCCCGAGGTTCAGCTCCTGATCGCCGGCAGTGGACGTGCTGGTGGTGCCTCGAGAGCTCACCGTGTACAGCCCACCATCGAACGACACGGCGGCGCACGACGCCCAGGCGCCGGTCTGGAGGAACTGGCCATACACCTTGGCCCTGACGTTGTAGGTGCCGAACACCGAGATCGCCACGGGCACGAGCCATTTCTGGGTATTCGTGGTTCCGCTTCCGCAGTTGTTGACCACGTCCGAGTAATAGACCGACCAGCAACCCTCGTTGTCGTACTGCCGTCCGGCACTTCCCGGCAGCACCGCCGAATCAGCCGAGGACGCGAACAGGCCGAACCCGGCCACGATCAGGAGCGCCGACATCGACGCATGGAACTTGAGACCCTTCATGATTTTCTCCTTCAATGAATTTCGATCATTCTCACAACAGGAATTCAGTCTTCGTATCTCTACCGCGTACTCTTCGTACGCTTCATGAGTCATGGATAGACCCATGCACCGCACGGCGGGAGAGCATGAACATGCGTTTCTTCGGAGCCGTCCGCGATCGATCGCCATGCGCGGCCGCTGGCGCATGACCATGCGCGGCGCTCAGCGCAGGATGCCGCTCTTGATCGCCTTCGCGACGGCCTCGGACCTGGAGTGCACGTGCAGCTTGTCGTAGACGCTGCGCACGTAGTTGCGGATCGTGTTGATGCTGATCGAGAGCTGGGCGGCCGCACCCTGGTAGCTGTGGCCGTCGGCGAGCAGCGCGAGCAGGCGGACCTCCTGCGGCGTCAACGCGTGGCTCTGCCGCGGCGGCGGCCTGAACTGCCGGAACACGCGGATCACCTGGCGTGCGACCTCGGGGGAGATCGGCGCGCCGCCGTCGTGCGCCTGGCGGATGTGCTCGATCAGGCGCGCCGGCGGGGTGTTCTTGAGCAGGTAGCCCCGCGCGCCGTT
>JBGQCL010000514.1:0-8243 GCA_041495365.1 Kofleriaceae bacterium | reverse complement strand
GGATCGCCCACGACGCCATCTTCATCTCGTAGGCCTCGATCTTCTTGCCGAGGAACTCCGGTGTCCGGCCGACCATCAGGCCGGCGATGAACACCCCGACGATCGCGAAGATCAACAGGCCGTACAGGCCCGAGCCGACGCCGCCGAACGACACCTCGCCGAGCGCCATCAGGAAGATCGGCGACAGCCCGCCCAGCGGCGAGTAGCTGTCGTGCATCGAGTTGACCGAGCCGTTCGAGGCCGCCGTCGTCGTGGTCGCCCACAGCGCCGACGCCGAGATCCCGAACCGGGCCTCCTTGCCCTCCATGTTGCCGCCGGGCTGGAGCGCCGACGCGTGCGAGTCGACCGACAGCGAGGTCAGCGCCGGGTTGGGCTGCTGGTCGATCGAAAGGGGACTTTCCCGTCCCCTCTGGACCGGCAAAGCCGGTCCATTCACCCCTCCGCGCGTCGTGTCGCGCGGCTGGTGATCGACCGACAGCGAGGCCAGGGCCGGGTTGGGCTGTTGTTCCTCGTACAGCGTCAGCGCGACGAACGGCACCAGCAGGATCCCCATCGCGATCAGCAGGGCGATCCCTTGCTTGCGCGAGCCGACCATCCGGCCGAACGTGAAGCACAGCGCGCCCGAGATCAACAGGATCGCGATGTCCTCGGCGAAGTTCGACAGTGGCGTCGGGTTCTCGAGCGGGTGCGCCGAGTTCACGTTGTAGTAGCCGCCGCCGTTGGTGCCGAGCTGCTTGATCGCGACCTGCGACGCGACCGGCCCGACCGCGATCGGCTGCTCGGTGACCGGCGGTACCACGGTGCCCGGCTTGGCGTCGGCCGGCGGCGTGCCGGGCTGCGCGTCGAGCAGCGCCGCGGTCTCCTTGCCGCCGGTGGTCTGCGGCACACCCTGGTGGACGAGGACCACCGCCAGCACGATCGCGAGCGGCATCAGGATGTAGAGAGTCGAGCGCGTCAGGTCGACCCAGAAGCTGCCGACGGTCTCGGCGTGCTTGCGCGTGAAGCCGCGGATCAGCGGGATCAGCACCGCCATGCCGGTCGCCGCCGACACGAAGTTCTGGACGCCGAGCGCCGCCGACTGGACCAGGTGGCTCATCGTCGACTCGCCGCCGTAGGCCTGCCAGTTGGTGTTGGTCCCGAAGCTGACCGCGGTGTTGAACGCGACCCGCGGGTCGACATTGGCGAGCGCGTTGGGGTTCTCCGGCAGGTGCGCCTGCAGCCGCTGCAGCAGGTACACCACGACGATGCCGAGCACGTTGAACAGCATCACGGCGATCGCGTACTGCTTCCAGGTCTGCTCCTGGTCGGGCTTGATCCCGAACATCCGGTACAGCAGGCGCTCGAACGGCCCCAGGATGCGCTGGGCGAACGTCGCCTTGCCGGTGTAGACCCGTGCCATGTACGCGCCGAGCGGGATGCCGAGCGCGACCAGCACGACGGCGTACAGGATGATCTGGCCGATGCCGGTGGCGGTCATTGCAGCTTCTCCGGCTTGAACAGCGCGATGAACAGATACATGAGGAGGCCGACGGACAGGATGCCGGCGAGCCAGAACAGGGTAGTCACGGAGTCATCTCCTCCCGGGTCGTCTCGGCATCACAGCCGATCGAAAAACCGGATCATTGCGATCGAGATCCCGAACAGGACGGCGATCAGAACCAGGTAGAGTAGATCGAACATCGGGCCTCCTCGTCAGAACCAGGCGGTGACTCCGAGCGTCACGGTGTCCTGCGACTTGCGATTGGGAACGAACGACTGCGTCACCGGATCGGTGGTCACGTCGCCACCGAAATAGGCATTGTCGGCGGCCTGGTCGTGGCGGTACTCGACGCGCACCGACGCGTTGTCGATCGGCTGGTACGACAGCGTCAGCGTGCCCTCGGCCACCCACTGGACCGGCCAGAAGATCGCGCTCGCCGTCGCGGTGCCGTTCGAGGCGACCTTCTCGTAGAAGTAGTCGCCGCGCACGGCGACAGAGAGCCTGGGGTCGAGCTGGAGCCTGGCGTACGCGGCCCCCGCGGCCCACCAGCTGGTGCCGATGTCGTTGGGCTCGAACCCGACATCGCCCTGCGCGGCGATGCTGAGCTGGTCGGTCACCGCGGTCTGGGCCAGGGCATCGAACAGGTGGCGCCACGGCTTGCCCTCCGCGGCGCCGTCGGGGCGCTCGATGCCACCGAAGTACAGCAGCTGCGCGGTGGTCCTGTCGCTGGAGTACGCCGCCGACAGCGCGACGCTCGGCTCGCCATTGCTGTCGACCACCGAGTTCCAGCCGTTGTAGACGTGCAGCTTGCCGGTCCACCCGGTCGCGATCGGGTGCGAGACCATCGCGCCGACGTGATAGGCGGGCAAGCCGAAGAACAGGTTCGAGCGCGACCAGTTCCAGTTGTCCTTGACCGGGAGCACCTCGATGCCGATCGGCGACGGGAACAGCCCGGCCTCGATCACGAGGTCCTGCGGCGCCTTCGCGGTGATGTTGGCCGCCTGGAGGTACTTCCACAGCTCGCCGCTGCTGGCGTTCACGCTGGCCGTGCCGGCGAGCGCCGGCTCGGCGAGGTAGTAGGTCGACGGCGTGTGGCCGATCTGCAGCACGACGTGCTCGGTGAGCGGCCCGGTCTCGCCCTTGACGTCGAGCGCGACGTTGGACAGCGTGAACGTCCGGCTGCGGTTGTCGTACCCGCGGAGGTTGGTGATCCGGTTCGAGGGGTCCTGCAGCTGGAGCTGGTAGTACTCCTCGAGGTAGGCCCCGACCGTGATCACCGGCTTCGCGGGCTCCGCCGGCTTCGCGGGCTCCGCCGGCTGGCCAGGAGCTGCGGGCTGCGCGGGAGCGGTCGGCGCGGGCTCGGTCGAAGCCGGCGCAGCCGGCTGCGCGAACGCCCGTACAGGAATGGCCGCCGCGAGGAGAAAGACACAGGAGACGATGAGCGCAAACATGATCGCGCCTGTAGGTAGCGCATTCGAGATCAAGGCCACCTCAAGACGGCACCTAGATTGCGTCAAGCTCGCACGCATGCCTTGCGGGCCTGCAGCGGGTGTGCCGTCGCCCGAGGATCTCGGGTCAAGATCTCGTTCAAGACCACTGTCTGCGACGGTGCGGGTGGTCCTCCGGGGCGCGACCGCTGGTCCAGCCGCCGCGTCGATCGCGCAAGATCCGCGCGTGCGTCGTCGCTCCCGACGCCGCTTGCGCCGACCCTCGGGGCAGCGTTGCCCCGACCCGGCGGCGCCCCGGGGCCAGCCGGCGCGCAAGTTCGCGCTGTACGACGACGAGAGCCTGATGCGTCGGCCGTCAGCGCGAAGGTGAGGCCGCAGCTGCGCGGCGCGGCGCAGCGCGCCGGCAGCGCACAAACCCGACCACACCGAACGCGAGCACCGTCAGGTACAGGACCAGCCGAGGGACGAACACCGCCGAGGCCAGCTCGGTGACCAGGCCGGCGAGCCCCAGCGCGAGCACGGCGTAAGCAACTCCGCGATCGGCGCGGCCGGGCTGGCTGGAGGACGAAGCGGGAACGGGGTGGGACAGCATCAACGACTCCGGCGCACGTGACTGCGCGATTCCAACCGTGACTCGCCCGGGGTCAATCCCCCGAAAACTGGGCATCAGATTCTCATCAACTACCCGGCGCAAGGAGCGAGAACCTGGCGCGGCGCGGCGACGTCGTTCCGCGAGGTTGCAGCGATGTCGACCTCGATGCATCCGTAGGCCTCGCACAGCGCGATCGCGACGCCGGTCATGCGGTCCTGGATGGCTCGGCCGGACGCGCGCGGCACGGCTGGATCGAGCACCAGAAACTCGAGGCGGCCGTGCAGCCCGCGGGCGCGCACCATGACGAGGTAGGCGACGGCGCGCACGGTACCGTCGATATCGAGCACGAGCAGGTGGCAGTGAGGAAGCGAGCGGCGCGGGTCCGTCTCGATGTCGCGCAGGTCGATCCCGCTGGCCTCGAGCAGGCGCGCAACCTGTGCGAGATCGCGCTGCGCTGCATTCCGGATCGAGCCTGATAGCACCCGGGGCGATGGAGATGGAGACGGCGAGCGAGGACCGGTGTCCGTGGCAAGCATATCGAGCTCCAGCGCGACCTCGCGCTTTCCTTGCATGTATGCACCCATCGCGCGCGCCGGCTCGACAAGTCCACGACAAGTCCAGGTCCAGTTTGCATCAAGAGATCGGGAGCTCGACGTCATGGAATGCCGGAGCCCTGGCCATGCTCGATCAAGAACGCCTCACATCGCCGTCAAGTTCTGCTCAAGCCTGGGCTGATGCCCCAGATCGCGAACACCTCGCTGTACTCGCCGGTGCCTTCATCGGCCCTGGCGCCGCCGACCGAGCCCGGCTCGAGCTCGAGCCCCGAGGCCGCGAACACCGGCGCGGCCTCGGCGGCTGCATCACGCGGGCCGCCGGGCCCGTGCGGTCGAGGACAAGACGACATCAGCTTTGCATCAAGACGTCGCTATGCCTCGAGTCGATAACCGACGCCGACCACGGTGACCAGCCAGCGGGGGCGCCGGGGATCCACTTCCAGCTTCCGGCGCAGCGCGGCGATGTGAACCCGGACGTGATCGGCCTGGTCCGAGCCAGGTCCCCAGACCTCATGGACCAGCTGGTCGCGGGTCACGACGGCGCCGTGTCCGCGCGCCAGCCGTCGCACCGCGCTCACGCCGGGCGCAGCTTCTCGAGGTAGATGCAGCTGCGATCGAGGTCGTCGCGATCGTAGCGGACGGCGTCGACGCTCTGCGCGATGAGGAACACGCCGAACCCCGACTCGCGCGAGCCATCGAACGACGGCGGCGGCACGGCGGACGGATCGAACGGCGCGCCGAGGTAGCGCAGGCGGACGGCGACGCGATCGGCATGCGCCTCGATCACGAGCTGGATCCGCTGGTCCGCGCGCCCGTGATAGGCGTGCTTGATCACGTTGCACGCTGCCTCGTCGACCGCCAGCACGAGCGCGGACACCGCCGCGTCGTCGAGCGGGGGCGACAGACGCGTCTGGCAGAACCCGGCGACCAGCTCGCGTGCCCGCCGGAGCTCGCCGAGCTCGCTGTGGATCTCGAGCTCGGTGCGGGCGAGCGGCGCCCGGTGCGGCGTCACCTGGACGACGACGCACGTCAGATCATCCGCGAGCGTTGCCGATCCCGCGAAGCGCCCGGCGGCTTCGCGGACCGCCGCGACGAGCGCCGCGGGCTCGGCGCCGGCGTGCTGCCGGACGCACTCGACGAGACGGTCCGGGCCGAACAGCTCGCCGCGCGCGTCGCGCGCCTCGGTCACGCCGTCCGAGAACAGCACCACGACGTCGCCGACCTCGCAGTGAACGGCGAGCTGGTCGTAGATCTCTCCGTCGCGGACCCCGAGGGGGAGATTGTCGCCATGCACGATCGTGCAGTCGCCGCGGTCGCGCCGGAGGTGGACCACGCCGGTGTGGCCACAATCGACGAGCGTGACCGTCCGGCTCGCCACGTCGAACCGCGCATAGCACGCCGTGACGAAGCTCTCCAGCCCGATCAGGCTGCGGGCCATGCTGGTGTGCGCCAGCGTCACGATGTCCCTGGGCTCGGGCAGCGTCCCGACCGGCGATTCGGCCATCAGGTGCCAGAGCGCACGCGGGAACTGGCTCTTGGTCGCCGCCCCGAGCAGCGCCGCCGGCATGTCCTTGTTTATGACGTCGGCGATGATGACGTCGAGGCAGTCGGTCGCCTCGTGATGGAAGAAGCCGTAGAAGTCGCCCGCGATCTGCTGCGACGGGACGGTGAGCGCGGCGACCCGCAGGCCGCGAAGATCCCGGGGCGGCTCGTCGAGCAGCAGCATCTGCTGGATCCGGCCGCCGGTCTCGGCCTCCCGCTCGCGGGCCGCGCGAAGCTCGCCGGTGCGAGATGCGACCCGCTGCTCGAGCTCGGCGTTGAGCGCGCGCAGCTCGTCCTGCGCCTTGTCGCGCTCGGCCCGGGTGCGGAGCGTGGCGATGCCGTACGCGAGGTCGCCCGCAAGCTCGCTCAGCAGCGCGACCTCGCGCTCGCCGAACGCGCCCGGATCGGCCGCATAGATCGTCATGGCGCCCGGCGTGGACGCGTCGAACATCACGGGGATCGCGATGCTGGACGCGTACCCACGACGCAGGGCCTCCGCGCGCCACGGTGCGAGCCTCGGATCGGTCGCGATGTCCCGCGCGACCACCACGCGCTGCTCGCGGATCGCCGTGCCGGTCGGGCCGCGACCCCGCTCGTCGTCCGCCCAGGTGATCCGTGCGCGCTCGAGGTAGCCGGTCTCGAATCCCGCCTGCGCGATCGGCCGCACCGCGTGCTCGGCGCCGTGCTCGGCGCGCCCTACCCAGCAGAACCGATACCCGGCTTCCTCGACGGTGATCCGGCAGATCTCCGCCAGGAGCTCGGCCTCGTCGCCGGCGCGGACCAGCGCCTGGTTGCAGCTCGACAGGGCGCGCTGTGCACGGTGGGCGCGGAGCAGTTCGGCCTCCGCGTGCTTGCGCTCGGTGATGTCGCGTGCGAACGCCTGCCACCGACCGTCGGGCAGGATCTTCGCGCTGACCTCGACGGGCAGGTCGTCCGCGTCGTGGCGCCTCAGCGCGAACTCCGCGATCTGGATGCCGCCGCGCTGGAGCCCCTCGGCCGCGCAGCGGAGCCGTTCAGCGTCCTGGGGCGCGAACAGCTCGGCGAGCGGGCGACCGACCAGCGCCTCGCGGGACTGGCCGGTCATCTGAGCCCCGCGGCGGTTGACGTCGACGATCCCGCCGTCGTGATCCGCGACGAAGATCGCGTCCGACGCCTGCTCGACGAGGCGCGCGATCTCGTCGCTCGTGTGGCGAAGGCCCTCGGCGCGCACATGGCTCTCGGCCAGCGCCCGGGTCGCCGCCCGGGTCGCGTCCTCCAGCCGGTTCTGCAGCACGCTGAACAGCCCGCCGGTGATCGCGAACGCGGCCGCCGCGATCAGGTATCGCGGCTCGCCCTTCACGAACACGTGCTCCGGCGGAATGAAGAACCACCACGCGAGCACCGTGGCGAACGCCGTGGCCAGCATGCCGCCGCGCAGGCCTCCGATCCGCGAGCTGACGAACACCGCCGGATAGAACAGGAACCAGGCGAACGGCTGGAGGACCGGCCACAGCGCGTACTGGATGACGACGGTCACGAGCGGCGGGACCAGCGCGAGCAGCATGCGGCCGGCTGCGGCCTCGGCCCGCACGTCTCGCTCGGCGACCGGCTCGGACCGCCGGTCGGCTGCCGCGCGCGCAACGCGGCGAACCGGCTGTGGCGCGGGCTCGTGGATCGCCGCCCCGGCAGCCACAGGCATCGGCGCTCCGAGCTCGCGCGCCACGACGAATACGCCGACGACCTCGCCACGGTCGTCGCGGTACACCGACGCGTTGGACAGCACGGGGACCGCGCGGCCGTCGCGATGCCGGATCGCGAGCGTCGAGTTGCGGACGATGCCTTCTCGGAACGCCTGGTGCTGATCGGCACTGGCGCGCTGCGGCTCGGTGAAGCAGCGGGAGAACTCGGTGCCGATCAGCTCGGGCCGCGCGCAGCCCGTGAGGCGCTCGGCCGCGGCGTTGACGTCGGTGATCGTGCCGTCGCGGCCGATCGCGACCATGGCGTCGAGGCTGGCCTCGATCAAGCTGCGATCGTACGCGGCCGCCTGGCGGGCGCGCTCCCGCCCGGCCTCGGCCTCGAGCGCGCGGCGCCGCGCCTGCTCGGACAGCTGGCCCGCGACGACCGCGGTGATCAGGAACGCCGCGAGCGCCACCCAGTTGCGAGGGTCGGCGATCGTGAGCTCGTACAGCGGCGGCAGGAAGCAGAAGTTGAAGGTCAGCACCGCGAGCAGCGACGCCGCGAACGCCGGTCCGCGGCCCCGGCGCGCTGCGACGAACAGCACCACGAGCAGGTACGCCAGCGCGACCGTCGTGTCGTTGAGCCGACCGACGAACGGCGCGCCGGCCGCGGTGATCGCGGCGACGCCGAGCAGTGCCGCGGCGTAGGCCACCGCGTGCCGCCGGATCCGCGACACCGTCCGGTCCCACCGGTCGTGTCCGTGAGGACTCCGTGACGGATCGGTCGCAATCACGGAGCGATTCACTGCACCAAGCGCGCCGGGCCGCGGCATCTCGGGCCCGTGGCACGGTGTCATTTCGCGCAAGACCTGCAGCACCGCGCAAGGGAGAGCGAACATTCTTGCGCAGCGCTGGCGGGGCGCGTCGCGCGGCCGTGGTCCTTGCGAGGCACAGCGAGTGCAACCTCCTGGC
>JBGQCL010000513.1:0-8254 GCA_041495365.1 Kofleriaceae bacterium | reverse complement strand
GGCTCGGCCAGATCGCCGAGGACCGGCTGGCCGACCCCGGGCGCGCGGCCGTCGCCTACGAGCGCGCCACCGGCGGCCACGACCCGCGGCCGGCGCTGGCCGCGCTCGAGCGCGTGCTCGCCCGGGCGAGCCGGTGGCCCGAGCTCGCCGCCGTGCTGCGCCGCCAGGCCGATGCCACGAGCGACGATGCCCGGACCGCGGAATATCTGTACCGCCTCGGCGAGCTGGAGGAGACCACGCTCGGCGATCCCGGCGAGGCGGTCGCCGCGTACCGCGAGGTGCTTCAGCTCGCCCCGGCGCACACCGCGGCGCGCGCCGCGCTCGAGCGCATGCTCGGCACCGCGGCGGGACACCGCGCCGCGATCGTCGAGATCCTCGAGCCGCTGTTCGAGCACGACGGCGACGCCGAGCGGCTCGCCCGGGTGCTCGAGGCCCGGCTCGACGTCACCGACGATGCGATCGACCGGTCCAGCGTGCTCGCCCGGCTGGTCGAGCTCGCCGAGCACCGGCTCGGCGACCGCCGGCGCGCGCTCGACGCCGCGCTGCGCTGGCTGGCCAACGACCCCGGCTCGGATCAGGCGCTCGCCGTGACCGAGCGGTTCGCCGAGGAGCTCGGCCGCTGGCCCGAGGTCGCCGAGCGGCTCGCCGAGATCGTCGGCGCCGCCGGCGGGCCGGGGGCTGCCACCTTCGACCCCGATACCCAGGTCGCCCTGTTCAGCTTCCTCGGCCGGATCCGGCACCGCCAGCTCCACCAGCTCGACCCGGCCGCCGAGGCCTACCGCGCGGCGCTCGCGGTCCAGCCCGACGCGATCGGCGCGCTCGACGAGCTGATCGCGATCCTGCGCGAGAAGGGCGACACGCTCGACCTGCCCGAGGCGCTGCGCGATCGCGCCCGGATCACCGCCGAGCTGCCCGACAAGCGCGCGGCGTACGCCGAGGTTGCCGCGATCCACGAGCGCGCCGGCGACCGCGCGCAGGCGATCGAGGCGTGGCACGAGCTGATCGAGGCCGACGACAGCGATCGCGGCGCGCTCGACGAGCTCGCCCGGCTGTACCGCGCGACCGCGCAGCGCGCCGAGCTGATCGAGACCCTCGGCCACGCGGCGCGGCTCGCGAGCTCGACCGGCGACGAGAAGGCGCTCCGGGTCGAGATCGCCAACCTCGAGGCCGACACCCCGCGCGCGATCGCCGCGTGGCAGCAGGTGCTCGACCTCGACCCGAGCGATCTCACCGCGCTGGCCGCGCTGCAGGACGCGTACGCCCGCGCCGGTGACTGGATGGCGGTCGCCGACATCCAGACCCGGCGCCTGGCCCTCGCGAGCTCGAAGTGGGACCAGGTCGCGATCCACGCCGAGATCGCCAAGCTCGCCGAGGACAAGCGCGACTCGGTCGACGACGCGATCGCCGCCTGGTACGCCGCGCTCGACATCGACAGCTCGTACCTCAGCGGCTACGCCCAGCTCGAGCGCCTGCTCGCCCGCGCCGAGCGCTGGCACGATCTCGTCGAGCTGCTCGACCGGCTCGCCGACGTCCACGCCACGCTCGGCGACCCTCACGCCGAGATCGCAGCCCTCGCGCGCGCGGCCGACATCTGGGAGGCCCGGCTCGACAACCCCGACGCCGCCGGCGAGATCCTCGAGAAGATCCTCGCCCGCGAGCCGGGCTCGGTCGCCGCGCTGACCCGGCTGTCGAAGATCTACGAGCGCGCCGGCGACTGGGACCGCTGCAAGGCCACCCTGGAGCAGGCGCTCGCGCGGTCGCCGACCGGCCGCGACGCCGCCGACCTGTTCTTCCGGCTCGGCGAGGTCGCCCGGCTCGGCGACTCCGACCCCGACACCGCGATCCAGCACTTCCATCAGGCGCTCAAGCACGACCCGGGCCACGCCGCCGCGATCGACGCGCTCGAGAAGCTCGCCCGCGAGCGCCGCGACGGCCCGCTGCTCGCCGACATGCTGCAGCGCCGGGTCGCGACGCTCACCGCGCCGGCCGGGCGCGTCGCGCTGCTGATCGAGATCGCGGAGCTCGAGCGCCGCGCCCAGCGCCCCGCTGCCGCGCTCGACGCGCTGACCCGCGCCCAGGCCGACGCGCCGGGCGACCCGCGGGTGCTCGCGCCGCTCGCCGACCTGTACTTCGCCACCGGGCGGTTCGACGAGGCCGCGCCGATCTACGACCGGCTCGCCGAGGAAGCCAGGGCCGGCCGCCGGATGAAGGACGTCGCGCGGTTCCGCCAGCGCCAGGGCGGCATCCTCGAGGCCCGCGGCGACCGCGCCGGCGCGCTGACCGCGTACGAGGAGGCGCTGCGGGTCAACCCGACCGACGTCACCACGATGACCGGGCTCGGCCGGCTGTACTTCGCCGCCCAGGACTGGGAGAAGGCGCGCAAGATCTACCAGTCGCTGGTGCTGCAGAACGTCGACGCCGAGGCCGGCGTCACCAAGGCCGAGGTCTACTGGGCGCTCGGCAAGATCCACCTCCAGCTCGGCCAGCCGCCCAAGGCCAGGAGCATGTTCCAGCGCGGCCTCGAGATCGAGCCGCACAACCCCAAGCTGCGCGAGGCGCTGTCGGCGCTGCAGTAGCGGCTCGGCGCTCGCCGGGAGCTCGCTCGGCTGGCCCGGTCGTCGGATCGTCAGCGCAGCTCGCCGAGTGGGCGGCGGTGGTGGAACGGCCAGTGGCCCTCGCGGCGCAGCCGGCGCACCAGGTACACGACGATCAGCGCGTTGACCAGGACGACGCCGATCTTCGCCCAGCTCTCGTGCTCGATCAGCTCGTAGATCTCCAGCGGGATGAACGAGACCGTGATGACCGTCGTCAGCACCTCGGCCCAGCCCCGGCGCAGCATCAGCCCGACGCCCTCGACCAGGAACACCGCCGCGTAGACCAGGCTGCCGATCGCGACGTCGGCCAGCTGGCGGGTATCGAGCCCGCTGATCTTCTGGACCGCCTCGTGGAACAACCTGCCGTGCGGGTCGAACACCAGGGCGTGGATCCAGCCGGCGAGCGCGCCGTCGTGGTGGCGCAGCGACAGCGCACCGACGCCGACCGCGATCAGCAGCAGCGCCTTGACCAGCTTGAACAGCGCGATCAGCCGGATCAGGACATCGCGCGAGCGGCGGGGCATTCCTCACTATGACGCGCGCAGCGCGCCGCCGCACCGCGCGGTGTGGCGCGCCGCGGCAACACCGGGCGACCGCTCGTAGCCGTGGTAGGTCCGGCCCGCGACCAGCCACGGCGCGGCCCCGCCCGGCGGCTGCGCGATGAGGTAGCTCTGGTGGCGATCGAACGGCGGCCGGGCGCGCACCTCGTCGTACAGCGGGAACGACGAGAACGGGAACGCGCGCAGGCGCTGGTTGAGCCCGGTAGTAGCTCGCCGACGGCGGCTCGCCCGTGATCGGATGGAACCGCCACAGCATCCAGAGCAGCGACAGCGCGATCGCGATCCGGAGCGCGGCGATCGAGCAGACGCCGCCCGGCGCGAGCCAGTAGCGGCGCCAGTGATCCCAGGCTCGAGTCCAGCGGAGGGCCATCATGTGATCGCGCGGTGCGATCCCATGGTTGGCCCGCGGCGGCGCGCTCGCCGACGTCATGAACGGGCAGACGCCGGTAACGCGAGCCCGCACGGCCGACGACGTGGCAGCGGTCACCCGACGCGCGTGGTGGGGGTCACGCGCAGCGCGGCCGCGCGATCGACGAGCGAAGCGAGGCGACGGGGGTGTGGGGACGGCTTTGCCGGTGGGGCGGGGGGCAGAGCGCCCCGTGGGATCGCCCGGCGCGTCACCGGCCGCACTGCGCGGCGGCGCGCCTGGCGGCGGGCGCGGAGGGCGTATCCGAGCGGGCGAGCTCGGCGAGCCGCGCGCGCGCGTCGGGCGGGCAGGCCGTGCCGAGTGCGCCGAGCCCGAGCGCCGCGGCCTGGACGATCTCCGGGAACGCGGCGTCGTCGAGCGCGTCGACCAGGGCGCGCGCTGCACCCGGCGGCCCGAGCCGGCCGAGCGCCGCCGCCGCGCTCTGGGCGAGCTCCAGCGCCGCGGCGCTCGACACCGCCTCGCCGCGCCATCGCGCGAAGCGCTCGATCAGCGCGGGGCCGAGCCGGGGATCGCCGAGCGCCGCGGTCTCCAGCACGGCGCGCGAGCGCAGCGCGATCGGCGCCTTGCCATCGTCCCACAGCCGGGCGAGCCGCTCGGCGGTGCCGGGCGCACGGCACTGGACCAGCGCGCTCAGCGCGTCGCCGCGCACGCCGAGGTCGGGATCGTCGTCGACCGCATCGCCGAGCGCCTGGGCGGCGAGCGTGCGCCGGCAGCGCGCGCCGAGCGCGGTGACCGCCCGCCGGCGGACCTCGGGCCAGCGGTCCTCGGCACTGGCGTCGGCGATCGCGTTGTCGATCGCGTCGTCGACCGCCGCCGAGGGGGAACCCGCGGTCCACGCACCCGCCGGATCGCCGCCGAGCGCGGCCAGCGCCGCGAGCCGCACGCCGGGGTCGCGGTCGCGCACGCTGTCGAGGACGAGCTGCACCGCCTCGGGCCGCGGCGCCGACCCGATCGCGCGGAGGGCGACCTGGCGCAGCGCGGCGCGCTCGGCGGCGGCCGGCAGGCCGCGAAGCAGCGCGGCGCGCTCGGCGGCGGCCGGCAGGCCGCGAAACAGCGCATCGAGCGCGGCGAGCGCCGCGGCGTCGCCGAGCGCGGCGATCCCGTCGACCAGCCGGTAGCGGCGCTCGTAGTCGGTCGCGGCCGGCAGTGCCGCGAGCATCGCCGCGAGCACCGGGGCGCGGCCGGCCGGGGCTCCGCGCGCGGCGCGCGTCAGGGCGCGCCACAGGTCGCCCACCGCGGCCGGCCGGCTCTCGGCCGCGACCGCCGCGAGCAGCGCCGCCACCGGCGCGCCGCTCAGCCGCTCGATCACCGCGCGCCGCAGCACGCGCTCGCCGGTCCCGGGGCGCCCGCCGGCGGGCCCACCGGCGAGCCCACCGGCGAGATCGATCAGCAGCGCGAGCCCGGGCCCGGTCACCGGCAGCTGCGCGATCGCCGCCCCGCGCGCGGCCACCGGCAGCGCATCGCCGCCGGTGCTGCCCGAGGCGAGCGCTCCGGCGGCGAGCCCTCCGGCGGCGAGATCATGGAGGTCCTGGACCTGGCCGAGCGCGCCGAGCGCGGCGATCACGTCGAGGAGATCCTGATCGCGCACCCAGCCCGCGGCCAGCGCGCGGCGCAGCGCGGGCACCGCCGCGGGATCGGGATCCCGGTCAGCGCGTGGATCAGCCGGCGCCGGACCGCCGGATCGGTCGCCGCCGCGAGCTCGCCGTCGATCGCCGCGGCGCCCGCCGCCCCGCGCCGCGCCAGCGCGGCCTCCGCGGTGGTCGCCCCCGCAGCGCCCTCGGCGACGATGCGGGCGAGCAGGGCGTCGCCCCCGCCGGTGCGCTCGCCGTCGGCGAACAGCTCGAGCTCGGCGATCGCGGTCGTGCCCTGCGGCGGCCCGTAGGTCGCCTCGAGCACCACCGTGACGCAGCCGGCGACCGGCTCCGGGAGGTCCACGGTGTACGCGGCGCCCGGCGGCTCGCTCGCCGCGTCGGGCAGCTCGACCCGCCAGGCGCCGTGCGCCGCGACGATCGCGAGCCGGCGCGGCCGGTTGAAGCTGCGCATCGCCTGACTCGACGCCGGGTTGCCGGGCACGATCCGCAGCTGCCGCGCGCGCGCGCCGGCCGCGCGGGGCTCGAACGTGAAGAACTGGCCCTCGCCGGCGCTCGCGGCGAGATCCTCGCGCCACACCGTGTCGAGCCGGCCGTCGTCGAGCTCGCGCGGGATCACCAGGCCGCCGGCGTCGCCGACCCCGACCTCGTACGATGCGGCGCGCGCCTGGTAGACCAGCGGCGGCGCCGGCCGGGCGGCGTCGAGCCGTGCCGGCAGCACCGGCGCGGTGTCGGGCACGTTCGACGGCAGCGCGCTCGACCGCCGGAACCGCGCGCCGTCGAACTTCTCGGCGAACAGGTACGCCGGCTTGCCGTCGCAGCGCCGGATGTCGCTCCGGGTCTGGTAGCGGTAGATCCCGTCGGCCGTCGCATCGACCTCGACGCTGTAGTCGTGGTCGAGCCCGACGCCGCCGACCGGCACCCGCAGCAGCTCGCGCCAGCCGCCGGCGTCGGCGTGCAGGATCACGACCTCGCGCGCCGGCGCCGCGGCCGCCGCGCTCGCCACCGCCGCGATCTCGGCGACCACGTAGACCTGCCCGCGGTACCGGCTGACCGCGAGGCCGCCGCGCGCGATCGCCGGCGCGAGCCGGACCGTGCCGCCCGGCTTGCCGGCGATGTGGACCACGCCGTCGGCCCCGAGCTCGATCGCGTCCGGCGCCCCGTCGCCATCGACGTCCTCGGCGAGCGCCGCGAGCGGCGCGGCGTGTGCGGCGCCGGCCGCCAGCGCGCACGCGGCGGCCACCAGGGACGCGACCACCCGCCGGATCGCCTCGGGTGTGTCGGGAGCCATTCGCCAAGCATACGCGCGTGGTAAGCGGATGCTCGTGTACGCCCCGTCCGACTACGACTTCGAGCTGCCCCCCGAGCTCGTCGCCCAGGAGCCCGCCGCGTCGCGCGACGCCTCGCGGCTCCTCCAGCTCGCCCCCGACGGCAGCGTCACCGATCACCGGTTCTCCGAGCTCGCGGCGCTGCTGCCCGCCGGCGCGGTCGTGATCGCCAACGACACCCGGGTCATCCCGGCGCGGGTCCGCGGCCACAAGCGCTCGGGCGGCGCGATCGAGCTGCTGTTCCTCGAGCCCGATCCCGCGATCCCGGCGCCCCCCGGCACGTCCGCCTGGCGCTGCCTGGCCCGCGCCCGCCGCCCGCTGCGCACCGGCCAGATCGTCGAGGTCGACGGCGGCCCGGCGCTCGAGCTGCTCACCGAGCGCGCGTCCGACGGCACGGTCGCGGTCGCCGCGCCCGGCGACGGCCTGGCGTTCCTCGACGCCCACGGCCGCGTCCCGCTGCCGCGCTACATCCACCGCCCGGACCGCGCCGACGACCGCGAGCGCTACCAGACGATGTTCGCGCGCAGCCCCGGCGCGGTCGCCGCCCCCACCGCCGGGCTCCACATGACGCCGGCGATCGTCGAGCAGCTCGCCGCGCGCGGCATCGCCGTCGCCACGCTCACGCTCCACGTCGGCTGGGGCACGTTCGAGCCGGTCCGCGAGCCGGACGTCCGCGCCCACCGCATGCACCGCGAGCGCTACTCCATCCCCGCGGCCACCGCCGCGCTGGTCGCGACCGGCCGCCCGATCGTCGCGCTCGGCACCACCGCGCTGCGCGCGCTCGAGGCCGCCGCCGCCGCGCCCGCGACGGTCGCCGCCGGCACCGGGGCCACGGACCTGTTCATCTACCCCGGCTCCGGCCACCGGTTCTGCGTGGTATCGCACCTGATCACCAACTTCCACCTCCCCGCATCGACCCTGCTGATGCTGGTCTGCGCGTTCGCCGGCACCGAGCGCGTGCTCGCCGCCTACCGCCACGCCGTCGCCGCCCGCTACCGGTTCTTCAGCTACGGCGACGCGACGCTGGTGCACCGCGCGGCGTGATGGCCCGAGCTACCGGCGCGCGAGGAGTCGATCGAGCGTGCCGAGATCGACCGGGCGCGCCCGCTCGGTCCGCGGTGGAACCCGGTTCCCGCCGGCCGCGGACGCCGGTATAACCGCGCGTCCGTGCGGTTCGATCTTCCCACTCCAGGCTTCTCGTTCGAGCTGCTCGCGACCCTGGGCCACGCCCGCGCCGGCGTCCTGCACACGCCGCGCGGCGACATCCCGACGCCCGTGTTCATGCCGGTCGGCACGCTCGGCACGGTCAAGGCGATGACCGCCGACGAGCTGCGCGCGCCGCCGCTCGACGCCCGGATCATCCTGGGCAACACCTATCACCTGTACCTGCGGCCCGGCCTGGAGGTGATCGAGGCCGCGGGCGGGCTGCACCGGTTCGCCGCGTGGGACCGTCCGATCCTCACCGACTCGGGCGGCTTCCAGGTGTTCTCGCTCGCCGCGATCAACGAGATCGACGACGACGGCGTCACGTTCCGGTCGCACATCGACGGCAGCAAGCACCGGTTGACCCCCGAGCTCGCGATGCAGATCCAGGCCGTGATCGGCTCGGACATCGCGATGTGCTTCGACCAGTGCCCGCCGAGCGACGCGGCGGCCGACGTCCACGAGGTCGCGCTGGCGCGGACCACCACGTGGGCGGTGCGCTGCCGCGCGGCGCCGCGCCCGGCCGGCCAGGCGCTGTTCGGCATCGTCCAGG
>JBGQCL010000512.1:0-8286 GCA_041495365.1 Kofleriaceae bacterium | reverse complement strand
CTTCGCTCGGCCCGCGCCAGGGGGTGTCCCTGTTCAGGGCCCACCCCCCTGGTCATCATCTTCTGTCCGTTCCTCGCTGCGCGGTTCCACCGAGACGCGCCTCTGGCGCGCCTCGTCGGGCTTCGCTCGGCCCGGACCAGGGCGCTGGCAAGAGGTGCCGCGGGCGGATCACGCCGCTCAGCGTTCCACCGGCGCCGTCGGTGGCGGTGGCGTCGAGCGTGAACGGCAGGGAGAAGTCCAGGAAGAATGCATCGGCCGGGAAGCCATCGACATCGAGCGGCGGAACGACGGTATCGATCGCGTGGGGGCCGAAGCTCAGCACGCTGGTCTGTCCAAGCATCGAGCCGGCGAGCTCGATCGTACCGCCGGGCCGCGCGGTGACCGTGTACTGCAGGAACCCTCCGGTCTGATCGGTCTCGAGCAGCGGTGCCAGCGTGCCGAGCGCGTCGTTGTAGAGCTCGAGCGCGGCCGGGCCCGCGGTGTACGTGAGCTGCTTGCTGCCGTCGACGAGCGTCGCCCGATCGAGCGCGGCGAGGTCGAAGAAGATCGCGAAGTCCAGCCTCTTGCCGGCGTACGCGGCCAGTCCTCCGGTCGCCTGGTCGATGAACATCGGGCCGGCGAGCTCGCGCGGCGTGTTGACGACGCCGAGCCGGATCGTCAGCGTGCCGTCGACGCTGCGGACCAGGAAGTCGAACTCGGCCACCGCCGGCTGGCTGGCCAGCATGCGGACGAACGCCGGGTTGGCGCTGCCGAGCAGGGCGTCGACCGGCACGAACGCGCCCGAGGCGAGCTGCTCGAGCGACCAGCCGTCGCGCAGCTGGATCGTCGTGGGACCGGGCGGCACGGGGAGCACGATCTCGCTCTCCACGCCGCTGGTCACGGTCTGCGCGAAGCCGCTGCCGCCGGCGAGGTCGAAGGTCGCATGGGTGAGCCGGAACTGCTCGCCATGCGGCCCGGTCTGGGTCAGCGGTAGCGTGAGCGTGCCGGTGTCGGGTGCGTCGGGCGCGGCCTCGTGGACGACGCAGCCGGCGAGCGTCGAGACGAGCGCCGGGGCGAGCGCCGAGGCTGCGACTGAGAGCGCGGTGATGAATGACATGGATGTACGCATGGGTTCCCTTCCTCCGGCCGGGCCGGGCTGCAGGCGATGTGCCGCCGCTCCACCGGCCCGGCGCAGGACTCTGGGCGCGGAATACCGCCCGTGGAGGGACCCGCTTGCGCGGTGTGTCGTCACGTAGCAGTCACCGTCACGGTGCCGGCGCGATCGCGGCGGATCTGGCGCGCGATTGCGCCGGCGTGACGTGGATGCCGCGGTCCGCGCGCGCGGTCGTGATCGATGCGCACGCCTGCTGCGTCGGCCACCCGACCTGCGCTGTCAGCAATTCCGTCAGGTGCCGGTTTTTGTTCAGCCGGTGGCTATCGATGTCCGCGATATCGTGGGCCGTGTACGCTGGCGCGCGGATTGCTCGTCATCCCGCCAACGCTCGCGCGCGGTGCCGGGCGACCGCCCTCCCTGCGGGAGCACGGGGACGGCTCGCAGCGTGCTCCGAGGAAAGCGCCCGTGCCGTGAACGCAAGGCTCCTGATCTCCGTCGCCGCCGCGGGCGTGATTGCGGCCGCCGGCGACGCGTACGCGGACCCCGAGTCGCTCAACCCCGACGCGTTCGATCTCAGCGGCGCGATCGACCGGCCGGTGTCGCCGACCCGTGGCCCGTTCGAGGTCGGGCTCGCCGGTGGCTACACGCAGGGCGCCGGCGGCGCCGGGATGATCGGCAACATCGAGGACGTCGCGGGTCCGGGCGGCACCGTGGAGCTGCAGCTCGGCTACCGGGCCAGCCCGCGGTTCAGCGCCGGCGTGTACGGCGCGGTCGCGTGGTTCCGCCACGGCGACGCGATCGGCGACGGCAGCCGGGCGTACGGCGCCACCGCCGGGGTCCAGGCGGTGTGGCACACCAGCGAGACCCGCTCGATCGATCCGTGGGTCAGCGTCGGCGCCGGCTGGCGCGGGCTGTGGATCAACCGGATCGGGGCCCCGGCGTCGTCGATGCAGGGCATCGAGCTGTTGCGGCTCCAGCTCGGCATCGACTACCGCGTGTCGCCGCGGCTCGCGGTCGCACCGGTGATCTCGGCCAGCCTGTCGATGTTCCTGGTCGAGAACGCGGCGATGCCGGACGACTTCACGGCGGTCCAGGACAAGCGGCTCAACCTGTACGGCTTCGCCGGCGTCCTCGGCCGGTTCGATCTCGGCAGCTAGCGCCCGGGGTCACCGCGGCGGGCTACCGCGTCGGGCTACCGCGGCGGGCTACCGCGGTGGGCTGATGTGGAGGCCGCCGTCGACGAAGATCGCCTCGCCGGTGACCTGGCGGGCGCCCTCGATCAACCAGAGGATCGCGTCGGCGACGTCCTCGGGCCGCGCGAAGTCGCCGGCCGGCACCATCGAGGCGTAGTGCGCCGCGATCTGGTTGGCGCGCTCGCTGCCGTGCGCGTTGTGGTGCCACGGGGTGTCGACGTAGCCGGGGCACACCGCGTTGACCCGGATCTCGGGGCCGAGCGCGCGGGCGAGCGAGCGCGTCATCATGTTGAGCGCCGCCTTGGACGCCCCGTACGCGATCGACGATCCGACCGGGACCTCGGACGCGACCGACGACACGTTGACGATCGCGCCGCGGCTGGCGCGCAGCGCGGGCGCGCAGGCCCGGGTCATCTGGAACGCGCCCACCACGTTGGTGCGGTAGATCGCGACGAAGTCCTCGGCGGTCAGGCCCTCGAGGTTCTTGTGATCGACGAACTTGGTCGTGCCTGCGTTGTTGACCAGCGCGTCGATCCGACCCCACTTGTCGAGCGCGGCCTGGGCCAGCGCGCGGCACGGCGCGTCGTCGGAGACGTCGGCGCGGACCACCAGGGCGCTGGCGCAGCGCTCGGCGACGGCCTTGGCGTTGTCCTCGCTGCGCGAGTAGTTGATGACGACCGACCAGCCGCTCCGGGCGAGCTCGACGGCGCTGGCCGCGCCGATACCCGACGAGGCTCCGGTGACGATGGCGACCTTGGTCATGGCAGCTCCAGGAAGGCCGCGACGGCGCGCGGCGACGCGAGCCTACCTCGGCCGCGGGCGGCCGGGGAGCCTGCATGGCGTTCAGGCGGTCGGCCGGTTCAGGCCAGCAGCTGCTGGTGGGCGTCGCGCAGCGCGGCAAGCTCGGCCTGGCCGCGCGCGCGGGCGTCGGCGAGCCGCTCGCCGGGCCCGACCTCGATGCGGACCTCGTAGTAGTTCTTGAGCTTGGGCTCGGTGCCGCTCGGCCGCATGATCACGCGGCGGCCGCCGGCGAGCTTGAACACCAGCACGTCGGACGGCGGCAGGCCGCCCGTGCCGCGCGCCAGATCGACGACGGTCTCGACCGCCTGGCCGGCGAGCGCGGCGGGCGGCGCGGCGCGGAACCGGGTCATGGCGTCCCGGATCTGGGCCAGGCCGTCGCTGCCGGGCCGGGTCAGCGAGACCTGCTCGGTGACGAACAGGCCGACCCGGCGGTAGACGTCGTCGAGGTGGTCGAGCACCGAGCGGCCGCGCGCCCGGTTCCACGCCGCGAGCTCGGCGAACACCACCGCCGCCGACACGCCGTCCTTGTCGCGGACCAGCGGACCGACCGAGAACCCGATCGCCTCCTCGTAGCCCATCACGAACCGGCCGCCGTGCGCGCGCTCGTAGTCGATCGCCGCGTTGGCGATCCACTTGAACCCGGTCAGGGTCTCGCGGTAATCGGCGCCGGCCTGGCCGGCGAGGAAGCCGAGCAGCTGCGACGAGACGATCGTGGTCGCGACCATGCGGCGGTCGCGCGGGCCGACCTCCAGCAGGTAGTCGGCGAGCACCGCGCCGGTCTGGTCGCCGCTCAGCACGCGGTAGCCGGCGCCGTCGGGGACCGCGACGCACAGCCGGTCGGCGTCGGGGTCGTTGGCGAGCACCAGGTCGGCCGCCACCCGGGTGGCGAGCGCGAGCACGCGGTCCATCGCGCCCTTCTCCTCGGGGTTGGGGAACGCGACGGTCGGAAAGTCCGGATCGGGCTCGCGCTGCGACGGCTCGGTGTGCACCTCCGGGAACCCGGCGCGCTCGAGCGCGGGCTCGACCGAGCGCGCGCCGACGCCGTGCAGCGGCGTGTAGGCGATCACCAGGTCGCGGCCGTCGACGCCGGGGCTGGCGCGCAGCGCCACGACCTGGGCGAGGTAGTCGTCGTGCAGCGCCTCGGTCAGGTCGACCACCGTGCCGGCGGCGCGCAGCTCGTCGAGCGCGGGCATCGCGATGCCCGAGACCGCGCCGATCCGGGCGATCTCGGAGGCGATCCCGACGTCGTGCGGGGGGACGATCTGTGCGCCGTTGCCCCAGTACACCTTGTAGCCGTTGTACGCCGCGGGGTTGTGCGACGCGGTGACCATGACACCGGCGCACGCCTGCCGTGCCGTCACCGCCCACGCGGTCATCGGCGTCGGCCACGGCCGGTGCGCGAGGTAGCTCGGGATGCCGGCGCCGCCGAGCACGCGGGCGGTGTCCTCGGACAGCTCGCGCGACAGGTGGCGCGCGTCGTGCCCGATCACCACGCCGCGCCGGCGAGCCTCGGGGACGGTGGCGAGCAGGTAGGCGGCGAGCCCGGCGCTGACCTTGCGGACCAGCAGGCGGTTCATCCGCTGCGGGCCGGCGCCGAGCAGGCCGCGCAGCCCCGCGGTGCCGAACTCGAGCGCGCCGGTGAACCGCTCGGCGAGGTCCTTGTGCGCCGCGGCGTCCCCGGCGTCGCACCGCGACAGCAGCGCACGCAGCTCGGCGGCGGTCCGGGGGTCGGGATCCTCGGCGAGCCACACCTCGGCGAGCTCGCGGTGCGAAGCCATCTGCGCCATGGCTCGCAGCCTACAACGCGCGCCGGTCAGGAGCCGCTGGCGGCCTGCTTCTTCTTCATCTTCGCGATCAGGCCGTCGAACCCGTCCTTGGCGATGATCTTGTCGAACATCGTGCGGTAGTTCTCGACCAGCCCGACGCCGTCGGTCTTGACGTCCCAGGCGCGCAGCTTTTCGCCGTCCTTGACCAGCACGTAGTCGACCTCGATCGTGTACGGCCGACCCCGGCGCCTGGTGTTGATCTTGGTGGTGACCACGACGTTGCCGTCGGCGTCGGCCGACTCGCCGGTGTGGTCGACCTGGTAGTCGAGGTTGGCGCGCAGGCCGCGCACGTAGTTGTCCTCGATCAGCGCGCGGAGCAGGGCGAGGAACTGGTCCTGCTGGGCCCTGGACAGCTTGCCCCAGTTGTCGACCATCGCGCGCTTGCCGAGCTGATCGATGTCGAGGAAGCTGCGCACCGACGTGGTGACCCTGGCGGCGAGGTCCTTCTCCTCCCTGGAGCCCGGCGCGGCCTTCTGCTTGAGCAGGCCGGCGATCGTGTCGTTGGCGGCCCGCACCGCCTGTGTGCCGGGGCCGGTCTTCGCGGCCGGCGCGGCCTGGGTGGCCTGACCGGACGCGGCCGGCGCCGGGGCCCTGGGCTGGGCCGCGGCCCCAGGGGACCCGACAGACCCGAAGGCGACCCAGACCGCGAGGAGGACGAGGGATCGGGCACGCATGTGGGCTCCTGAAACTCCCGAGCCGTGCGGCTCTGGTTCTGGTTAGGGACGGCGACCGCCGGCGTGGAATTCACCCGCCGCGCGATCGAGGCGTACCACGGCGACGTTCCATTGGAAGACCGCTTGCGCCCAGCGTGCGCGCATCTGGAACCAGGCGACGTAGGCGTCCGCCAGCTCGCGGGACTCGGCGGTGCCGATCGCCTCGGCCTGCAGCACCGACGCCAGCCAGGTCCGCGCGGCCTGCTCGCCCTGGCCGGCGGCGGCGACCTTGTCGTGGGCGGCGGTCGCGTCGGCCAGCGCGGTGTCGGCGTCGAGCCGGGCGCCGATCGCGGCGAGGTCGGACTGGACGTGGGCCTTGCGGGCATCGGCGCGGGCCTTCGCGACCCGCGCGGCCGTGGTCCACGGCTCGATCGTCCATTGCAGTCCGAGCACGGCGCCGACGCCGTAGCGGTTGTAGGGGTTGTTGAAGAAGGCGCTCTGCGGGGTGTCCACGCCATGCGCGGCCGAGGCCACGCCGGACGCGATGATCGCGAGGTCGGGGTAGTACTGGCTGAGCGCCATGTCGGCGAGCTCGTCGGCGGCGACCGCCCCGTCCCGCGCGGCGACCGCCTGCGGCCGGTGCTCGCCGGACGCGCGGCCGGGCAGGGCGCGGTCGATCGGCGCGAGCTGGGCGTCGTCGAGGTCGGCGTCGGGCAGGCCGGTCAGCGCGCGCAGCCCGGCGAGCGCCTCGGCCTCGGACTGCGCCGCCTCGGCGCGCTGGACCTTGGCCTCGGCGAGCAGCACCGCGACCCGCTGGCGGTCCTGGACCGAGACCCCGGGCTTGGCCTTGCCGCCGCGCTCGCCGAGATCCTGCAGCGCCTTGTCGATCTCGTCGATGCCGTCGTCGAGCATCGCGCCGAGCTCGCGCGCGGCCTTGAGCCCCCAGTACGCGCGCGCGGCGTCGACCGCGAGGTCACCGGCGGCCTCGTCGGCCAGCGCGCGTTGCGCGTCGAGCCCGGCGCGCGCGGCGCTGCGGGCGTGCGCGATCTTGCCGAACGTGTACAGCGGCTGGGTGATGTCGAGCTGCGCGCTGCCATAGAGCCCAGAGAACCGGAACGCAAACGTGGTGGGCTCGGTCACCGTGCACGACGGATCCGCGCAGTGGATCGCGGGGCTGATCGTGCCGAACGCGATCGCCTTGGCGCGCGGCAGGCGAGCCGCGTCGGCCTCGTCGACCCGGGCCTGCGCCCCCGCGGTGTCGCTGTCGGCGGCCTGCACGCGCGGATTCGCCAGCGCCCGCTCGGTCACCTGGTCGAGCGTCAGCTTGGGCGCGGCCTCGGCCGCGGAGATCAGGCCCGGGAACAGCAGCAGTCCGATGGCGAACGAGCGCATGGCCCGCGTTGTACTACGGCAGGTGGCGCCGGGCCGGTGTGCGCGGCCGCCCGGACGGGCCCGCGCCCTGCGCGCCATGCGGCTCAGGCGGTGCGCAGGATCACCCGCGTGATCTCCAGCGGGGCGAGCAGCCGGACCGGCGGGCCCCAGTAGCCGCAACCCCGCGACACGTACAGCTGCGTGCCGGCGATCTGGTAGCGGCCGGCCAGCAGGCCGCCCTGCTGCATCCGCACGATGTAGTGCCAGGGCCAGATCTGGCCGCCGTGGGTGTGGCCCGAGAGCTGGAGGTCGACGCCGTGCCGCGCCGCGCCGTGGACCTGGCGGGGCTGGTGGGCGAGCAGCACGAGCGGGCGCGCCGGATCGCGACCGGCGAGCGCGGCGGGCAGGTCCTCGCCGTGGCCGGGCCAGCCCGCCGCGGAGTAGTCGTCGACCCCCGCGAGGTCGAAGCTCGCCGCGCCGTCGCCGATCGCGACCCGCTGGTTGCGCAGGTAGCGCGCGCCGAGCCGGGTCAGCTCGGCGATCCAGGCGTCGGCGCCCGCGTAGTACTCGTGGTTGCCGGTCACCGCGAACACGCCGTGGCGCGCGCGCAGCCGGCCGAGCGGCTCCACCGACGGGCGCAGCTCCTCGACCCGGCCGTCCACCAGGTCGCCGGTCAGCGCGATCAGATCGGGCGCGAGCCGGTTGGCGCGATCGACGACGCGCTCGACGAACCCGCGATCGATCGTCATGCCGGCGTGGAGATCCGAGAGCTGGACGATGGTGAAGCCGTCGAGCGCGCGCGGCAGCCGGTCGAGCGCGATCTCGACGTCGACGACCTCGTGGTCGCCGCGCGCCTCGGCCATGCCGCGGGCGACGCTGCCGCTGCCGATCGCGAGCGCCGTGCCGCCGGTGACCCGGGTGAGGAACTGCCGGCGCGACAGCGCCGTGACCGGCCCGACCGGCGCCCGGGTGCGCCGGGCCAGGACCAGCCGTCCGGCCAGCCGCATCGCGTCGATCCCGATCAGCGTGAGGAAGGTCAGCCCGCCGAGCGCCATCCACGGCAGGGAGATCCAGCCCAGCGTCGCCGACAGCGCAGGAACCGCCAGCCGGCTCGCCACCGTGACCGGTACCGACAGGAACAGTGCGACCACGCCGAGCGTCGCGGCGAGCCGCCCGTACCGGGACAGCCGCGCCGGACGCACCAGTCGCAGCCACAGGTAGAAGTGGATCCCGGCGAGCACGGAGCTGCTGAGTACGGTGCGGGCGATCGCCGGGAGCACGCCCGACCATAGCGCGCCGGGGCAGGCCGTGCAGCGGCGCCACGCCGGCGGTTGCCGCCGCCGGCGTGG
>JBGQCL010000511.1:0-8291 GCA_041495365.1 Kofleriaceae bacterium | reverse complement strand
GTGCACGGCCCGGGCTCGTCTCCCCAGGGCCGGCCGGCGGCGCGGCGCCGTGCACCGTTAGGCTGGCGGGTCAGGCGAGCAGTTCCCTCGGATCCACATCCAGCGCGTCCGCCACCCGAACCAGCGTCCATAGCGTGATGTTCGCGTCACCGGCCTCGATCTTCTGCCAGAGCCGCCAGTGAACCCCGACCGACTCCGCTGCGGTAATCACGGAAAGTTCCTGCTCCTTGCGAAGGCGCCGCACGTTGGTCGCGATTCGGCGTCGAAGCCGATGCTCGCTCCCTGTGACACGACGCTGGGCCACATCCCCGACCCTAGGTGGGCGGGGTTCGGTACCGTTACGCCTTACAAGGCGTACGCCTCTTGAGGCGCTTCGACGCTTGTGCGTACCCTTGGGATCATGGTGGCGCTATCGGAGGACGTGATGCGTTCGTTGCCTTGCTGCGGAGGCGTGATCGAGCCACTGGCGAGGTCGACGTGACAGCCGGAAGGATGCGGCTCGCGGGCATCGGGCTGCTGTTCGGCTCGCTATGGGTCTACGTGCTGGCCGTGGATCGAACCTGGTACGCGGTGGATGGGCTCGCCCGGCTGGCCGTCGAGTCACACGGTTTGCTGCGCTGGAGGTTCATCTCGCACGCGCTCGGCTTGTCGAACGGGGGAATGCGGGAGCAGTCCTGGGCCTTCGTCGCATTTCCGATGATGTTCTGGACCGCGGTGGCGCTCGTCCTCGTCGGATCGGCTCTCGTCTGGCGCGCGCGGCGCCGTGACACGCCGCCGCAGCGAGCGCTGGACAGGCTTCGCGGCCGGCGCTCGTCCACGCTCGCCGCGCGGCGGCGGTGGTTCGGGATCATAACGAGCATGTTGGGCATCGCGGCCGTGCTGGCCGTCGCCGGTGTTGTGACACTGCGAAGCGCGCCGTCGGCGGAGACCCTTGTGAACGCGCAGCGCACGGCGGGAAACTGGCGCGCGCGCCTCGACACGATGCGTGACGATCAGCGGCTGATGATGATGGTGAACAACTTCGGATGGGTGCGCTTCGGCGAGATGGTATCGCCGAGTGAGGCATCGGCGCTTGTCCAACAGGACGCAATGAAGAGAGCGCGCGCGGAGGCAGACGCCATCTTGCGCTGCGGCGCGGCGCCGGATCCCGGCGAGTGCCGCATGCTGCACGCGGGCGCCGCGCAGACAATGGACAGGCTCCAGGCGCTGACCAAGCCCGAGGTCGCGGCGTCGACAGCCACCGCGGGCGGCGACTGGAGGGCGGCGCTTGCCTCGCTCGATCTGCGCGCCATCGTGGGCCTTGCGCTGTCCATCGCGTTCGTCGTCCTGCTCCTGATCGTGTGGTCACTCGCGCCGCGAGTCGTCGCGGCGGAGCTGCGCGGGTTCGATCCCGTGGTCGAGGACGCGCTCTACCCGCGGTACACGCCGCTCGGGCGAGCGGTGGTCTTCGTCGCGATCCTCGTCGCGACCCTAGGCATCGCCTGCGCGGGCGGAAGCCTGCCCGACGGCATCTCCTTCGGGATCGTCGCGTGCGCGCTCGCGGGGGCATGCGAGCTGCTCGGCATCGGCCGCGTCTTGCTCGCGCCACGCGCGCTCGCGCGGGCTCGAGACCCGCAGCTCGCCGCGAACGGCGCGATCGCCGCCCACGATCGCGCCGTGCTCGCCGAGGTCGCCCAGGTCGACGTGAGCGTGTCCGCGAAGCAGCAGTACGTCTCGACGCTTCAGGCCGCCGCGTCTCCGTCCGACCTCATCGCGAACGCGCAGACCGAGCTGCAGCAGGCACAGTACGTGGCGGCTCAGCTTCGCGGGAGCGTGCTCGGTCCGGCTCTGCAGGCCGCTCGGTCGCGCCTCCGAGCTGCGTCGGCGCAGTACCGCGCCCTTCGGCAGCAGAACGCCCCGTTCGAGGCATTCGGCGCCGTGCACGACGCCATGCGCGCCGCGAAGGCCGCGATCGCCCAGCTCGCGGCCTCGGCCGGATGGTCGCCATGGCCGCTGACGCCGGCTGAGGCCGCGCCCGAGGCCGCGCAACTCGTGTCGGCGCGCGCCGTGGTCGGGGCGGTCGTGTTGATCGCCATCGTGGGTGGCGTCGCGGTCTCGTCGCGCCCATACGATGCGCGCACCGATTCGACGGCGGTGGAGAGAGCCGCGCCGGTCGATGCCCGTTGCGACTCGATCCTCGACGAGTACCAGCGTGCACTCTCGATGGCTGGCGACAGCGCGGGCGCGCTGGCCAAGGCTGGCTGCGCAATCGAGGGTGCGAATGGCACGCTCGCGCCTCCGACACGGCTATCCACGCGATGCCAGACGCTGTGGACCAGCCACCTGCTCAACGCGCAGCGGGCGATCGATCTGAATGCCCGGGCTCGCGCGGCGTGCCCGAGCATGGAGATCCCGTCGATGGGCGCCGTGCCGACAGCGCTCAGGATCGATCCGAAGTCGGTCGCGCGCACCTCCGGTCCGTTGGCGACTCCGGGCTTGGCGGCACCACCAAGCGGCGTCGGTCGACCTCGCGCGCTCACGATCGACGCGGTCAGCGATCTCGTGAAGGCCCAGGCGCGCTCGCTCACCGGGGCCGCGGCGGCGTTCGGAGATTCGTTCGCGATCGACGCGATCGCGTTCTTCCCGCACTCGCTGGTCCTGTACGCCGGCCGCGAGCAGATCGTCGGCGCTGCGCGCGAGGCGTGGGGGCCGCGCGGCGCGCCCGATCACGGCGAGTCGTCCGACGTCCTCGTCGGATTGCTCCCCGACTTCGCGTGGGCGACGGCGCAGTGGAAGATCACGCTCGCCGACAGGCAGACCGTCGTGTCGGTCCGGGTCACCGAGATCATCGCCCAGGACGCCACTGGCCTGCGCGTGGTCGCCGCGAGCTTCTCGGTTCCGCCGCCGGCGGGTAGCACCGGGATCGGCGAGCCAGCGCCAGCCATCGTGTCTGGCGCGCCGCCGGCGCGAGAGCCTGACACCTGGCTCGCGTCGCTCCTTGAGCTGGCTCACCACGTGCGGAACGACGACGCAACGACGTTGATCGGAAGCGGCGTGAAGGAATTCGCGCTCGGCGCCGACGAGTCCCGCAAGATGCTCGCCGGCTGGAAGAACGTGAAGCTCGAGTTCGTCGGCAACGTCCACGCGATCGAAGGAGCTGGCTACAGGATCGTCGTCGCGTACGCGCGATGGCGGGGATCGAAGCCTACGCTGTTCCGTGTCTTCGCGTTGTTCGTGCCGGGCGAGGCGATGGTAGGCCCCGCGCCGTGGGAGCTGGCGACGGCGCAGTATTCGGTCGCGGTGCCGGCGAGCGAGCCGCAGATCGCCACAGCGGTCGCAACGGCCCCCGAATCGCCATGCACGATCGCCGCGCTTGCCTGCGATCGGTTTTCGACCAACGGCCAAACCGGCAAGAAGCTCCACGCGCTCGTCTTCGCGGCCGAGCAGGCCGGTCGCCACGCCGAGGCGATCTGTCTGGCGCGATCGAACCTGACGTCCAGCGACAAGTGGCTCGTGGGCGCGGCCAACTTCGATACCAGTCGCGCGTGGGACGGGCTTGGCTGTCACGCGCAGGCGATCGCGGCGATCGAGGCGTCGCTGGCAGTGAGGCCGCACGACCAGGGCGGTTGGAAGGAGACATGCGACCAGTGCCGAAAGATCGGTGCGGCCTGCGCGGCCTGCGATGACTCGCAGAGGCTGGCACGATCGAATTCGACCGCTGCCACTGTCGACCGCGGTGAGACCGGATCGAACACAAGCGATCCGCCGCCTATGTGGGTCTCCTTGGTCCAAGATCCACCGCGCGTCTTCGAGGTGTGGGAGGCAGGGAAGAAGGTCATGGACGGCCCAGGCGGGATCCAAGTCGCACCGGGCCATCCGCGCACCATCGTGATCAAAGGGCAGGGCTGGAAGGATAAGACGTTGATCGTCGACGGGCGTAACGAGCGAGTAGAGTTTAAGCTCGAGCTGGCGTCCGACTGCAAGTCGACGCTGGCCGATCCGAAGAGTGCCGATTGTCGCGCGCAGTTCTGCGAAGGGCACGCCGACGATGCCCGCTGCCACAGTGAATAGTCGTGAACGTGGCGATGCCGGCGCCTGGAACACGCTGAGCTATACTTCGCAACATCGCTGTCGCCGAGCACCCGGCAAAGCGCAGCCATGCGCGAGCCAAGCCCCCAAAAAAAGGCGAGCACTGTGCCCGCCCGGTGCGGTCGCCGCTTGACGGGCGACCGCACGGTCATCGCGCTCTTCGCTTACGAAACCGCTCCTTCTCCTTGGCAATGATGCCTGCATGCACCGCCGCGTCGCAGTCCACCCGCCTGCTCTCGATTTCACCCGCTTCCTCATGGGTAAGCCGCCGCGCGATGATCACTGCGCCGCGCGAGCCCGCGATCAGCTTGCGCAGATCCCGCATCGGGACGTCGACGCTGTACCCGTGCCCGTACAAGAGCGAGGCGAACCATCCGCCGTGCGGGCCAGGAACGTGGAACAGCGGCGCCTGGTCGTTGGGCACGCGCACCCGTACGATGTCCTGTGATCGCCGGCGCTTCATGACGCCCCTCCGGTGGCATGGCACGGCTCCATGAACTCGCAGCCCGTGCACGCCCAGCTCGGGTTCGGCGGGAAGGCCCCCGCCGCGATCGCGTCGGCGACCTCGATCACGAGCTGGGTGAACCACGACTGCTGCTCGGCGGTGCGCGTCACCTCGTGAACGGCGATCCGCGGATGCCGCTGCTTGAGCAGCGCGACCACCTCGATCACCGCGTCTGGGCCAAACAGCCTCGGGTACGCAAATGCGTAGGTGGAGACCTGGATGTGGCGCGACAGGCTGCCCTGGTCGTAGGCACGCGCGGCGGTCTTCAGCTCGCGGACCCGGTCACCCGCGAGCAGCGCGTCGAACACGCCGCGCAGGCTGATGCCCCGGGCGATCTCCATCTCGAACGGCACCTCGGCCGCGCGGACGTCGAGGTCCTGGTTGGTGGCCGCGTACTGCTTGACCAGCAGCTCGCCGGTCGCCGCGAGATCGTCGGGGTGCTCGTCGTCCTTGAACCTGATCTCGTCGACAAGCTCGCACGCCCACTCGATCCGGAACAGCGCGCCGACCGCGGCCGGCGCCATCGACGCGCCCGCAACGCGCTGGCGATGGAAGATCTCGAGCGCGGCGTGGACGGCGCCGCCGAGCGCGAGCGCGGACGGCTTCCAGGTCGCGCGGACCCGCGCGACGTAGCGAAACTTGTACCGGCGCGGGCATAGCAGGTAGGTGGCAATCTTGCTAGCTGACAGCCTGATCACGAGGGCACCGCCTGGCCGTGGCCATTCTGGGCTTTGAGACGCTCGATCAGCCGACTCGCGTCGGCCTTCGACCAGGTCCGGATGTCCTTGAGGCCGGCGTGGTCCTCGAGCCACCGCGCGATGTCCTCGGTCGCCACGCCGCGCTCGGCCGCGATCCGGAACAGCAAGCGGCGCTGGGCCTGGGTCATCAGATCGTCGCGCGGCTCGGCGGGCGCGTTGCCGTTGGCCGGGCCGTGCGGCCTCGGGCGCTCGGCCCTTGCCGGCTCGTCAACGGCGTCAATGGCGTCGACCTCGTCGAGTTCCTCGAGCGCCACGAGCCCGATGTTGACGGCGTCCCGCAGCGCCCGTGCCTTGGCCCGCGTCTCCGCGACCCGCAAGAGGTGCCCGACCACGCGCGCGTTGACGTTGGCGGGCGTGGCGTCGCCGATGCCCTCGAACGTCCCCCGACCGGTCACGACGACGGCGCGCACGATCGCGGCATCGCCGTTGGCCTTCGCCGGGATCTGCACCAGCTCGGTGTGGATCGAGCGCAGGCCGTCTTCATGGGCGCGGGCGAGCAGACCCTCGTATTTGATTACTGTCCTTTGGCCGACGACATTGCCATCCCGATCTCGAATCGGAATGCTCACGGTAAATGCCTGCTTCATATGGAATCTCCTTCGGGCGGAATGCCCGGGGTAAGCGCCGCGCGGTGGGCACGCGGCGCGTGGTTGACTTGTTTCCGACCGCGCTCAGGTCGCGCTGAGCAGCCACCGCAGCCGGAGGCGGCGGTCGATCCACCTCGACAGCGACACCGGGGCCATCCCGAGCCGCGCGGCTGCGTTGCTCATGTTGGGCGAGGCGCGGAGCGCCACGAGCCGCAGCGTGGTCTTCTCGATCTCCGACAGCGACGAGGTTCCGTGCTCGAGGATCCAGGCCCGGTCGCGATCGGTGAAGTTCACCGCGCTGGCCCCCAGCGCGGCGATGGCGTCCGCGGCGTACTCCTCGACGATCCGCGGCAGCTCCCGCTTGCGAGTCTCGATGGGCGGGATCCGGATCGGAGCGGGGAGGACGAGGAGCGGGTTGACCTCTTCACCCGGCGTCGAGCACACGACGTACTGCACGTCCTCGGCGGCCCGGAGCCGTGGCACCAACGACGAGAGGTCGTCCGGCAGCCGGGCCCGGCGCACGCACAGCGATCCTCCGGCCGCTGCCGCGAGCGCTGCGATACCACTGTCGCAGTTTGCCGGCGAGCGCGCCGAGGCGAGCCTGTTCCCGCGGCGGGGATCGCACACGACGAACGGCCGGTCCGCGCCGAGCGTCCGGCGGTGGAGCGCGTACGCGATCGGCACGAGGTCCCCGGTGCCGCAGAGCACCAGGTGCGCACGGTGGGCCGCGGCGACGTCGATCGAGCGAAGCGCCTGGTCCACATCGCGATGGCGGTTCCATCCGAGCAGCCGCGCGAGGAAACCCTTCATGTCCGAGGGTCTTCCGCGCAGCGTGTCGTTGTCCCCCATGGGGTCACGCTCCCGGCCGATGTGTCATGGCGCCGGCCTGCGCCGTCAAGACCGTGGCAACATGCCCACGTCCCGATCGAAGGTCGATGACGAACGATTGCCTCATAGGACTCCCCTCGGGCCAAGGCCCGGGAAAGAGCCGCGCGCGATCGGCGCGCGGCTCGTGGTTGATCTCGTCTCGCGAGTGCGCCGCACCGGCGCGTCGCACTCGGTCGCCTGCTACTTGCGCGGCTTCTTGGGCCGCAGCAGCTCCGCCAGCGCCGAGAGCACGGCGGAGACGACGACCATCAGAATGTGCTTCCACATCCGGCCTCCTGTTTGTCGCGGCTAAAGACGGAAGAGCGCGTCGGCGGCCCTCTCGCCGACGCAGCTCATGTCGTGCACGGCGATGACCTCGTCGCACCAGGGCTCGAGCCGGCTCGGCTCGACGTCGATCGCGACCCCAAGCACGGTCACCCCGAGCTTGGCCACGCGCTCGCGCAACTCCGGGGCGCCCGCCGGGTCGCTGCCGCCGTCGGTGATGAGCACGATGTCGGCCTCGCGCAGCGCGCCCGGTCGTTGTTCGATGATCTCGAGGCCGCGCCGGACGGCCTTGTCGATGTCGGTGCCACCGTCCGCCGGGATGAACAGCGCCGCCTCGGGCAGGGCCGCGCCGGGAACCACGATCGACTCATGCTTCACGGCGCCGTCGAAGCAGAGCAGCGCGAATGGCCGCTTCTCGTGCTGCGCGACGTCGAGCAGGGCGAGCGCGACCGCGGTGGCCCAGGTGTCCTTGTCGCACTCGGCCATCGAGCCGGATTTGTCTATCGCCACGACGAGCGGCCCCTTCCCGAGCGTCTCGGTGCTCTCGAGCCGGTACTGCAGGCACGCCGATTCGACCAGGCTCCTGAGCGTCAGGAGCTTCGTCCGCGGGTGAACCAGCTGCGCCAGCTCGAGCGGTAGGATCCGGCCCAGGTCGGCACCTTGCTCGATGTCGACGATCTCGTCGGCGCCATGGCGCACCCTCGACCGCCGCTTACCGCCGGCGATCCGGCGGAACCGGCCCGCGAGCTGAGCGATCCGCCGGAGTCGCGCGTCGTCGCGGAGCCGCGCCGCGAGCGACCGTGCGGGCTCGCCGGTACCCGGTGTCCCGGGCGGGCTGGTTCCGAACCCCACGTGCTCGAGCCCGTCGAGCGCATCGCGGAGCTGCTCGACCGCCTCCACCGCCTTGCCGCAGCCCGCCCGGATGGACCGGCGAAGCACGTCGTCGGCCTCGTCCGGCTTCAGCTCGTTCATGAGCGCCTCGACCGCCATCGCCGCCTCGTCGGACCGGCCGCGGCACTCCTGCGCCAGCCGCTCGAACGCCGGCAGCTGCGCGATCGTGTCGTGGATGCGCTGCGCCCAGCTGGCCAGCGGCGGGAACCGCTGGACCTCCGGGATCGGCTCGGCCTCGCCCGCGTACAGCCGCTCGAACAGCTCGTCCTCCAGCGCGCGCTCGGCGTTGTCGTTCGGGTCGGCGCGAGGCAGCCCGCGCGCCCAGCGGTG
>JBGQCL010000510.1:0-8299 GCA_041495365.1 Kofleriaceae bacterium | reverse complement strand
CGGCGCCGGAACCTGCGAGTTTCTGCTAGGCGCCGACGGCGGGTTCTATTTCCTCGAGATGAACACCCGGCTACAGGTCGAGCACCCGGTCACCGAGCTCATCCATGGGCTCGACCTGGTGAGCTGGCAGATCGATGTTGCCGAGGGCCGGCCGCTGCCGCTGACCCAGCACGAGCTCGACGCCCGGCGGCGTGGCCACGCGCTGGAGTGCCGGGTCTATGCCGAGGACCCGGTGAAGTTCCTGCCGTCGCCGGGCAAGATCACGCAGCTCCGGGTGCCCGACGGCCCGTACGTGCGCAACGACGCCGGCTACTACGAGGGCGCCGAGATCCCGGTGCACTACGACCCGATGATCTCCAAGCTCGTGGTGTGGGGCGAGGACCGCGCGGTCGCGCTGGCCCGGATGCGGCGCGCGCTCGACGAGTACCGCGTCGGCGGGATCGAGACCAACCTCGCGTTTCACCGCCGCTGCATGCGCCACCCGGCGTTCGCCGCCGGCGACTTCGACACCGGCTTCATCGCGCGCAACGCCCGGGAGCTGGCGCCCGCCGCCGGCGAGCCCGAGATCGCCGCGGCGGTGATCGCCGCCGCGCTCGACGCGGTGACCACCGCAGCGCCGGCCGGCGCGCCGGCCGACCGCCCTGCCACGACGGCGGTCTCGGCCTGGCGCCGCCAGCTGCGCGCGTCGTAGCCTGCGGCGGGCCTCGCCGAGGGGTGGGATCTTCGATCATACGCCCGCGACCGGGCCGAGCAACCGCGAATCGTCCGCGGTGACGTCGGATCACCGTCGATTTTCGCAGATCGCCGGATCCGTGGCCCGTCCGACGCGTCCGCGATTGCGCGAACGGTGCACAGTCGGTAGAACGCTCCGGGCGCACGCTTGTCGCGCCATCGAGGAGCCATGGCGCAGCAAACCAAGTTCGTGTTCGTCACCGGCGGGGTCGTGTCGTCGCTCGGCAAGGGCATGGTGTCGGCATCGATCGGCGCGCTCATGGAGAACCGCGGCCTCAAGGTCGCGAACATGAAGCTGGACCCGTACATCAACGTCGACCCGGGCACGATGAACCCGACGCAGCACGGCGAGGTGTTCGTCACCGACGACGGCGCCGAGACCGATCTCGACCTCGGCCACTACGAGCGGTTCGTGTCGACCAAGATGTCGCGGCTCAACAACATCACCACCGGCCAGGTCTACTCGTCGGTGATCGGCAAGGAGCGCCGCGGCGAGTACCTCGGCTCGACCGTCCAGGTCATCCCGCACATCACCGACGAGATCAAGGCGCGCATCCTGCGCTGCGCCGAGGGCCTCGATGTCCTGGTGGTCGAGGTCGGCGGCACGGTCGGCGACATCGAGTCGCTGCCGTTCCTCGAGGCGGTGCGCCAGCTGCGCGTCGAGCTCGGCGCGCAGAACTCGGTCAGCGTCCACCTGACGCTGGTGCCGTACATCCGCGCCGCCGGCGAGTTCAAGACCAAGCCGACCCAGCACTCGGTGCAGAAGCTGCGCGAGATCGGCGTGCAGTGCGACGTGCTGGTGGTGCGCTGCGAGCAGCCTCTGCCCGAGGACTCGATCAGGAAGATGGCGATGTTCTGCAGCGTCGCGTCCGACGCGGTGTTCCAGTCGATCGACGTCGACACGGTGTACCGGCTGCCGATCATGCTGTGCGAGCAGGGGCTCGACCAGAAGCTCGCCGCGCTGCTCAACATCTGGTCGCGCGCGTCGCGGCTGTCGGCCTGGGAAGAGGTCGTCCAGCGGATCACCCAGCCCCGGCGCAAGGTCACGGTCGGCTTCGTCGGCAAGTACGTCCAGCTGGTCGAGTCGTACAAGAGCCTCAACGAGGCGCTGCTGCACGGCGGGATCGCCAACGACTGCCGGGTCGAGATCAAGCACATCGACAGCGAGGAGCTCGAGAAGCAGGGCACCGGCGCGCTCGCCGGGTTCGACGGCATCCTGGTCGCGCCGGGGTTCGGCGCGCGCGGCACCGAGGGCAAGATCGCGGCGGTCCGCTACGCGCGCGAGAGCAAGGTGCCGTACTTCGGGATCTGCTACGGCATGCAGATGGCGTGCATCGAGTTCGCGCGCCACGTGTGCGGCCTCGAGCGCGCCAACTCGACCGAGATCGATCCGACCACGCCGCACCCGGTGGTCGACCTGATGCCCGACCAGCGCGGCGTGACCGACAAGGGCGCGACGATGCGGCTCGGCTCGTACCCGTGCGTGCTCAAGTCCGGCACGCGCGCCGCCGAGGCCTACGGCACCACCGAGATCGCCGAGCGCCACCGCCACCGCTGGGAGATCAACAACAACTACCGCGACGCGCTGGAGCGCCACGGCATGGTGCTGTCGGGGCTGTCGCCCGATGGCCGGCTGGTCGAGATGATCGAGCTGCCGCAGCACCCGTACTTCGTCGGCTGCCAGGTCCACCCGGAGTTCAAGTCGCGGCCGAGCGCGCCCCATCCGCTGTTCTCCCGCTTCATCAAGGCCGCGATCGATCGCCAGATGACGCGATAGACGACCGCGATGACCGGTAACCGACCGCGGCCTGGCTGGCCGGCCGCAGGAGGTGAGGCGCCTGCACGGCGGCCGGGAGCCACCGGGCGGCAGCCGTGATCGACCCGGCGCTGTCGCGATGGTGCTGCCAGGGCTTGCCGCAGTCGGGGCTTGTCCTACACAGGGAAGGGCGACCCCCTGGGCCGCTGCCCCGTGGTGTATTCGTTAGCCTTTAGCAAGACCCGGGCCATTAGACCTTTACAAGTGGACGCTTGCGACGTAGGCTCTTTTCAAGCCTCGTACCAGCAGCGAACCAAGTCTTGTAAGTTTGCTAACCGAGCGAAAGACATAAGGAGTCTCTATGGCCATGGAAATGCGCCAGGAACTGAAGCTGTCGCAGCAGCTGGTGATGACGCCGCAGCTGCAACAGGCGATCCGGCTCCTGCAGCTCTCGCGCATGGAGCTGGCCGACCTCGTGCACGAGGAGATGCTCGAGAACCCCATCCTCGATGACGAGATGGACCTCGACCAGGAGAGGTCCCGCGAGCGGGACGAGCTGGGGAGCGAGGACCAGCAACTCCACCAGCTGGAGGGGGCGGGTGCCACCGAGACGCCGCTGGAGGGCTCGGTGGTGGACGGCATCGCCCAGACCGAGATCAAGGGCGACGCGACCGCGGTCAACGAGATCGACTGGGAGAACTACCTCGACAACTACTCGATGGCCCCCGCCATGCCGGCGTTCCGCGGCGACGGCGAGGAGCTGCCGTCGCTCGAAGCCACGCTGACCCGGCCGCCGAGCCTGTACGACCACCTGGCGTGGCAGCTCAAGATGACCAACCTGCCGCCCGACCAGCTCGAGATCGGGATGACGATCCTCGGCAACATCGACGCCGACGGTTACATCAAGGACCCGCCGCTCGACGAGATCGCCGCCGACCTCGGGGTCGATCCGATGCTGTGCGAGCAGGTGCTGGAGAACATCCAGACCTTCGACCCGATGGGGGTCGGCGCGCGGTCGCTCGCCGAGTGCATGCTGATCCAGGCCGTCGCCGCCGGCCAGGACGACGACCTCGTCGTCAAGATCATCAAGAGCCACCTCGGCAACCTCGAGAAGAAGAACTACGCCGCGATCGCCCGCGACCTGAAGCAGCCGCTCGAGGAGATCTACGAGGCTGCCAAGGTGATCATGGAGTTCGATCCGCGGCCCGGGCGGCAGTACTCGTCGGACGATCCGCACTACGTCACGCCCGACGTGTACATCCACAAGGTCGGCGACAAGTACTTCGTGGTGCCCAACGACGACGGTCTGCCCAAGCTGAAGATCAGCGGGTTCTACAAGAACGCGATGGGCAACTCGGCGGCGTCCAAGGACTACGTCCAGGACAAGCTGCGCTCGGCGCAGTGGCTGATCCGCTCGATCCAGCAGCGCCAGCGCACGATCATCAAGGTCGCCGAGTCGATCCTGAAGTTCCAGCGCGAGTTCTTCGACAAGGGCATTTCCCACCTCAAGCCGCTGATCCTGCGCGACGTCGCCGAGGACATCGGCATGCACGAGTCGACGGTGTCGCGCGTGACGACCTCGAAGTACGTCCACACGCCCCAGGGCATCTTCGAGCTCAAGTTCTTCTTCAACAGCGGCATCTCGCGGACCAACGGCGACGACCTCGCGTCGCAGGCGGTGAAGTCGAAGATCAAGGAGCTGGTCGGTGGCGAGGACGTCAAGCGCCCGCACAGCGATCAGAAGATCGTGGAGCTGCTGAAGAAGACCGGCATCGACATCGCCCGGCGGACCGTCGCGAAGTACCGCGAGCAGCTCGGCATCCTGTCGTCGAGCAAGCGCAAGCAGGTGTTCTGAGCTGAGCGCCACGTTCCAGGGCCGAGCCGTAGCTCGGGGGAGCGCGGGGCGGTCACCGCGGCTGACGGGCGCTTCGAGGGTACGGTCCGCGAGCGTAGGGCGTGCTGCGGGAACGGGCGATCTTGACCCCCGCCCCCGGGGCGGCCAGGCTGTTGCTTGCATGCTTGCGTTGCGAACCAGCCCTGCCGGGTTTCCGATGGCGCCGAGCGTCGAAGAGTGGGAGGCGCTCTCGCCCGCCGAGCGCGCCGAGGTGGTGGCGGCGCTCCCCGGGGAGGCCACCGACGCCGAGATCGCGATGCCGAACCATGGCTTGTACGAGTCGCGCGTGCTGGGCCTCGACGTTCAGGTCGAGGAGGACCGGCTGCGGTTCTATGCGGGGATGGCACCGCTGCCCGAAAGCGAGGATCTCATCGCGCGCCTCCAGGGGATGTACGACAGCGCCCAGCAGCGCGCCGAAAACGAGGAGCAGCTCCGCGAGGTGGCGGAGCGGCGCCGCGAGGAGGAGGTTCAAGAAACCCCGGTCGGGGAGATCCGGGAGATCCGATGATGCGGATCACAAGGATAGCTACTCGAGGTTCGGGACGAGCCGATACACCCGTGCCAGGTCGAGTACGACGCCGTTGCTCAGCGTACAGCGCCCGACCTGCGCGATCGTGCGTGATGTCCAACTGCCGTCCGCAGCACGTTGGTAGTGCTCGATCTCGCGGCGCCAGCTGGACACCATGACGTAGTCGGTGAGCGACGGGATCGTCCGGTACGCGGACCACTTGTCACCGCGATCGTAGCGCTCCGTCGTGCGGGATAGCACCTCGACGATGACCTGCGGGTTCGCGAGCGATCGCGGCTTGGGCTCGACAAACTCCGGCTCGAGACAGGTTGCCGACGTGTCGGGATAAAAGTACTCGCCCACGGCGTCGACGCGAATACGCTGATCGCTTCCCAACGTCCAACACGGACGGTCGTCGAGCGCGTTCTTGAGCTCGGTCTGGACGTTGCCGGCGATCAGGTTGTGCTCGGGCTCGGCACCGGCCATCGAGAGGATCCGCCCACCGCAGAACTCGTGCTTGGTCTCCGCGACGGACTCCAGCGCCAGGTACTCCTTGGCGGTGAACAGGGGCGCGTACGAGACGACCATGTCACATCTTGCCACGAAGCTCCGCTCGGGCCGAACCCTGAATCCGGCCAGGACAAACAAGGCGGGTTCAGGCGCTCCCCCGGGGATGCCCCGAGGTGCCCCGAGGTGGAACCGGCGAGCCGGCGAGCGCCACCGGATGCCGGCCGTGTCAGCGGGCGTACGTTGGGTCGAGGTCAGCGCAGACCCGTCCCTGCCGAGCGCGTCGGCGGTGGTGCGGGCTACTACGCGTCGAACCAGAGCTCGGCCTGCGGTGGGTCCCGCACAGGCGCGAGGCTCGCCGGGGTGCACGGGAGCGCCGCGAGCACCGCGCGCGCCATGGCGGAGTCCACGACGACGGTGAACACGCTGCGCCGGCCGCCGCACGAGCACGACAGCACGTCGGTGGCGAACACCCGGCGCAACAGCTCGGCCCACGGGACCCGGCGCGCACGCGTCGAGCCGCTCGGCGTCGCGGCGGCGGGCGGTGGCTCGCCGCGGCACGCGGGCACCAGCGCGCGGAGTTTCGCACGCGCCTTGCTGGCGGGGCCGAACACCCCGCGTAGCAACGATTCCGCGCCGGCCTGCAGGTCGGGTTGTATACCTGCGTCCAGACTCCGATCCGGTGCCGTGTGCCGTAACGCAGCTTACACGATGGTTCCATCGGTCCTCCCCACTATCGCCTGCCAGCCCACCCCGCTGCTTGGTCGACTTCTGAAAACACCATATTCATTAATGATCTTTGTGTAATCTTCTAACCACTTTGGAAACTGCACAAGCTCTTCGGGTAATGCTCGAAGTCCTCTTGCTTGGTCTCGACGAGCCCTCGCCGGATCCAGCCCCGGACCTGGGCGACCGAAACGCCGAGGTGCTCGGCGGCGCCGCGCACCGAGTAGCGGCCATCGGGATGACGACTCGGCAGTGGCGTGCTCCGTGGCAGATCCGGGTAGTGGCACTCGATGTCCTCGGCGCGGCGCGCCCACCTGACCGCCCATTGCGTCCGCCCCGCTTGGGCTTGTTCGGCTTCTCGTGCTGTGCTGCACCACTGCATGAACGTGATCGCTCCGGTCCGCGGTGCGCGGATGCCGCGCTGGCGGGCGACCCGCCGCTGCCATACCCCGATCGTTTCATCGTCGAGCCGTCCGCCACTGGAGCCGGTCGGCGCACTGGGGGCCGGTCGGCGAACGCGGGGCATGTCGGCGCGCGGGCTGGCCGGGTGGGCGCGGGCTGGCCGGGCACGCTCGGGCCCACGGCGTGCTCGGGGCCCCACGAAGATGGCGCTCGGGCCGACGGCGTGCTCGGGGGCGCCCGCTGATGGCGCTGATGGCGCTACAGTCGGAACCAACGATGGCGCCCTCACGGGAATTCGTAGAGCGTCGCTCCGAGGCTCGGAGGCTTCGCCAAAAATTTCACCACACGCCACGGGATCCAGCAGGACCAGGCGGACCTCGGCGAGAGACGGTGGCTCAAGTGCCCGAGAGAGTTGCAGAGCGCCGATGGCAACCGGGTTTCGGGGAACGCCCCTCTCGGGTGAATGGGCTGGCTTCGCCGGTCCATCCCCAGAGGGGGCGGGAGGCCCTCCTTTCGATCGAGGCGGAACAGAGACGCTGACCGAAGGTCAGCGCGGCCCTGTGTAGCGCGGTGGGCGTCAGGGCACGCCGCGGTCCGGCCAGCGGGCGCCGCGGCGCGCTGTCGGTTGTGCCGCCCCGGAGCGAGCGCCTGGGTCGCGCGAACCCCCGGGGAGCGTCACCTACCGTGACCGACCCGCGCGGTGGCTGGGCCTGCCTCATCTCGCCGCGCCAACCGAGGCGGCGGATGCAGTAGAATCGCGGCCCCCCGCGCGAAATCTCGAGGACGATCGGGTGATCGCACCGTGTGGGCGGCGGTATGATGGGCTTACACCATCTGGGAGGGCTCGATGCAATTCGCGGTGACGTTCCGCCACATGGAACCGACCGAGGCTCTGAAGTCCTACGCACGGGAGCGAATGGAGCGAGTTCGCAAGTACCTGCCCGATCCGATCTCCTGCCACGTCGTGCTCAGTACCGAGCGTCACAACCATCGCATCGACGTCACCTTCCACCTTCACAACGGGCTGTCCGTTGCCGGTCACGAGATCACCGAGAACATGTACAGCTCGATCGACCTGTGCATCGCCAAGATCGAGCGCCAGGTCCGCAAGTACAAGGGCAAGCTCGAGGGCATGCGCGCCCGGCCGCACCACGTCGTCGCGCAGCCGTGGTCGCACTCGATCGTGTCCGAGGCGTTCGGCGGCGGCGCCGACGGCCAGACCAATGGTGCGCCCCAGGAGCACCACGACGGCAGCCCACCCCCCGAGTTCAAGGTCGTCAAGACCGAGAAGTTTCACGCTCAGCCGCTGTCGGTCGAGAGCGCGATCGTGCAGCTGAACCTGATGCATGAGCCGTTTCTGGTGTTCTGTCGCGACACCGACGGGCGCGTCGCGGTGGTCTACAAGCGAGACGACGGCAGCTACGGCCTGATCGAGACCCTGGCGTCACCGACGCCGGCCACCGCGGCCTGATCCGGATCTTCGATCACCTCGCAGGACTGGCCGGCGCTTGGCCACGGTCCTGGCGCGCCCCGGGGCACGCCAGGACCGCCTCGGCTGGCCCGTTGGAGCCTGGGCGAACCGGGCGCTGATCGCCCTCTATGGTCTCGCCGGCGGTGTGGCCATGCTCGTCTGGGCCACGTTCACCCGGGTCGGCGGGACGCCGGTCGACGCCCGGTGTTTCTACGACGCGGACCCGGCCCACCCCTACTGGCGGGCCGTCTACGAGTTCCGCTACTCGCCGGCCGCGGCGCAGGCTCTGATCCCATTCCACCT
>JBGQCL010000509.1:0-8315 GCA_041495365.1 Kofleriaceae bacterium | reverse complement strand
TGGCATCGCTCGCGAGCTACCCCCGGCCGCTCCGCGCCCGGCTACCGATCCCCGACACCGACGTGATCCTGCTCGGCCTCGCGCTCGGCCGCGCCGACGCCGCCGCCCCGGTGACTGCCTTCACCACGACGCGCGAGCCGGTCACCGCGAACGTCGCCTTCGCAACCTGACCGGCTCGACGCGGCGCACCTCGAACGGCGCCAGGACTTCAGGCCCCGGACGCCGCGGTTCACGGCTTCGCCGCGGTCACCGGCAGATCGACCTTGTATGCTTGGCGCGTGAGCGGCACGAAACAGATCGACATCACTCGGATACTCTCGGACGTCCCAGACCTAGCCCAATTGCCGGGCACATGTCGTGAGGGATGGTTCGCGGGGGCAAGCTTCGCCGCTGCATGGGATGGGAAGTGGCGAGCCAGTGGCTGTCGCAGCGGAGCCGGCTTCGCGCGTCTCAACGAGATCCCCGACGACGACATCGTCCTCGACACTGCGATGGGCACCCTGACCCTTCGACAACCATGCGCCACAAATTCCAGCTCGGACGGCACGGTTTCGGGAGTCGCGCTCTCCTGTTCACTTCGCCTTGCATCCACAGACGTACCTGCCACGCATTTCCGTTCGTATGCAAGGACTCCCGATCTGAGCACCAAGGTGGATTTTCCTGAGATGATCGAGGATCCGGTCCAGCGATCTTCTGCACACGCGCGTCTGCCACTGGTAGTGGCGAACGTACCCGTCGAAGTGCTCGCCATCGCCAGGGGCCCGTATTTGATCATCGAGGCGCCAGCCACCGCGAGTCCCGATGCGGCATCGCGTTTTCGAGAAATCTCCGGGAGTCTTGGGCTGCTGCTATCGTACTTGTTCGGCGTGCGGCTTGACCGGCGTACATGCGACGTCCACATCGGTGCTTCGGGCGATGTTCTTCAAATTGATTGGCATCCTGGTCGCTTCGCCATGGACGACACGATCTACACCCCGATTCCTGTTTCTGTGCATGACTGGATGCGCGCAAGCCATACCCTCCAACTGGATGTGCGGAGCGGCCCCCTTGTACCGGACATCGTTTCCAGGATGGCTCAGACCTTTCTCGATGAGCATGGGCTTGCCGCACCTGTAGAGTACCTGCTGCGCTTCCACGAAGCCCCCGTCGAGATGCGAGGCGCGCTCCTTTCTCTGGCGCTCGAGAGCTTGACGGATCAATTGCAGAAAAAGGGTCTGTTCGAGTTCCCCAAGCCGTTGCCCGACGAAGCGTGGAGAACTTTCTTCAGTTCAGCCAAGGCGTTGGTTGACCAACAGGAGACGTGGACGAATGAGCAGCGCAATATCATCACGTCAAAACTGCAAAACCTCAACAGCCCAACAAACAGAGACAAGCTGACAGTTCCGTTCGATGCGCTCGGCATCGTACTCACCACCGACGAACGTAACGCAATCAACAAGCGAAACCAATTGCTCCATCAGGGGCGTCTATTGAAACCTGATGACTTACGTAGCAATCGCGAGGCATGGAAGGCTGTAGATGCGATTGAGATGCGCATTCTTACGGCAGTGAATAAGCTCCTGCTGAGGCATCTTGGATACAAAGGAGTAATCATCGACTGGGGAGCGAGCCCGATTGACTCTGAGTCTGTCGCGTACACGCAGATTTGAACGACCGGCTCCGATGACCAGCTCGTACCATCCTCATTCCTCGCCCTCGTCATCGAAGACGGCGGTCCGCCTCCGGTGGATGCCGCCCGATCTCCAGATCCGCTGCCCGGATCCGTTTCAACCGCTCGCGATTGAGGTCGAGCATGCGCACGGTCGCACGACCCACAGGCGTGATGCCCACGATCTCGAGCCCATCGGCCGACCAGGCGAAATGATCGTTCCATCCGTCGACGCGAGGGCTGAACAATTGGTGCTCGCCGCCCGCGTCCGGATCGATCCCTGTGCGGTGATCCCATTTTCGCCGATTGCACGCGAAGCAAGCGAGGGCGAGGTTCTCGATCGTGCTCGACCCTCCCACGGCAACGGGTATCAGGTGCTCCATCGTGAACTCCACGTACTGCCACTGCTCCGACGCGTGGCAGTACTCGCAGCGGTGACCTGCCCGGAGCCGGACGGCCTCCTGTACGTCCGGCGGAAGCTTATGGCGCCTGGCCAATGCCCGCCTCGCCACCAGCTCGCATCGAGTTCCGGACCAGCCGGTTGACCAGGCTCAGAAACTCGTCGAGCTCCTCGTACTGCAAGAGCTCGCTCGCCTCGCTTTCTGTCAGGGACGACGTAGGCTGCTTCTCCAGAAGCTCATCGATGCGCTCCTGGATCCTCTGTTGCGCTCGGAATACGGGGACGCCCTCACTTAGTTCGATTCGCACCGCATCCTCCAGCGGAAGGACCTTTGTCAGCATTTCCAGGTATGGAGCAGCAGCAGCCATGATCTTCTCCGATGAGTGTCGGCTAGGTTACCCTCGGTGCTTCCGAGCGGCAACGCCCGGCACGCCCCTGATCTCCTCCGGCGTCGGCAAGCCTGGCAGGAACCTCCACGCGATCTGACCGCCGGAGACCGGCGCACATCGACGACGACAGACGTCAAGCCGGACGCCGCGGTTCACGGCTTCGCCGCGGTCACCGGCAGATCGATCGCGTTGGAGCACTGGCCGCCGTGGCGCTGGTTGAACCCGGCCGGACCGCCGCGGACGCAGATCATGGCGCGATAGGTCCCGGCGGCCAGCGCGACCTCGCGCGGGCCATCGCCCAGCGGGTCGATGCGCTGGGTCGCCGCCGCGCCGGGCGCCAGCGTCTGGGTCGCCACCGGCACCGGGTCGCCAACGCCGGCGCCCCGGGTCATCCGGCGGCCGGCCGACTCGAGCACCAGCTCGACATTCAGCAGCAGCGGCAGGCCGCTCGCCGGGACCACCAGCGGATCGCCGCCGGTGTTGCGCAGCGTCAGCTGGAGATACGGGACGGTGATCCCGAAGTCGGCTCCGGTGGTCGCCGGAGCGGTCGCGAGTTCGAGTTGCAGCACGGGAGTACCTCGCGTGGAGGGTGGAGTTTCGTGCGAGCACGCCGCGAGCGCGATGCACAGCGCGACAGGGCGCCATGGACTCATCGATAGCAAGCGATGCTCACCAGCTTCTGGGACGCTCCGAAGTACGTGTCGGGATCGGACTGTGCCGACTCGCCCGGGGTGGTGTCTTCCTTGTAGGACCCGTCCGACTCCTTCGGCTTGAAGTGCGCCACGTAACCCCACTTCTTGGTGTCGTAGTGATAGCGGATCGCGTGATAGTCGATCGGCTGGCGAACGCCCGCGGCGCTGACGAACACGAACTTGTCCTCCCACGAGCCGGCGGACCAGCCATACTTCTTGGCCAGCGCCTCGAACGTCAGCGGCTGGTCATCGGTGGATCGCCAGTCCGAGCGGAACATGTAGAGATAGACCATCATCACTTCTTTCTTCTGCTTCATCTGCTCCTTGACCGCGGTGTGGTCGCCGACGATGGTCGTGAACCCGAGCCCCTGGATCATGTCGCGCAGCGCGTTCTTGCCAACCGTGGTTGCCGCGTTCGAGCCCGAGGCGTTGCCCAGGCAGTTGATCGCGCTCGAGTCGAGCGAGCCGCCGAGCTGACCCTTGTTGAACACCAGCTTGCCGTTGATCACGCCCTGGAGCTCGACGATGGTCCCGCCCGGGACCACGCCGGTCTTGCCCTTGTCCGGCGAGCCCTCGTCGACGACGGTGACGTTGTAGGCCAGCCCGCCGATGTCGGAGTCGACCCGCACGAACGTGCCGAGCGGGAGATCGGTGACCTTCTTGCCGCCCGGCTTGTCGAGCAGCGGCGTCGCCTTGCTGACCTTGCAGAAGTCGGTGGCCCTGGGCTTGCGGGCGACCACGGCCCCGGCGGGCAGGCTATCGGCGGCGATCCGCTGGCCGACCGCGCCCCCGCCCGCCGCCGGGTCGTGCGCGGTCTCCGACGCGGTGGCCTCGTGCTCGGCCGCGTCCCCGGCGCTCGACAGCTTGACGTCGTCGGACACCGGCGCGTCACCCATCATGCGGTGGCCGCCCTGCTGCAGCGCGTGCGTGACCTCGTGCAGCACGGTGGCGAGCGGCGGCGAGCCGTCCGCGAACACCAGCGTGTTCCCGAAAGTGAACGCTTCAGCGCCGATCATCGCGCAGGCCTTCGCCGCGGGCGCCCCGGTGAACACCTGCAGCGCCGACAGGTCGTGGCCGAGCTTGGCTTCGACCTCGGCGCGATGCGGCAGCTCGATCCGCTGCCCGGTCCGCGCGAGGCGCACCGCCGCGGCCGCGTCGCTCGGCCCCTGCCTGGGCTCGCCACCCGCCGCCGCCGGCGCTGCTGGCTCGGCGGCGCCCCCCGGCGCGGCTTCCTTGCGCGCCACCGCCGGCGCCTGCTGCATCACTTGCTCGACGAGCGTGGCCTTGCCGGGGGTCCCGAGCGCGGGCGCCGATGCGGCGCCGCGGCTCGCTCCACCAGGACTCTCGCCACGACGACCGTGTTCAGTCCCCATCCGATCGATGGTGGCACGACCGGCCGGCGGCCTGCAACCGCGCGACACGACGCCGGAGATGCACGCCCCGTTTCATGACTACCTCGCGGAGCCGAGCTGCTCGCCCGGAGCTCGAATCCGCGACTCGTGCGCTCCGGACATACTTCCGCGATCGATGTGCCGCTGACCACGTCGTCGATCGGCACCGGCTGCACCGGCCCGCGTGGCTGCAACGTTGTGCTGCACACGGACGCGCGGAAGATCTCGGCGCGCGTTCGTTCTGTTGTTTGTCGGGTCGACAACCCCGAATGGAGGCCGCCGTGGGCAATTCTCGCCATCTCGCACTCTCGGTTTTCTTCCTCGTTGCAGGCGCCGCACTCGGCGCGAGCGGTTGCGTCGGGGCCGCGGACGATGCCGAGGCATCCGGTGACCCCGCCGCCTCTGATGGCAAGGTGTACCGGACGATCGTGCAGTTTGCGCCCGACGGCAGCATCCAGCCGATCTACGAGGTGGTCACCGTGGCCCAACAACAGGCCGAGCAGGCCGCGCGCGCGGCGTTCCTCGAGGCGTCCCGCAAGGGCCAGATCTCCCAGGCGCTACCCAGCCTGCACGTGGACGGTGGCTGCGCCGGCGCCAGCCTGTGGCTGTTCGATCAGGCCAACCTCGGCGGCAACGAGATCTGCCTGTTCAAGGCCACCACCGACGACATGGCCTGGCTGGACCTCGGAACCCTGTGCCGCGGTCCGTTCTGCTTCACCACCTGGGCCAATGCCGTTCGCAGCCTGTGGGCCGGCTCCGACCCCGGTTCGCTGCAGTCGTGCACGAGCACGCTGTGCTTCACGACGCCGTTCCTCAACTTCACCGCCTTCCAGCGGTTCAACAGCGTGGCGGCGGGCAGCCCGCACCCGCTCAACTGGGCATTCCTGTTCACACCGTGAGGCGGTGCAACAACTCGTGTCCTCGTCAACGGTACCTGCGCGCGGCCAAGCCGTTGATTCCATGTGACGAAGCGGCACCGCCGTGATCGCTCGCCCGGGCCGGGGAAGAACGCCCGGGACAGCGCGTATCAAGCGTGAGGGGCGAGACCGGAGCGATCCGGCCGTCCGCCAGCGAGGTGGGCATGCGCGATACGAGGCAGCGAGGGTCGTCGATGGACAGCGCCATGGACCACGGCGCGGGGAAGTCCGCGCTGACGCAGCCTGGCCAGCCCGTGGTCGCGCGCAAGGTCGGCCACGAGACGCTGGTCGCGCGGCTCGAGGCGGCGACCGATGGCGCGCACGGCAAGGCGGCGCAGCCCGGTGGCTCGGCGGACGGTGCGGCCGCCGCGGCGCGATCGCCGCGAACGCCGGCGGAGGCGGCCAAGCTCGCGAGGACGGGAACGCGGATCGAGCTGCCCTACCGCGCCGAGTTCGAGGCCCAGCTCGGCCGCGATCTGTCGAACGTCGAGGTCCACGTCGGGCCCGCTGCGGTCGAGGCCTGTGCCGCGCTCGGCGCCGAGGCGTTCACCGTCGGACACACGATCGCATTCGCGTCGCCGCATCCGCCGAAGACCACGGTGATGCACGAGATCACGCACGTGCTGCAACAGGGCGGCGACCAGGCCAAGGTCGATGTGCCCGGCGATGTCGGGGTCACCGCGCCGGGCGGGGCGGAGGAGCACGAGGCCGAGGCAGCCGAGTCGGCCGGGCCGGCCGGGTCGGAGAGTCCGGCACACGCGCAGGGCGCTCCGCCCAGGGCCGCCATGAAACCGGTCCTCGCGATGAAGCCGGGCAAGGACGCGTACTGCAAGACCACGGCGTCGTTCGAGCTGGTCGCCAAGAAGGGCGGTAGCACGCAGGGCAAGCTGCCAGCCGGCGCGCTGGTCCAGGTCACCGCGCTCGACGGCAAGGGCTTCGACGTCGTGGTGATGAGCGGCGGCGCGCTGACCGGCAAGACCGGCTACCTGCCCGACGGCGCGCTGACCGAGGCCCAGGGCATCATCGGCAACCAGGTGTTCAACCAGGGCCGGCTCGGCGGCGACCTCGACGGCAGGGGACGATGATCAACTGCCTGGGCCATGCCTCGGGCGAGAAGCGCGCCGCGTACATCCGGAACGGAACGACCGAGGACATGCTGAAGGGCCTCGGCTTCACCTGCATCGTCGGCGACTCGACGGTGCTGGCGCCGTACATCAAGGCCGGCAAGTACGCCATGATGGTCTACATGTACATGTACAAGCCGTCGTGGCGCGAGCCGGCCGACAAGCCGCTGTCGTTCGGGGACCTCGCGAAGAAGTACGGCTGGTCGACGAGCTCGTGGCAGCAGCCCAATATCTACTACGGCCCGAAGGGCGAAGATCAGCCGATTGACTATCACGCGCTCGACTACAATGCCAAGACCAAGAAATGGGAGTGGGTGGCAAACAATCGCGCCCGCGAGCGGCCGCCCGACTACGACGTCGACTCGAAGGGGACCGAGCCCGCGGCGCTCAACCCCGATGACTACTTCGGTGGCAGCGGCCAGGTGTTCGTGAGCGTCGCGTGCTACAAGTGACCGTGCGCGAGCTGGTGATCACCCTGGGACTTCTGCTGGCGTGTGGCCAGCAACGCAGCGAGAGCAAGCCGATGGAACCAACCAAGACGCAACAGGCAGCGCTCACCCTGGAGCTGGCGCTCGGGCCGCCGGTCGACAACCGGTTCGGGCTCGCGGTGTCCGAGCTGCAGCTCACGATCCGCAACACGGGCGCCGCCGAGGTCGACATTCCCGAGCCGGGGATCTCGATGATGCTGTCGCTGCGCACGACCCTGGTGCGAGGCAGCGAGACCGAGCACCGCGCCGCGGGGACCGGCAAGCCGGTCACGCCGAAGCAGCGCAAGCTGCCGGCCGGGCAGAGCGTGCAGGTGACGATCTCACCGCTCGACGACGGTCCCGGCGAGAGCCCGCTGGCCGAGGGCACCTGGCAGGCGACGGTCTGCCTGGGCGAGGTGTGCTCCAGCAGCGTGGCGCTCGCGGTCGCGAAGCGCTGACCGACCGCCGGCGAGCCGGCGTGCAGGCTCACGGCGCTGGCTCGAGGCCGGCCGCCATCGGCACGATGCCGATCGCCAGCGCGATCACGAGCGCGATCACGGTCGCCACCGCCAGCGCGAGCCGCCATGGCCGGCGCACGGGCACCGCGGGAACCGCGGAACCCCGAAATCCAGGATCTTGACCGCTCGCCGCACGGCGACGCGGGATCCGCGACGAGGTAGATGTTGGAGGGCTTGAGATCGCGGTGGACGATGCCGCTGCGATGCGCGGCGTCGAGCGCCTCGGCGAGCTGCCGGGTGAAGACCACGATGTGATCCTCGGGCAGCCGGCCGCGCCGCAGCCGGTCGCCGAGCGACTCGCCGACCAGGCGCTCGAGCACGACGAACGGTCGGCCGTCCGTCGAGTATCCGTGATCGTACACCTCGACGATCCCGGGATGCTGCAGCCTCGCGATCATGCTCGCTTCGTGGATCATCCGCCGCGCGGTCGTCGGGTCGCCCACCAGCTTGCGGTGGAGGACCTTGAGGGCGAGCGGCCCGCGCAACGCGGGATGCTCGGCGGCGAACACCGCGCACGAGCCGCCCTCACCGATCCACTCGCGCACCGTGTAGAGACCGAAGCACTCGCACAGGCCAGGGAACGCGCAGCGGGCGCGTCAGCTGCACGGCGGTATCTTCCGGCCTCTGACCTGAGGGATCCCCTCGTTTGTAAGCGATCGATCTTGCTCCGGAATCGAGAAAGGCGAAAACGAGGGAATCCGGATCGATCGCGTCGTGTTGAGCGGCCATGCCCCGCTCCAAGTCTAAGGTATCGAAGTCGTCTCAGTCG
>JBGQCL010000508.1:0-8316 GCA_041495365.1 Kofleriaceae bacterium | reverse complement strand
GGGTCCGTTCCTCGGCGGTGACCTTCCCTGGCTGGTGATGGAGCTGGTGCCACTCGCTGCCCGGTTCGGCCGGGATCGCGAACGTCGGCACCAGGTCTTCGGAGTCCGCAGGGCAACCGAGCATCGCCTCGCAGGGCATGCGCCGCGGTGGCGTCGGCCGTGGCATGGTGCGGAGAAGGACTCTTGTCTACCAGCGGTTCTCCAACGAGGGCACCGTCTCCGTACGCTGGGGCGACGACGCGACGATCGCCGACGTGCTCGCGCATGTCGGGCTCGAGAGCGGCGCCAAGCGGACGATCGAGCGCGACGAGCCGACCAAGCTCGACGGCATCTCCGCGCGCCGGGTGCGGCTGCGAGTGATCTCGCCAGACGCGCGCTCGCACGACGTCCGTCCCTCGGACCGCCAGCGCATCTTCGTGTTCGTGGGGCTCGAGGTCGGTTCGACGCGCGTGCTCGTGGGCTACCGCTCGCCGGCCTCGGAGCTTGCCGCGGCGGAGCCGCTGCTCGAGCACGTGCTCGCGAGCGTCAGGAAGCGCTGACCTGGAGCTCCGTTGATCCGGCTCATGGCCGGGGACAGTAACCTACGGCCGCGGGTCGGGCCCACACCTTACCGAGGAATACCGGGCGCTTCGGACCGCAACTGGGCGAGATCGCCGCCACCCGCTGCAGCACGCCCGGTGCCGAGCTCCTTCGAGGGTCGCCGCCGCCAGCGGTATTGTCTCGGCGTGGGCACCAAGCGGCACCCGAAGCCACCACCACCGGCGGCACAGCAACCCCTCGATCATCATGCTCTCAACGCCGCGCTGCGACTGTTCGTGTCGACCTTCGTTGTCGACGACAAGCGCTCGCAGATCCACAAGCGGTTGCTCACGTCCGAGCGCCGCCAGGAGACCCTCGCATCGCTGCCACGGTGGATCGCCGTCGGCACGGCGCCGCTCGAGGGTGCGGACCGATCGCCGGCAGGCCTCCGCGCGCGCCTCGGCGACATGACAGGAATTCGACTCACCGAGGACGGCGCGAGCCGCACCACGATTGCGCGCGCGCTCGAGCTCGATCGTGGAACATCGACGGTGTTCATCGCTAACAGCGGCCAGGTCGCGATGATCACCGTCGTCGATGGGCCACCGATCCTCTGTTCGCGGTTGACCACCTCCGACTCGGCGGCTCGAGGGAAGCGCTGATCGAGCGCGGGGGCAGGGCGCCGACGAGCGCGGTGATCGCTTCATCGTGGCCATGGCTCGACGGTCGGTGCAAGATCCGTCCCGATTTCGTCGGCGATGCTGGGCGTCTCGGCCACGTCGCGACGCTACGACACGCGCGGTTAAGCGAAGATACGGCGATGAGTGATCGCGACGACCGTGGCGCGAGCCGGCGACAGATCGCGCGCCGCGAGCAACGTACGGCCGGCGAACGGTCGGCGCGGCTCGCGAACGCGCTGATGAAGTTGTCGGCGCCGGCGCTCGGCAAGCTGGGGCTCGACGAGGAGCTGCGCGAGGTCGTCGACCGTGCCCGCGCGGTGACGTCGCACGTGGCGCGCCGCCGAGCCGAACGCGCGCTGGCCGGCGCGCTGCGGCGCGAGGATCTGGCCGAGCTCGCCGCGAAGCTCGCGAAGGTGCAGGAGACCGGGAGCGCGGAACCACAGCAGTTCCATCTCGCGGAGCAGTGGCGCGCACAGATGCTCGAAGGCGGTCTCGCGGCCGCTGCCGGGTTTCCCGGCGGTGTGGCCGAGCCGCTGCCTCGGCTGATCGAGCAGGCGCAGCGCGAGAGGGCCACGGGGCGGCCGCCGGGCGCCGCGCGCGCGTTGTTCCGCCACATCGCGGCGGCTTTGAAGGCGCGGCCGGCGGAGTCGGTCACAGACGGCGAGGTGGCGGATGACGACGAGGTCGCCCTCGACGACGACCGGTGATCGCACGGTCGCTCGCCGCCGATTGTCCGCCGGGAGCTCCGCGAGCCGAAGCTCGAACGCTGCGGTGCGGCGTGACGATCCGCCGCGGCCAGGAGGTCGTCCAGGAGGTCCGCGCCGCGTCGTGGTCGTAGCTGGATCGGCTGGTCACCCGCTTGGTGGAGTCCTCCGGGGCGTTCACATGGGTGAACGATCAGAGGAGCATCGTCCCTGGCGCCGACCGCCGAGCAGCTACACGGACGCGATCGCGAAGCTGTCCTGGCGGCCCTGACGGTGCCCTGGATAGCAGGGCACCGCATCACACGGTCGCGAGGAAACGATGAAAATCCGCGATCGCATCGCCCTTGTGGGCGCCGCCGACCTTCCTCGCCATGCGCCGCCAGTGCTCGTAGACCGTCGCCTCGGAGCAGCCGCACAGCTCTGCGATCGCCTTGTCGTTGCGGCCGTCGAGGTAGAACCGCAGGATCATCCGCTGCTGCTTGCTCAGCATGCGCTCGGTCGCGTAGGCGTCGACCAGCGACTTGAGCCGCTCGCCCGGCGCGTACGCCGTGCCCGTGCCGACCGCGATGCGGTGCGGCCACGCCGCGCTCGCGCCGAGCGACAGCCGCAGGGCGAGCCCGGTCAGTGCGAGCGGACTGACCGGCTTGGTCAGCGACGGCACGCCCTGGCTCAGCAGCCGCGCCGCCGATTCGCCGCTGAGCTCGGTGGCGAGCGCGATCGTGGTCGCGGTCGGAAAGTACGTCCGGACCAGCGGTACCAGCTGGTCGTCGTCGGCGTCGGACAGCTCGAGATCGAGAAACACCAGCGCGGGCGTGCACGCGTCGGCGCGGGCGGCGCGGCGGTGGAGCTCGGCGAGCGAACGCGCCCATTCGACTTCGATCGTCGCGGCTTCCAGCGCGCTGAGCAGCGAGCGACCCGCAGGCTCGTCGACGGAGATCAACAGCACGCCGCAGGCCGCCGCTTGGACACCCATCATGACTCCCTCATCTTGAGTACGAGCGCAGGATACCTAGGTTATTTTTGAAAATCGATAACAAGTTAAATTGTTAGAATACTTACACGTGCTACCGTACATCTCGACTTTTCGATCGGCGTGTCGGTTTTTTCGACTCGTCCTGCACGATCGAGAATCCTCGCGGGCACGGCGACATCGCGGTCGATCCGCAAGATGCACAACAACATCCAGAAGTACGGCAACACCACCGCCGGCCGCGACGCAACGATCGGCGGCAGTGAATTTTCACGGAGCGCGCGCGCCCGGGATGTTAGACGAGGTGGTCAGTGCGTGGCCAGGTGACGTGACGCGCGGGCCTGGAGTCGACGATCTGCGACGTGTGTGCCTGAAGCGGCTCGGTGCCCGGGTCACCGCCGCCGCGGCGGCGATGGGGCTCGTGCTCGCCCAAGCCGCCGTAGACGGCCCGGCGACCCTGGTCGCGTTCTGGTGGGTGACGGCTTCCCCCGTACCCCGCAGAGCGGTCAAGAACGTCTCTGCCGCCGGCACCTACAGCGTCACCTGGACCTCGACGCCGATCCAGGGCGCCCAGCTCTGGCAGGTCGCCGCGCAGTAGCGCCCCGCCGTGAAACGCGCGATGTTCGCCGCGTGAGCCACCCCGACGCGGTCGTGATCGGTGCCGGCGTGATCGGCGCGAGCGTCGCCGTCCACCTCGCGCGCGCCGGCCTGCGGGTCACCGCCGTCGATCGCGGTGCCGCGCCGGCACCGGCAGCACCGCGCGCGCCACTGGCGGGTTCCGCGCCCGGTACGCCACCGCGATCAACGTCCGGCTGTCGCTGCTCGCGCGCACCCAGCTGCGCGGCTTCCGCGACGACACCGGCGTCGAGCCTGGATGCCAGCCGGCCGCCCGCTCGCTCGACGTCCACGCGCTCCGCCCATCGCGGTTCGCCGAGGGTGACCCCGGTCCGCGGCCCGGCGCTGCTGTGACCGGCATCGCATCCGATTGCGCCGCGCGCGATCTCGGCGACCGTGAGCCGGCTCGAACTGGTACTGCCCCACGGGATCACGTGGTCTAGCAGACACCGCAATGCGATAGCGACTCCGGATCGATCAGCGGATGAATGAAAATCCGAGATCTCGAAAGTCCCCACAGTATCTCGAGATTCCAGACTGCATATCGAAAATTGCTGCAGGCGCATCTCAGTTTATCGCAAATTGCTGCAGGCGAATCTCAGTTTTCTGAAAGTGCGCGCCGGGCTGTGGTCGCCTGCCCGCGGGTCGCAATCGCCGGGAAGCCAAGGCACAATAGGTGCGCCCATGCGCAGCGTCGTGATCGTGATCCCCTCACCCTCGCCGTTCTCGCCGTTCTCGCCGGGGCGTGCGGCGAGAACAGCAGCCAGTCCGCCGGCGGTCAGCCCTCGCCGGCCCAGGTGATGTTCGACACCAAGTGCGCCGTGTGCCACGGCATCGGCGGCGCCGGCAACGGGCCCAACGCGGACCAGTTCGACCCCAGGCCGCACGAGGGCGCCGCCCCGGCGCAAGCCGCGCTTGCCCTGGAGGCCTCGTCATGACGGCTCCGCGCCAGCTCGCCCGCTCACTCCTCGGCCTTGATGTCGTCCTCGGTCCCTGCCTCGGCGTCCCTGCCGAGCGAGATCACCTCGATCCGCTTCGCGCCCGCCCACCGGGCCGCGCCGCAGAACATCCTCAGCGGCCGGCCCCAGGCGTCCTTCGCGTTCTTGTCCTCCATGTACTCGTTGAGCTCGATCAGCCGGTGCGGACACTCCTCGCCGGGGTGCGCCCGGAGCCAGGCCGGGTAGGCCTGGTGGACGTACTTCTGCACCTTGCTCTGGGTGAGCTTGCGCTGGGCCTCGGCCGCGCCGACGCCCACGGAGCGCGGCTCTGCCGGCGCCGGCTCGGCTGGGGCTGGCTGCGCCTGCGGCAACGCCGGTCGCGGCACGGGCTTTCGCTCCGCCGGGGAGGGAGCAAGCCGGCTGGAGATCTCGCGACTGGGCTCTGCGTCCTCGTGCATGGGACGACGAAGCGCGCCGCTCTCGAACATCGCTACCAGCACCACCACCGGCCCGAGGATCACAGCGGTGACAACAAGCACGGTGCGTGGGTCGACCCTGCGCTGCGGAGTGGAGCTGCTTCCGGCCTGACTCGTACCTTGTGGAGAGTGGCTCGTGGCACCCGATTTCATCGCCTGCTCCCGACTCTCGCATGGTGACGCGGTGCGCGAGCTCGGCGACCCGGTGAGTCGCGCCGATCCGTGCTGTGTAACGATCCGTTGCATCACTGCACACTGTATAGCGTTCACCAGAAATAGCGCCGCACCGATCGTCCGCGTCACTGACTCCGGATTCGAGACAGCCGATGTTCAGGATCATGGATCTCGTCGGGAATGACCCAGATCTCCAGATCGGGACGGCATCGTGAGATTCCATATCGCATATCGCATATCGCATATGGCGGTAGTCCCTCAGTTTTTTGAATCTGTGTGCCAGCATGCAGAGTTTCAGGACGTGCACCGGAATGCGGCGTCCTGGATTTCTGGACTTGATGACGTGAGCGAAAAAATACTATGCAATACCTCAGCAACCCCTGGATCACCGGACTCATCCGGATCCGGGAAACGGTCATCCACGCGCAGGAGGATGAGGATGATATTGAAAAATTTCGCTGTAATTCGATCGAGAACCACTCTGGCCGGGATCGCTATCGCGTTGCCGCTGGTCGGCTGTTTCGACAACCCAGACAACGTGAGTCAAAGTCAGCAAGCCGTGGGCACGCCCTCGGTGGACCAGGTGCTACTGGACAACACGACGGTTCCCATGTTCGTGAACCAGCTGACGATCCCGCAGACATACGCCCCGACCGTGGTCACGGATTCTCACGGAAACGTCGTTCGCAACGAGTACACCGTGACCGTGGCTCAGGCGACGGCGCAGATCTTGCCGCCGGGTTTTCCAGCCACCACCGTCATGGCGTACGGCGGCAATGTGAAGATCCCGGGCTCGAGCTCGACCACGTTCGCGCGCACGGTGCCGGGTCCGGTGTTCGACAATACCCGCGGTACTCCGACGATCATTCACTGGCGCAACGGGGTCACCGGGCGGCACTTCATGCCGGTCGATCCGACGCTCGCCTGGGCGAACCCGGCCGCGATCGAGCCGCCGCCCCTGCCCGACGATGACTTCGCCCCGTTCCCGGCCACCGACCTCGGTGGCCAGTCCCCGGTCCCGATGGTGACCCACAACCACGGCCTCGTCGTCGTGCCGCAGAACGACGGCATCGCCGACGAGTGGTTCACCGCGTTCCAGCAGCGCGGGCCGAACTTCACGACCCAGGACTACACCGAGCCCAACCAGCAGCCGAGCACGATGCTGTTCTATCACGATCACGTGATGGGCATGACGCGGCTCAACGTGTACTCCGGACTTTCCGGAACGGCGTACATCATCCGCGATCCCAACAACCCGCTCGACAAGGCGACCTCGCCGCTGCCCAAGGGCGAGTTCGAGATCCCGCTCGTCATCCAGGCAAAGGCCTTCTACACCGATGGTGAGCTGGAGTTCCCCCGCGGCGGGCCGGACCGCTCCAACTTCAAGAGCGCGTACTGGGAGCCCGGTGACGACTCCGACATCAACCTGGTCAACGGCAAGGTGTGGCCGAACCTCAACGTCAAGCGCCAGCAGTACCGGTTCCGGGCCCTGTCCGCCGCCAACGGCCGCACATTCAACATCACGCTCGACAACGCCGGCACGACGGTCCCGTTCACGATCATCGGGTCCGACGGCGGGTACCTGCCCAAGCCGCAGGTCGTGACCTCGACCAAGCTCTCGACCACCGAGCGCGCCGACATCCTCGTCGACTTCTCGCAGTTCGCGGCGGGGACGCAGATCGTCATGCGCGACCTGGACGGGGATCCGCCTGAGACGCTCGGCGTGATCATGCAGTTCACCGTGCAGAACATCGCCAAGGTGACACCGCCGGCGCCGCCCACGCTGGTCGCCCGGGCGACGCTTCCGACCAACGCCCCGCGCCGGATCAAGACGCTGCACATCCACTTCGACGCGGACGGCGATCAGCTGCGCTCGGTCGACGGCCTCGGCTTCACCGCGCCGCCCACCGAGTACCCGCTGATCGGCTCGACCGAGGAGTGGGACTTCGTCAACCTGGGCGGTGGCGAGCACTTCATCCACATCCACCTGCTCGAGTTCCAGGTGATCGAGCGCCAGGCCATCGACGTCGATGGGTATCTCAACCAGTGGCACCTGCTCAACGGCCACCTGCCGGTGACCCGTCCGGTCGTCGTCGACCCGACGCCGTTCCTGATCGGCGCTCCGATCGCGGTCCCGCCCTACGAGACCGGCTGGAAGGACACCGCGCGCGCCAACCGCGGCGAGATCCTGCGGCTGGTCACGCGGTGGGCGCCCCAGGAGACGGCTACCGGCGGCGTCAACCCGGGCACGAACCAGTACCCGATCCAGGCGGTCGAGGCGAACACCAATGCGTGGTACCTGTGGCACTGTCACGTCCTGGGCCACGAGGACAACGACATGATGCGCAAGATGCCGATGGTCGGCCTGTGGGCGGGAAACAAGGCCTACACGACCGGCACGGTGGTCGCGTTCAACAACGTCGACTACCGGGTCCGCGTGGCGCACACGTCGAGCTCGTCGCAGAACCCCACCGCACGCTTCGACCTGTGGGAGCGGGTGAACAACAACGATGGCACCTGGCAGCCGCAGATCATCTACGCGGTGGGTGACCGTGTGCTGGCCAACGGAAAGCTCTACCGGGCGAAGACCGTGCACCAGGCGCAGACCGGACAGGCCCCGGATAACTTCGATCCGAAGTGGGAGTTCCTCCCGCAGGGGGCGTGTGCGCAGCTCCGCAAGCTGTGCGCCGACAACACGGATGACTTCAGCCTGTCGTGCCAGGACCTGGGTGCCGCCGACGTCGACTCCGACTGCCTGGATGGCCTCGGGGACTGCCTCGCGACGTGCGATGACCCCGTGCAGTCGCCGTGCTCCGGCCTGTGCAACAACCCGAGCTCGTTCACGGTCCCGGACGGCACGACGTTCCACTCCGGAGCGCTCGGCAACGGAGCTGCTTGCTTCGAGACCACGTCGGAGATCGTCACCGGCTCCTGCACGGGCCTCGGCTCGGGCCGGCAGCTCACCATCAACGGCAAGGTCGAGCCGTGCAATGGGTCGAACTGGGCCACTCCGTTGACGGGGCAGCGCCATTTCGGCTACTGTATCCAGACTAACTCTGGCTCGGGCAGCTCTGCCACCTTCCAGGTGCACTAGTACGTGGCTGTGCGGTCGCCGATCTTGAACCAGCAGCGCAGGCTCGCCCCGCTGGCCGTCCTGGCGGCGGGGCTCGCCGTGCTCGTCGTGGTCTATCATGGCGAGCTCGCTGGGTGGATCACCGGCGACCGCGACGCGACCGGCGT
>JBGQCL010000507.1:0-8324 GCA_041495365.1 Kofleriaceae bacterium | reverse complement strand
CGGCGACGCCGGCGTCGCCAACGGCGAGCTGCGCGAGCTGCTCGCGAGCTCCCCGGCGGCGGCCGCCGCGCAGGTCGCCCGCGCCGCGGAGGCGGGCACGATCGTCGTCGTGATCGACCAGCTCGAGGAGCTGTTCACGCTGTCCGGGTGCACCGCGGAGCGCGAGCAGTTCGCCGCCGCGATCGCGCAGCTCGCGGCGTCCGCCGACCTCCCGGTCCGCGTGATCGCCGCGATCCGCGACGACTTCCTGATGCAGCTCGACGCGCTGCACGCGCTGCACGCGCTGCTGTCGCCCGCGCTGGTCCTGCTCAACAACCCGCTGCGCGATGACCTGATCCGGATCGTCGTCGAGCCCGTGCGCCGCGCCGGCTACACCCTGTCGGATCCCGAGCTCGCCCACGACATGGTCAGCGCGGTCGCCAGCCGGTCGGGCGCGCTCGCCCTGCTGTCGTTCACCGCGTCGCGGCTGTGGGAGCTGCGCGACCGCCGGTTCCGTCAGCTGACCCGCAGCGCCTACGACGCGATGGGCGGGGTCGCCGGCGCGCTGGTCCGTCACGCCGAGGCCACGTTCGAGGCGCTGTCCGCCGACGAGCAGCGCCTGGCCCGCGAGCTGTTCCGCCACCTGGTCACCGCGGACGGCGCCCGCGTCCAGCTGACCGCCGACGAGCTGCGCCAGCGGCTGGCGACCCCGCGCGCGGCCGCCGTGGTCGACAAGCTGGTCGCCGCGCGGCTGATCGCGCAGTCCGAGTCGCAGACCACGGGCGAGTCGCACATCGAGGTCATCCACGACGCGCTGCTCGACGGCTGGCCGCGGCTGCAGCGCTGGGTCCGCGAGGACGTCGACGGCGCCCGCATGCGCGACCAGCTGCGGATCGCGGCGCGTCAATGGGCGGATCGCGGCCGGCCGCGCGGCCTGGTGTGGCGCGACGGCATGCTGGCCGATCTGGAGCGCTGGCTGCGCCGCGGCAAGCCGGGCGCCCTCACCGAGCTCGAGGCCGAATTCGTCGAGGCCAGCCGCCGGCTCGCGCGGCGCGCCCGGATCAGCCGCCGGCTGGGCCTGGTCGCGATCGGCTTCGCGATCGCGTTCGCGGTGTTCGGGTATCACCTGATGCGGAGCCGCGTGGCTCAGCAGGTCGTGGAGGAGCGGCTCACCCAAGTCTACGCCGACTGGGGGCAGGAGGCGCTGGTCGACGGGAGGTCGACCGAGGCGCTGATCTACCTCGACCAGGCGGCGCGCCGCGGCGATGAGTCACCGAAACTGAAGTTCATGCGCGCGCGTGCGGCCGAGCCGCTGCGACACGAGCGTGGGCGGCTGCCGAGCACCCGCGGGCGCACGTGGTGGGCCACGTTCTCACCCGATGGCCGATGGATCGTCACGACCGACGATGCCGGTGCCCGGCTCTGGGATGCACGGTCGATGACCCTGAGGTTCTCGTGGCCCCATGGCGACATCGTCTATCAGGCTGCGTTTACCACCGACGAGACGCAGGTCGTGACCGTGAGCGCTGACGGCATGCTCCGGATCTGGAATACGAGCAACGGCGAGCTGGTGCGGTCATTGCATCACCCATCATCGAACGGTGACGAGCTGCAATACTTCGCGCTGTCCATATCGCCGGACGGGATGCGGGCCGCCGCGATCGATGTCCCCGGTGCGACGGTGCAGATCTGGGATCTTCGCAGCGGTGAGCTGATCGAGGAGCTGATCGCTGCCGGACAGGCGCGAGGCATGCCATCGCTGGAGTTCAGCCACGATGGGCGCTGGCTCGCGACCAGCGCGGGCGGTGATATCAGCGTCTACGAGACGTCGACCTGGCAGCGCACGCTCACGATCTCCGGCTCCGAGGTGAGCGCCCTGGCGTTCGATCCGAGCGGTCCCCAGCTCGCGGTTGCGTCGCAACAAGGGGATGTCTCGATCTGGACCATTCCGGGCGGCACGCGGGCGTGGCATCTGCGCGAAAGCGGCGGCCGGATCCGTCACATCGCGTACTCACCCAACGGGGCCTTCGTCGTTGCGCCGGGGGCTGATGGGGTTGACAGGGTCTGGGATACGCACACTGGAGAGCTCCAGGTCGAGCTCAAGACGCATCACAGTGCTGCGCAGTGGGTCGAGTTCGACTCGTCGTCGCGGCGCATCGTGAGCACGGGTGCGGATGGCGAGATCGTGATCTCTGACGTCGTGCTTCGGCGGACGCTGTCCACGCTCGAAGGCACGCGAGCCCCGGTTCGCGTGGCTCGCTTCGATCCGAGCTCGCGGCTGGTGATCGGTGCCTCCTGGGACGGGACCGCGCGAGTCTGGGAAACGACCCCATCCTACCTGGACTGGGCGACGGGGCCGATCGGAAACGACTGTGGCAGCGATGTCCGGGCCGAACCCGATCGCCGGTTCGTCGCCATCGCCTGCGGGCACCATGGCACGCTGATCCTGGATACCGGCGACGCGGGGCATGTGGGGGTGCTCGCTCAGTTTCCAGGTCGTGCGACAGGTCCGGACGAGCTTGTCTCGCCGGAGCCCGCGGTGGACGCTGCAGGGGACCGCGCTGCGGTCGCGAGTGGCGACACGGTGACGGTCTACGAGCTGCCCGGCCAGCAGATCGTCGGCACCATCCATCATCCCGGTGCGGTGACCAGCGTGGCGTTCGCCACAGCCGGACGCGATCTTGTCACCGGCAGCGTCGATGGCTCGCTGCTGTTCACGCCCGACGGACGTGAGCCACAAATGCTGGCCCATCTCCCCGCCGCGGTGGACGTGGTCCGGTTCCTTTCCGATGGTCGCGTGGTGGTCGCCGACAAGCGGCCTCGGCTCATGGTCTACGACACGGTGCGTCGCGTGCGGCTCTTCGAGCTCGATCCGGCGTCGCAGATCGCGGCGTTTCGGCTGTCGGCCAACGGCACTCGTCTGGTCACGATCCCGGCGACCGGGGCGCTGCACCCGGTCGTGCTGTGGGATCTCGAGCATGGCCAGCGCATCGCGCAGCTCGAGGGCCACAAGGGGCCCGTGTTCTCGGCCCGGTTCGTGCGCGACGACGAGGAGGTCTTGACCGCGGGTACCGACGGTGCGGCCCGTTTATGGGACGCTGCGACTGGACGCCTCCGGAAGACGTATCTCCGCAGCTCTCCCTACCTGGTCGACGCAGCACTCGACCCCAGCGGGACGATGGTGGTGACGGCCGGCGGCGACGGCGTGCTTCGGTTCTGGGACGCCTCGTCGGCGCGGATGATCTGGGCGCTCCAGGCCCATCGGTCACCAATCGTCGGCGTGCAGTTCCAGGGTGATGAGGATCTCGTGACGCGCGGGTTCACCGGCGAGGTTGCGCACTGGAGGCTACCGAGGTCGCCGCTCCCGGGCGAGGCCATACGCTGCCTCCCGCTCCGGTTTGACGATGAAACCGGGAGCCTCGTAGAGCAGGACCAGCCCTGCCACGACTAACGCCGGGCTCACTAGCAGAACTTGCTTGCAGAAACCGCAGGCTTGCAAGACCTGCCAGAAATTGCGTATCACAAGCGCAGAGAATTGTGTTGGCTAAACCGGTATACTCGTTGCTCACGCGAGCACCAACACGATCCGAACTCTGTCGGATAGGAGGTCTGCCGATGAAGAAGCTCGTTACCAGGCTCATGCTGCGCCGAGATACGATCCGGACGCTGGCCGATCGGGATCTCGCAGTTGCTCAGGGTGGTGGAGCGGGGCCCTGCAGCGCGAAGACGGAGCTTGCTTCGGGTTGTTTCTCACCACAGGTCCGCCTGGGAGTCCCGCCCGAAGACGCCTGAGCCCTCATTGAGGGTGATTCCGCGTGACGCGACGAACCGTCGCACGCTGGACACCTGAACCGCGGCAGCTGCGTCGAGCGGCGTGCGCGCAGTGCGGCGTGTATGGGCGCCGATGCTACCAGTGGTGAGAACGCGGATCTTGCAGTGGGATCGCATACATCGGACGATCGTCGGAATGGGGGAAGTACCGGCGTCGTGTGCGGATGCGACGCCTTCTGATCGAGTGACGCGGGTGGACGAGGAGGTGGGGACGGAGGAGCGGAGGCACCTGCTGGTGTTCGGTGGATCGTCGCCATGGATCTACCCGCTGCCCGCGCACGGCGACGTCGTCATCGGGCGCTCGGAGACCGCGGACCTGCGGATCGCCCACGGCGCGGTGTCGCGCCAGCACGCGAAGCTGGTGCTCGACGGCGACTCGGTCGCGCTGGTCGATCTCGACTCGCACAACGGCACGTACGTCAACCGCTGCAAGATCACTGGCCGGCACGCGTTGCAGCCGGGCGATGTGATCACGATTCACGCGACCACCCTGGTATTCCACGCGACGGCGCCGGCGGCGCCCTCGGTGGCCGTGCTGGAGCTCGACGCGCTGCGCCATCAGATCGAGAACGAGATCGATCGCACGATGCAGAGCGAGCGGTTGTTCTCGCTGCTGTGCGTCGTCGGCGCGGCGGCGGGCGAGCAAGCAGCGATCCAGCGCATGGTGGTCGCGCAGCTGCGCCGGGTCGATGCGGCGGCATGGTCGAGCGATGGCGCGCTGTACGTGCTGTTGCCCGAGACCGGTGCCGACGAGGCGGTCGCGGTCGCGACCCGGATCCGGAGCCGGCTCGATCGCGCCCTGCAGATCGGCCACGTGAGCTGCCCCGAAGACGGCTACGGCGCCGGCGCGCTGATCGTGCGCGTCCACGAGGCCGCGACCGCGGCGCGCCCCGGCACGATCGCCGGGCTCGACCGCGCGGTCCACACGCTCACGATCGGCGCGCAGCGCGTGATCGTCGCTGATCCGGCGGTGGTGCAGCTGTACGCGCTGATCGAGCGGCTCGCGCCGGCTGCGCTGCCGGTGCTGGTCACCGGTGAGACCGGCTGCGGCAAGGAGCTGGTCGCGGCGGCGATCCACACGCGGTCGCCGCGCGCCGACCGGCCGCTGATCTCGCTCAACTGCGCCGCGCTGCACGAGTCGCTGGTCGAGAGCGAGCTGTTCGGACACGAGAAGGGGGCGTTCTCGGGGGCGATCGCGAGCCGGGCCGGCCTGATCGAGACCGCGTCGGGGTCGACGCTGTTCCTCGACGAGGTCGGCGAGCTGGCCCCCGGGATCCAGGCCAAGCTGCTGCGCGTGCTGGAGTCGCACCGGGTCACCCGGGTCGGCGATGTCCGCGAGCGCGAGGTCGACGTCCGGGTGGTCGCGGCGACCAACCGCGACCTCGAGGCGGACGTGGCGGCGGGCCGGTTCCGCCGCGATCTGTTCTTTCGGCTGTCGGCCGCAACCCTGCACATGCCGCCGCTGCGCGAGCGGCCGCGCGAGCTGCCGCTGCTCGCGACCGAGTTCCTCGACGATGCCTGCCGGCAGGGCGGGCGGCCCGCGATGCGGATCTCCGACGAGGCGATGGCGGTGCTGCTCGCGCACAGCTGGCCGGGCAACGTCCGCGAGCTGAAGAACCTGATGCAGTACATCGCCGCGGCGCTGGCGGTCGACGTGCTGCGCGCCGACCACCTCGGCGAGCGGCTGGGCCGGCTGCGGCCCGAGCCGACGCCGAGCACCATCGTCACCGTACCCGGCGCGCCGCCGCCGTTTCGCCCGCTCGCCGAGGAGCTCCGCGAGCTGGAGATCACGCGCATCCGCCAGGCGATCGAGGCGACCGGCGGCAACCAGACCCGCGCCGCCGGTTTGCTGGCGATGCCGGTCCGGACGTTCTTCGAGAAGGCCAAGCTGTACGGCCTGACGCCCAAGCGCAAGCGCTACGACCACTGACGCTTCCCCGAGCCGCGGGGCCCCGTCGATGGTGCTGTAACACCTGGTGGAAGAGATCGAGGATCTCTCCGGCCGCAAGCTCGGCGAGTTCGTGCTGCGCGCGGATCGGCGAGGGCGGGTTGATGACGCAGATCAGACAAGATTGCGAGTTCCCCTGACTCGATCCGCGCCGACCGGGCGCGGCCTCGCAAGGTGTGCCGCGGCGCGCATGGTGCCGTTCGTGCAAAGTTCGTGGGTGATGCGCTATCACGTGCTGGCCGCCGACTACGACGAGACGCTCGCGCACGGCGGGCGGATCGCGGACACGACCTGGGCGGCACTGCACCGGCTGTGCGCCTCGGGCCGCAAGCTCGTGCTGGTCACCGGCCGCGAGCTCGAGGACGTGGTCTCGCTGATCCGGGAGCCCGAGCTGTTCGCGCGGATCGTCGCGGAGAACGGCGCGCTGCTGTACCGGCCGGCGAGCAAGGAGGTCCGGATGCTGGCGGAGCCGCCGCCGCCGAGCTTCGTCGAGGAGCTTCGCGCGCGCGGCGTCGATCAGCTCGCGAGCGGCCGGGTGATCGTGGCGACCCGCGAGCCGCACCAGGCCACGGTGCTGGACGCGATCCGCGATCTCGGGCTCGAGCTGCAGGTGATCTTCAACAAGGGCGCGGTGATGGTGCTGCCGACCGGCGTCAACAAGGCGACCGGCCTGGCCGCGGCGCTCGGCGAGCTCGCGCTGTCGCCGCACAACGCGGTCGGGGTCGGCGACGCCGAGAACGATCATGCGCTGCTGGTCACCTGCGAGTGCGGGGTCGCGGTCGCCAACGCGCTGCCGGCGCTGCGCGACAAGGCGGACGTGGTGACCGCGCGCGCAAACGGCGACGGCGTGGCCGAGCTGATCGATCGGCTGATCGCCGGCGATCTCGCCGACGTCGGGCCGCGGCTCGCGCGCCACCGGATCGAGATCGGGACCATCGACCACGCCGCGATCACGTTCGATCCGTACGCCGCCAACATCCTGGTGTGCGGGACGTCGGGCAGCGGCAAGTCGACCCTGACCACCGGCCTGCTCGAGCGCCTGGCCGAGCCCGGCTACCAGTTCGCGATCGTCGATCCGGAAGGCGATCACGTATCGCTCGACTGCGCGGTGGTGCTCGGCGGCCAGCAGCGCGAGCCGCTGGTCGAGGAGGTGATCGACGTCGTGCGCGAGCCGTCGCACAACGTCGTCGTCAACCTGCTCGCAGTGGCCGCGTCGCAGCGCCCCGAGTGCTTCGCGCGCCTGCTCGCGGCGCTCGCGGAGTTCCGGGTCCGCACCGGCCGGCCGCACTGGCTGGTGGTCGACGAGGCCCACCACGTGCTGCCGGCGGCGCGCCCGCCGGCCGCCGATCCGGTCGCGGTGCCGTCGCGCGGGATGATCTACGTGACGGTGCACCCCGGCAGCGTCGCGCCGCCGATCCTGAGCACGCTGGACACGGTGCTGATCGTCGGCGAGCGGCCGCGCGACACCGTGGTCGAGCTGTGCCGGGCCGCCGGTCGCCCGGTGCCGGCGGTCCGCGCGACCGAGCGGCTGCCGTTCGGGCACGCGCTGTACTGGCGGGTCGGCGAGCCCGACACCGCGGTGATCCGGATCGAGCCGCCCAGGCACGAGCGCCGGCGGCACTCGCGCAAGTACGCCGAGGGCAACCTCGGCCCGGCGCGCAGCTTCTACTTCCGCGGCCCCCGGGCCCGGCTCAACCTGCGCGCCCAAAATCTACAGATGTTCGTCCAGCTCGGCGAGGGCGTCGATGACGATACCTGGCAGTACCACCGCCGGTGCGGCGACTACTCGCGGTGGTTCCGCGACGAGGTCAAGGACGATCAGCTCGCCCGCGAGGCCGAGGCGATCGAGCGCAGCGGGCTGACCGCGAGCGACAGCCGCGCGGCGATCCGCGCCGCGGTCGAAAAGCGCTACACGCTGCCGTCCGATGTCCCCACCGGCAGCCTCCCCTCGGAGCTCACCTGAGATGACCCCGGCGTGACTCCCGGCGCGACTCGACGAGATCGTCGATCCTGCGCGGCGGGGCGGGGCAGATCAGGTCAGCTCGGGCGGTCGCTGACGTGAGGCGGTTCACGGCTCGCGTCGAGTCCGAGGTCGCCCGAGCGCGGGATTGCACTCGGGCGACTACCGATCTCCATATCTTGATGGTGATATCGTGCGTATATCCACGTACGTGAGATCGGGAATGTCGGACGATTCGCGCCCATCGCTGACAGCGCGGCGAGCGCCTCCGCCGCGCACCGAGGGGGCCTGGCTCCGTCCAAGATCCGCCAAGTCTGGACAAACGCCCCCGGCGGGAAATGGCTCACCGCCTGCAAAAACGTCCGTCGCGGCTTTTCCGCAGGAGGATGTATCATGGCATTCCATTTCAGTGCTAGGAGCGGTGCGATCGGCGCACTGTTGCTCGCCGCCGGCTGCATGGCCGGCGAGCTGAAGCATCCCCTCAAATTGCTCCGACGATTTCGAACATGTCGCGATGCTCCTGAAGAATGTCGACATACGCTGCCATCAGCCGATCGAACCACTCGTCGCGCATGGTGGGGATACAGCCATACCAATACGTGCCCT
>JBGQCL010000506.1:0-8331 GCA_041495365.1 Kofleriaceae bacterium | reverse complement strand
CCCCGCGCCGGCCGCACCTGAAGCTCGTCAAGTGATCGTTTTTGCTCCCGTCGAGCCGCGACATGAAAGAGCCGCACCCTTAGACGTTGTGGCCTCGCGTCCGGTAACGGCGAACGCCGGGTATGGAGCATGCCTTCTCGGCGTCGGGCTCCGGCGGATAGATCCGACCGTCTGGTGTCGTTCGCGCAGCTTCCGGCGCATAGGCGATGCCGCTGTGCGTCTCTTCGTACTCGTTGACGATTCGCTTCAGCAAGGCGAATGCCTCGTCGTGGGTCGATGCGCGCTCCGCTGCTTGGAGCTGGGCCTGGATGGCTCGCAGGCGATCGAGGATGGTCGGCCCCCCATGTGCCACGACGCGATGATACAGGCGACGGTGGGCGAACCAAGCTCGTCAAGGGACTCGATTCGTCCGGCGATGCCTCGTAAACAGAGGGAGTCCTGCCCTTACCCCGCGCCGCGGGCGGCCTCGACCAGGCGCTGGGCGGGCTGGCCGGTGATCCGGGCGAGGTCGTCCTGGTACTTGAGCAGCACGCCCAGCGTCGCGTCGACGGTGCCGGGGTCGAGATCGACGCAGCCGAGCGCGACCAGGGCCTCGCCCCAGTCGAGGGTCTCGGCGACGCCCGGCAGCTTGAACAGGACGATCAGCTCGTCGACCGACGCCACCGGCGAACCGACCGGCGACCCGATCGCCGCTTCGCGGGATGCGCCGGGGTCCGCCGCCGCAACGACCGGCGGCCCTGCGGTCATGCCAGCGCCTGGACCGCGCGCCGCGCCATCACCCCGACCAGGTGAGCGCCGGAAAACGTCGAGCCAAACCGGCGGCCGACTTCGCGGCGAAGACCACGGCGTGTGCTCGGGGAGGTGCACCGTGCGAGCTACGCAGCGCGCGCGCGCAGGTATGCGAGGCTCTGCGGAAGATCGCGGATCATCCGGAGCAGGAGGTCCATCACCTCGGTCTGCACGTTCCTGCCTGACTCCCAGCGGGAGATCGTGTTAGCGCCGAGGTGGAGGAGGCGCGTGAGGTCTGCCTGCGTGAGATCGAAGCGCTCGCGGATCGCGCGGATCTCGTCCGCCGACAGCAGGCCACGCTTCTTGCGATAGATGGCGATCGCATCCTCGCCGAGCCGCTTCGAATCCTGAAACCGGAGCATGATCTCGCCACACCTGGGGCAGCGCAGGTGCGCGGCGGATGGCACCGCGATGTCCTCACCGTTGACCGGGAGGTGCAGCGTCGCCCGCTTCCCCAGCATCGTCGTTCCACACCTGGGGCATGCATCACTGGGCAGCGCGCGCCCTCGCCGAGGAACCGTCCTGCGGTTACGCGTCTTCTTCATGACCACCGACATCCTCGTGGAACGAAACCACGATGCAGTCCAAGCGCAGGATCAGCTTGACGTACAGGACCGCTCCGGCAAGCTCCGGCTTGAAGACGTACAACCACTCCCCGGTGACTGCAGACGCGAGCCGGCCTGCCGAGTCTTCCGCGGTCAAGCTCGCCAACAGCTCGCACGCGTCCTCGTCGTCCAGCCCGAACTCCAGCGCGGCGAGCTCCCGGCGGGCCTTCAAGGTGAAGACGACCTTGCGCTCTGCGACGAGCTCCTGGATGCGCCGCAGGACGCGCGGCAGCCATCGTGGGGTCACGAGGTTGGCTCACTATAAGGTGAATTATGCATATGGTGAGAGCGGAGGCAAGCCAACGCTCTCTGCGCGAGGCTCGACCTCGACGAAGCCAAAGTCAACTTGATGGCAAGACCTCCCGCATGAGTCGATGAGCTGGATGAGCTTGCCAAGGCCAACCCATGACAGACACATCGATTCAGCGAATTCGCGAGCTCAAGACCGAGGCCAAGAATCGGCGCGATCGAGGTCTGCGCCGGTATCCCCGGGCCGTCGAGCTTCTCCATGACGCGATCCAGCTGGGGAAGGCAGATCTTGACGCGATCGAGCCGGGGAAAGCAGATCCTGCCGGTTCGAGCGCCACCGAGGTCCAGGCACAGCTGGCCGTGGAGCTGGCGGATTGCCATGGGCTGCTCGGCGGCGTCGAGCGTCGGTGGGCGCTCGAGGGGCCTGCGGAAGATCGCGCAGCGCACCTGCTGGCGTCGATCTCCGCTTATGATGACGGCTGCAAGCTGGAAGCCGACGAGCGACACGGGATCGTCAACTCGTACAATCGGGTCAATCGCTTGCTGGTCCGGCTGCTCTTGCAGCCTGAGCTGCTGGGCAGCCGCGGCACCGTCGATCTGGGTGGCGGCACGGACCCGCTCGACGTGAGGGAGGAGCTTGCCGCCACGGCCACCGCGATCGCCGACCAGCTTGCAGGGCCCAGGCGAGGAGACCACTGGGCGATGGCCGACCTCGCGCTCATTCAGGTCTTGCTGGACCAGGCCGACGCGGTCACCGCGTACGCGAGATTCAACGCAGCCTCACCGCCCGACTATGTATACACCAGCGTACTGGCCGGGCTCCGACCGCTGGCGGATCTGCCACTCAGCAGCGCCCCGACGCTCCGGAACGCCGTCCGCTCACTCGAGACCAAGCTGCAGAGCCTGCGGAGCTGAGCTACCCCGCGCCGCGGGCGGCCTCGACCAGGCGCTGGGTGGGCTGGCCGGTGATCCGGGCGAGGTCGTCCTGGTACTTGAGCAGCACGCCCAGCGTCGCCTCGACGGTCCCCGGGTCGAGCTCGACGCAGCCGAGCGCGATCAGGGCCTGGCCCCAGTCGAGGGTCTCGGCGACGCCCGGCTGCTTGAACAGGTCGCTCGCGCGCAGGGCGTGGACGAACGAGATGATCTGGGCGGCGAGCCGCGGCGGAACCTCGGGGGCGCGGGCGCGCAGGATCGCGAGCTCGCGCTCGGCGTCGGGGTAGTCGATCCAGTGGTAGAGGCAGCGGCGCTTGAGCGCGTCGTGGATCTCGCGGGTCCGGTTCGAGGTCAGGATGGTGATCGGCGGGGCCGGCGCGCGCACGGTGCCGAGCTCGGGGATCGAGACCTGGAATTCGGACAGGATCTCGAGCAGGAACGCCTCGAACGGCTCGTCGGTGCGGTCGAGCTCGTCGATCAGCAGGACCGGCGGGCCGGCGGGGTCGGCGGTCAGCGCGTCGAGCAGCGGGCGGCGCAGCAGGAACCGCTCGCTGTACAGCTGGCCGGCCAGCGCGCCGCGCTCGACCGGGCCGGCCGCCTCGGCGAGGCGGATCTCGAGCATCTGGCGCGCGAAGTCCCACTCGTAGAGCGCCGAGGCGACGTCGAGGCCCTCGTAGCACTGCAGCCGGATCAGCCGGCGGCCGAGCGCGGCGGCGAGCACCTTGGCGACCTCGGTCTTGCCGACGCCGGCCTCGCCCTCGAGCAGCACCGGCTTGCCGAGCCGGAGGCCGAGGTAGAGCACGGTGGCCAGGCTCGGCGCGGCGAGGTAGCGGTGGCCGGCGAGCCGGACGATCAGCTCGTCGACCGACGCCACGGGCGAACCGCCCGGCGACCCGATCGCCGCTTCGCGGGATGCGCCGCCGGATGCGCCGGGATGCGCCGCCGCAACGACCGGCGGCCCTGCGGTCATGCCAGCGCCTGGACCGCGCGCCGCGCCATCACCCCGACCAGGTGAGCGCGGTAGTCGGCGCTGGCCTCGGCGTCGCTGTTGAAGCCGGTCGACGGCACGGTGAGCCCGTCGAGCGCGCTGGCGTCGAGCTTCTTGCCGAGCGCGGCCTCGAACGCGGGCACGCGGAACACCTTGGCCCCCGCGCCGGTGACCGCGACCCGGACGCCGCCGGGGGTCTCGGCGACGAACACGCCGACCAGCGCGTACTTCGAGGCGCGGTGGGCGAACTTGGCGTACGCCGCGCGCCTGGGCACCGGGAAGTGGACCGCCGTGACCAGCTCGTCGGCGGCGAGCGCGGTCTGGAACAGGCCGGTGAAGAAGTCCTCGGCCGCGACCTTGCGCCGGTCGGTGACGATGGTCGCGCCCAGGCCGACGAGGGCCGCCGGGTAGTCGGCCGCCGGATCGGCGTGCGCGACCGAGCCGCCGAGCGTGCCGCGGTTGCGGACCTGGGCGTCGCCGATGCCGCCGGCGAGCGTGGCCAGCGCCGGGATCGCCTTCTTGACGTCCAGCGAGCGGTGGACCTGGTCATGGGTGACCAGCGCGCCGATCGCGAGGTTGCCGCCGTCGTGCCGAATGTCGTGGAGCTCCTTGACGTGGGCGAGCGAGATCAGGTCGGTCGGCTCGGCGAGCTCGAGCTTGAGCACCGGCAGCAGGCTCTGGCCGCCGGCGAGGAACTTGCCGCCGGAGTGGTGCTTGAGCAGCGCGACGGCGTCCTTGATCGTCGTGGGGCGGTGGAATGCGAAGTCCTTCATGTCACGCTCCCTGCTTCTTGGCGGCCTGGATCGCCCGCCAGATCTTCTCGGGGGTGGCCGGCATCGACATGTCGGTGACGCCGAGCGGGGTCAGCGCGTCGATGATCGCGTTGATCACCGCGGGCGGGACGCCGATCGCGCCGCACTCGCCGACTCCCTTGACGCCGATCGGGTTGTGGGTGCACGCCGTGACGTGGTTGCCGACCTTGAAGTTCGGCAGGTCGGCCGCGCGCGGCATGCAGTAGTCCATGAACGAGCCGTTGGTCAGCTGGCCCTCGGCGTCGTAGCGGACCTCCTCGTACAGCGCCTGGCCGATGCCCTGGGCGAGGCCGCCGTGGGCCTGGCCGTCGACGATCATCGGGTTGATGATGGTGCCGACGTCATCGGCGATCGCGACCTCGACGACCTCGGCCACGCCGGTCTCGGGATCGATCTCGACCTCGACCAGGTGGCAGCCGCCGGGGAACGTGAAGTTCTTGGGGTCGTAGTACGCCGACTCCTCGAGGCCGGGCTCGAGGGTCTCGATCGGGTAGTTGTGCGGCACGTAGGCGGTGAACGCGATCTCGCCGAACGCCTTGACCTTGTCGGTGCCGATCACGCGGTAGTTGCCGTCCTTGAACTCGATGTCGCCGACCGAGGCCTCGAGCAGGTGAGCGGCGATCTTCTTGCCCTTGTCGATCACCTTGTCGAGCGCCTTGACCAGCGCGGAGCCGCCGACCGCGGCCGACCGCGAGCCGTACGTGCCCATGCCGAACAGGATGCGATCGGTGTCGCCGTGGACGACGTCGACGTTGTCGATCGAAACACCGAGCTTCTCGGCGACGATCTGGGCGAACGTGGTCTCGTGGCCCTGGCCGTGCGAGTGGGTGCCGGTGAAGATCGTCACCGAGCCGGTCGGGTTGACCCGCACGTTGGCGGCCTCGTACAGACCGGCGCGCGCGCCGAGCGCCCCGGCGATCGCCGACGGCGCGATCCCGCAGGCCTCGATGTAGGTCGAGATCCCGAAGCCGCGCAGCTTGCCCCTGGCCGCGCTCGCCGCCTTGCGCTTGTCGTAGCCCGCGTAGTCGATCTGCTGGAGCGCGAGATCGAGCGTGGCCTGGTAATTGCCAATGTCGTACTGCAGCGCGACCGCGGTCTGGTAGGGGAACTGGTCGGGGCGGATCAGGTTGCGGCGGCGCAGATCGATCCGATCGATGCCGAGCTGGCGCGCGGCCTTGTCCATCAGCCGCTCGAGCAGGTAGGCGGCCTCGGGGCGGCCGGCCCCGCGGTAGGCGTCGACCGGCACGGTGTTGGTGAACGCCGCCTTGACCTCGGCGTAGATCGCCGGCATGTCGTACGGCCCGGACAGCAGGGTCGCGTACAGGTAGGTCGGCACCGACGAGCCGAACGTCGACAGGTACGCGCCGAGGTTGGCCTGCGTGCTGACCTGGAGGCCGAGGATCTTGCCGTTGCCGTCGAGCGCGAGCCGGGCGTGGCTGATGTGGTCGCGGCCCTGGGCGTCGCTGAGGAAGGCCTCGCTGCGGTCGGCGGTCCACTTGACCGGCCGGCCGATCTTGCGCGAGCCCCAGGTGACCATGAGCTCCTCGGCGTAGTGGAAGATCTTCGAGCCGAACCCGCCGCCGACGTCGGGGGCGACGACGCGCAGCTTGTGCTCGGGGACGTGCAGCGTGAACGCGCCCATCAGCAGCCGGATCACGTGCGGGTTCTGCGAGGTGGTGTACAGCGTGTAGTGATCGTTGGCGGCGTTGTAGTCGCCGATCGCGGCGCGCGGCTCGATCGCGTTGGGCGCGAGCCGGTTGTTGGTCAGGTCGAGCTCGACGACGTGGGCGGCCTTGGCGAACGCCGCGTCGGTCGCCACCGGATCGCCGATGTGCCAGTCGTAGCACACGTTGCCCTTGGCCTCGTCGTGGACCACCGGGGCGCCGGGCTTGAACGCGTCGGCGAGCAGGCCGACCGCCGGGAGCGCGTCGTAGTCCACGTCGACCAGGCCGGCGGCGGCCCTGGCCGCGGCCTTCGAGGTCGCGACCACCATCGCGACCGGATCGCCGACGTGGCGGACCTTGCCCTGGGCGAGCGCGGGGTGCGCCGGCTCGACCATGTTCGAGCCGTCCTTGCTCTTGATCAACCAGCCGCACGGCAGGCCGCCGAGCCCGTCGGCCGCGATGTCGTCGCCGGTGAACACCCCGACCACGCCGGGGGCCGCCTTGGCGGCGGCGGTGTCGACCCCCTTGATCCGGGCGTGCGCGTACATCGAGCGCACGAACACGGCGTAGGTCTGGTCCGGCAGGACGATGTCGTCGACGTACTGGCCCTTGCCGAGCAGGAACCGGCGGTCTTCCTTGCGCTTGACGGCGGCGCCGATGCCCTGGTGGGTCGTCATCACTTACCTCCGCGCATGCCGGCCGCGCCCGCGCGCACGGCCTTGACGATGTTGTGGTAGCCCGTGCACCGGCACAGGTTGCCCTCGAGCCAGTGCCGGACCTCGTGCTCGCCGGGATCCGGCACCCGCTTGCACAGGTCGGTCGCACTCATGATCATGCCCGGCGTGCAGAACCCGCACTGCAGGCCGTGGTGCTCGCGGAACGCGGCCTGCATCGGATGGAGCTCGCCGCCGGTGGCCAGTCCCTCGATGGTCGTGATCTCGGCCCCATCGGCCTCGGCCGCGAGCATCGTGCAGGACTTGACCGACTTGCCGTCGACATGGACGGTGCAAGCGCCGCACTGGCTGGTGTCGCAGCCGACGTGGGTCCCGGTGAGCCGGAGGTGATCGCGCAGCGCCTCGACCAGCAGAGTGGTCGACGCACACTCGAGCGTATGAGCTTGTCGATTGACCGTGAGCTTGATGGTGGCCATGGGTCTTCCCCCTGATCCAACCCTCGGAGATCCAGGCCGGTGGCGCAATCGATTGTTTCATCTAAATGACAGGACGCAGTGTGCCGGGAGTATCGGCGGCGGTAGGCTCCCGGGGTGGCCTCCGACCCCGCAGCCTGGCGGCGCGACTTCCCGGCGCTCGACGCACCGGTCCATGGCCGCCGCCTGGCCTACCTCGACAGCGCCTCGACCTCGCTCAAGCCGCGGGCGGTGATCGACGCGGTGGTCCGGGTGTTCACCCACCAGGCGGGCAACGTCCACCGCGGCGTCCACGCGCTGTCCGAGGCGGCGACCGAGGCCTACGACGCCGCGCGCGACGACATCGCGCGGTTCGTCGGCGGTCACCCGGACGAGATCGTGCTGACCGGCGGCACGACCGAGGCGATCAACCTGGTCGCCCACAGCTGGGGGCCGGCACACGTCGGGCCGGGCGATGCGGTGGTCGCGACCGGGCTGGAGCATCACTCGAACCTGGTGCCGTGGCAAGTGCTGTGCGCCGAGCGCGGGGCGAGGCTGCGAATCGCCCCGATCGACGACCGCGGCCGGATCGACCTGGCGGCCCTGGCCGGCCTGCTCGACGAGCGGGTGCGGCTGGTGGCGGTGTCGCAGCTGTCCAACGTCGTGGGGACGATCGCCCCGATCGCCGAGATCGCCCGGCTCGCCCACGCCGCCGGCGCGATCGTGCTGGTCGACGGGGCCCAGGCGGTCGCCCACCTGCCGGTCGACGTGGCGGCGCTGGGCTGCGACTTCTATGCGTTCTCCGGCCACAAGCTGTTCGCGCCGACCGGCACCGGGGTGCTGTGGGGCCGGCGCGCGCTGCTCGCCGCGATGCCGGCGTGGCAGACCGGCGGCGAGATGGTCGCCGCGGTCGACGACGAGCGCGCCCGGCTGCGCGAGCCGCCCCACCGCTTCGAGGCCGGCACCCCGAACATCGCCGGCGTGATCGGCCTGGGCGCCGCGATCCGCTACCTCGCGGGCCTCGACCGCGCCGAACAGCGGATCGGGCGACTACCAGGTCCTCGCCGCGGTGCCCGACTCGATGAGTCCCGCCGTCCGCAACCTGCTGCTCCGCCAGGCCGATACGCCGCACGCGATGGTCAGCCTGGGCCAGCACCGGATGATG
>JBGQCL010000505.1:0-8381 GCA_041495365.1 Kofleriaceae bacterium | reverse complement strand
GGCGCCCCCCGAGAGCTACCCCCCGACGTACACACTTTCAGTTCACGCCGCTCTTCCGACCTCTCGCCACCAAGGCCGAGCTCCACCAGGAGATCCAGGTCGCCATCGCCCCGCTCGCCACCAAGGTCGAGCTCCACCAGGAGATCCAGGCCGCCATCGCCCCGCTCGCCACCAAGGCCGAGCTCCAGGCCGCCACCGCCCCCCTCGCCACCAAGGCTGAGCTCCAGGCCGCCACCGCCCCCCTCGCCACCAAGGCCGAGCTCCAGGCCGCCATCGCCCCGCTCGCCACCAAGGTCGAGCTGGAGCTGTGGGGCGGAGCCCTGGTGGCGCGCATGCAGCACGGCGAGCAACGCATCGACCGACTGGAGCAGCAGTTCCAGCAGTTCGAGCAGCGGTTTCTCACCGAGCTGGCGCGCCATACGTCGGCGATCCTCGAAGCCATGCGGACGGAGATCAAGGCGTGCATCGAACCGCTCGCCGATCTGCCGGGCCGCATGACCCGGGTCGAGGCCGCGGTGTTCGGGCCCAGGCCAGGCACCCGGCAGACCCGGCGGCGAAAGCACTGACCGGCGCCGTCGGCGGGTGCGGTCAGCGGCGGATCTCGAGGCCGCGCGCGGCGAGGAACGCCTTGGCCTCGCCGATCGTGTGCCGGCCGAAGTGGAAGATCGATGCCGCGAGCACGGCGTCGGCTCCGGCCAGCAGTCCCTCGGCCAGGTGTTCGAGCACGCCGACGCCGCCCGACGCGATCAGCGGGATCGACACCGACGAGGCGACCTCGTGCAGCAGCTCGGTGTCGTAGCCGGCGCCGGTCCCGTCGCGGTCCATGCTGGTCAGCAGGATCTCGCCGGCGCCGAGCTCGGCGACCCGCCGGCACCAGGCCAGCGCATCGAGCCCCTCGGGGGTGCGGCCGCCGTGGCTGTACACCTCCCACCGCACCGGCGCGGCCCCGGGCACGCGGCGGGCGTCGATCGCGACGACGATCGCCTGGCTGCCGAACCGCGCCGCCGCCGCGGCCACGAGCTCCGGGTTGCGGATCGCCGCGGTGTTGATCGCGATCTTGTCGGCGCCGGCGTCGAGCAGCCGCTCGGCGTCCTCGACGCTGCGCACGCCGCCGCCCACGGTGAGCGGCGCGAACACCTGATCCGCGGTGCGCGCGACCACGTCGAGCAGCGTCGAGCGCCCCTCCGGCGACGCGGAGATGTCGAGATAGCACACCTCGTCGGCGCCCTGCGCGTCGTACGCCGCTGCCTGCTCGACCGGATCGCCGGCGTCGCGCAGCGACAGGAAGTTGATGCCCTTCACGACGCGGCCGTCCTTGACATCGAGACACGGGATGATGCGGCGGGCGAGGGTCATGGCGCTCCGGGGATCGCCGCGCCGGCGTGCGCGATGCGCGCGGCGTCGGCGACGGTGAACTTGCCATCGTACAGCGCGCGGCCGACGACGACGGCGGGAACCCCGGCGCCGGCCAGCGCGGCGATGTCGGCGAGCGTGCCGACACCGCCCGACGCGATGACCTCGATGCCGGCCGCGCGCGCCAGCGCGGCGGTGGCGGCGACGTTGGGGCCGCCGCCCAGGCCATCGCGCGCGACGTCGGTGTACAGCACGGCGGCCGCGCCCCAGCCGGCCGCGCGCCGGGCGAGCTCGACGGCGGTGACGCCGCCCGAGGTGGTCCAGCCGTCGATCGCGACCACCCCGTCGCGCGCGTCGACCGCGACGATGATCCGGCCCGGGTAGGCGCGGCAGACCTGCTCGACGAGACCGGGGTCGCGGACCGCGGCGGTGCCGAGCACGGCGAACGCGGCGCCGAGCGCGAGGATCGCATCGACCGCGGCGCGGTCGCGCAGACCGCCGCCGACCTCGACCGGGATCGGCGAGGCGCGGACGATCGCGGCGATCACGTCGAGCTGGTGCGGCTCGCCGAACGCGCCGTCGAGGTCGACGACGTGCAGCCGATCGGCGCCGCCGCGGGCGAGCTCGGCGACCAGCAGGGCCGGGCGGTCGTGGAACACGGTGGCGCGCTCGCGCTTGCCCTCCTCGAGGCGAACCGCGCGCCCGCCGAGCAGGTCGATCGCCGGAAACAGCTTCACGCGCGCTCCACGAAGTTGCGCAGGATCTGCAGTCCGACGGTCTGGCTCTTCTCCGGGTGGAACTGGCAGGCGAAGAGGTTGTCCTTGCGGATCGCCGCGGTGATCGGGATGCCGTGATCGGAGTCGAGCGCGACGATCGCGGGATCGTCCGGCACCGCGTGGTACGAGTGATCGAAGTACACATGGGCGCCGGCGGCGACCCCGGCGAGCATCGGATCGGGGCGGTGCTGGACGACGCGGTTCCAGCCGATGTGCGGGACCTTGATGTGCGGCCCCGCGGGGGCGATCCGCACCACCCGGCCGCGGATCACGCCGAGCCCGTCGCACGGGCCCTGCTCCTCGCTCGATTCGAACAGGACCTGCATGCCGAGGCAGATCCCGAGGAACGGCCGGCCGCTCGCGATCGCCTCGAGGATCGCGTCGCCCAGGCCGCGCTCGACCAGGCCGCGCATGAACACGCCGAACGCGCCCTGGCCGGGCACGACGATCTTGTCCGCGCGACGGACGGTCTCGGCATCGCGGGTGACGGCGACGTCACCGCCGGCCCGGGTCAGCGCGCGCTCGACCGAGCGCAGGTTGCCCGAGCACACGTCGACGATGGCGATCATGTGGTCAGGGTCCCCTTGGTCGACGGCACGGCGCCGCCGAGCCGCGGGTCGACCCGGGTCGCGGCGTCGCACGCCCGCGCGAACGCCTTGAAGATGCACTCGATCGTGTGGTGCGCGTTGCCGCCGTAGTGCAGGACGACGTGCAGGTTGCACTGCGCGCGGGTCGCGAACGCGGCGAAGAACTCCTTGGCGAGCTCGCAGTCGAACTCGCCGATCCACTTGCCGTCGAGGTTGCCGACATGCCACACGAACGCCGGGCGGCCGCAGAAGTCGACCGCGACGGTGGCCAGCACGTCGTCCATCGGCAGCGTCGCCGATCCGTAGCGCACGATGCCGGCGCGGTCGCCGAGCGCGCGACCGAACGCATCGCCCAGCACGAGGCCGATGTCCTCGACGGTGTGGTGGGCGTCGATCTCGATGTCGCCGGCCGCACGCACCGCGAGATCGAACAGGCCGTGGCGCGCGAACGCGTCGAGCATGTGCGACAGGAACGGGACCGGCGTGGTCATCGCATGGCGGCCGCTGCCATCGACGTCGAGCTCCAGGCTGATCTGCGTCTCCTTGGTCTTTCGCTCGATGGAAGCAGTGCGCGCCACGGCTCCTTGTATCAGGTGGTCCGCGATCGTACAAACGTCATATGGTCTGGCAACCGGCGACAATTGCTCGCGTTGTGGTTCCGCTCGTGTGGCTGGGGTGCGGCGGCGGTGGAAAGCCGCCCGGTGCGCCCAAGCCCGAACCCAGCGCGGCGGTCAAGCCACCGCCGCCCCCGCCGGAGACCGAGGAGGACCGCGAGCGGAGTCGCCACGCCGACGCGCTCAAGATCGTCCCCGACAAGAGCCCGTGCCTGCCCGCCGAGCTCAGGAACTCCAACGCCCCGCGGCTGGAGCTCGCGGCGATCGGCAGCGCCGCCGTGGTGTGCGCGATCGATCAGCAACGCACGCGGCTGCTCGGGCCGATCGCGTGCTGGAGCGTCGCGGTCAGCGGCCCCAGCCCCGGCGCGCTGTCCTACCAGGACGCGACGCCGCTGCCCGGGCGCGGGCTCGCGGTGCTGCTCGACGACCGCTGTGCGCGCGGGTTCTGTCTGCCCCAGGACGCCAAGGTCCCGGCCGATGCGGTGGCGCTGATGGCGTGGAACCTGGAGAGCACCAAGGTCGCCGTGCTGACCGGCGACGACCTCCACATCTTCAACGCCCAGAGCAAGGCGCACGAGACCAGCTTCTCGATCCGCGGCGACCGGGGCGTGACCGGCGATCCGACCGAGATCGACTGGAACGGCGAGGTGATCTTCGTCCAGGCCAACGACGGCGCGGCGTCGCCGGTGTTCGTGTTCAAGCCCGAGGGTGTCCCGGTCGGGCCGATCGAGGCGCTCGGGGGCGGCAAGGACAAGGCGGTGCTGTCGACCCGCAACGGATCGTTCCTGCTGCTCAAGCCCGATCAGGTCGCGATCTCCGAGCAGGGGCTCACCACGCTCACGATCTACGAGACCGCGACCGGCAAGCGCACCAGGCTCGTGCGCAAGCTGCCGGCGCCGACCTGCAAGAAGGACGAGCTCGAGGCCGTGTGGCGCGACCCCAACGCCAAGGTCTCGGCCAGGTGCGAGGAGTACGTGACCAGGAACTACGCGCACCTGATCGGCGCCGACGCGGTGGCCGGCACCAAGAATCTCTTGATGCTGCTGCGCGGGCCGCGGCTCGGCGAGCTCGCGGTGGTCGACTCCAGGACGCTCGCCGAGCACAAGGCGATCCGGATGCCGTGGTGCGATGAGACCGGCGGTGGCAGCCCGCCCGGCGCCCCGGCCGCCCCGGCTGCCTCGGCCGGCCCGTCGGTCGGCGCGGACAAGGCGAGCAGCTTCGCCCCGGCTCCCGCGGCCGACGCCGCGCCGACGGCGGCCAAGAAGGCCAAGGGCAAGGCGAACGCCCCCAAGCCCGGCGACCCCGACGCCGGCGGCCAGTAGGCTGCTAGCGCGGGGCGCCATGCGTTCTCCGGGTGCGATGCCCTGCAGACTAACGCCGGAGCTGCTGCAGGCGAGCGCGCGAAGCCGCGACGTCCTCCTGGGCGACGCCGCCGACCAGCGAGAGGGTCGCCCGCTGCTCGGCGCCGGTCTGCGCGTCGCGCGCCCGGACCTGCAGCACACCGGACGCGTCGAGCGCGAACGTGACCTCGATCGAGGTGTCGCCGCGCGGCCGCGGCGGCAGACCCTGCAGCACGAGGTCGCCGATCACCGTGTTGTTGTCGAGCCGGCGCGATTCGCCCTGGCAGACGACGATCCGCACCTGGTCCTGGTTGTCGCGCGACGTGATGAACAGCTTGCGGGCCTCGGTCGGCACCCGCGAGTTGCGGCGGATCAGCTCCTCGCAGAACCCGGCGACCGTGGCGATGCCGAGGCCGCGCGGAGTGACCTCGAGCAGCACCGGGGCCGGCGGCGGCGCGACCGGAGCCGGGGGTGCGTACGCCGGCACGGCCGCCGGCACGTACGTGACCGCGGCCGGGGACGGCACGTACATCGCCTGCGGCACGGGCGACGGCGAGGGCGATGGGACCGCCGGCACGGGCGGCGAATAGGCCGGTAGCCGGGACCCGTGCGGCGACGACGGGGCTGGCGATGGCGACACGTACGTCGGAGACACCGGCGACGGCAGATACGGCACCGGGGCCGCCGGCACTGCGGGCGGCGAGTACGCCGGGGCCGCGGGCGGCGAGTACGCCGGTGCCGCCGGCACCGGCGGCGGCGAGTACGGCAGCGGCGACCCCGGCGGCGGCGTCGTCGCCGGCACCGGGGTCAGGATCGGATAGCTCTGCGGCGGCTGAAAGCCCCGCGCGGTGATGGCGGGCGATGGCTCACCGCCGAGCGTCGGAGCGCCGAGGCCCCGGGCCGTGGAGCCGGCAGGCAGATCGGGAAACACCGCGACGAGCGTCGGCGCGGTCGGCGGCGCGATCGGCGTGGTCGGCGCCAGCGGCTGGGTCGTCGCCGGGTTCCTGGCGACCCACGACTCGGGCCGGGTCTCCGCGGCGCTGTCGGCCGCGCGGGCCCCCGGCGGCGGCGCATCGAGCCAGCCGCTGTCCAGGGACTGCAGGGACTGCACGGCCGGTCGGGGCCCGGGCGTCTTGCGGATCACAGGCAGCGGTGCCGTGGTCTGGATCGGCGAGACCGGCGGTCGCGCAGCCGCCTGGCGGCCGGCCGGCCGCGGCACCGGCGGCGGGCTCGCCGTACCGGTCGCTGTGATCGGCCGGTCCGCGCGGTCCCCGGCGGCCCCCGCGCTGCCGAGCTCGACGTCGAGCGCAGCGAGACCGGGGGCAAAGCCCCCCGTGGGATCGATCTCCGACGGCGCCGCGGGGACGCCGAACAGCGTCCGGTTCTGCCCCGGCGGCACCGACGCACCGCGCGCCATCCGGGCCAGCGGCTGGGTCTGGTGGGCCGGCGGGCCCCCCGTCGCCTCGAGCTCCGGTTCCGGGGACGCGGCCGGCGAGACCGGCGGCGGCGGCTCGGCGAGCGGCGCGACCGGGTAGCGCTCGGCGCCGGGGGCCTCGTCGCGCAGGCCCGCGCGGCTGACCGAGTAGCGGGTGTCGGGCTTGGTCGGCTCGGTCGCCGGCCGCAGCGACCCCGCACGCCCGCCTGCCGGACGCCCGGCCCGCGCAGCGTCGGGCGCCGACACCGTGAGCTCCGACGGCGCCATCGTCGCGCCGGACTCGGGATCGGAGAGCTGGAGCACGTCGGTCGCGGCCGTCGCGGTGTCCTCCGACGCCGGCCGCGCCGCGTTGAGCTTGCTCGAAGGGCGTCGCGCCAGGATGCGCTCCAGCGAGGTCGCCTGCAGCGCGGCGCCCGCGGCGACCGCGTCCTCGGGGTTGACGTCGGTGCGCGGCGCCTTGGCGAAGAACTTGCTGACCTGGTCGCGGACGTACGGGATCTTCGTGCTGCCGCCGACCAGGATGACGTCGGCCACCTGATCGACCGTGAGGTTGGCGAGCGCGAGCGCCTCGCTGCACACCGGGAACGTGCGATCGACCAGATCGGAGATCTCGCGAACGAACTCGTCGCGCGTGATCTCGATCTGGAGGTTGAGCGGCGCGCCGCGCGGCCCGTACGCGATCTCGTCGACCCGGACCACGGCGCGGGTCCGCCGCGACAGCTCGATCTTGGTCTGCTCGGCGACCGCGCGCAGCCGCATCATCGCGACCTCGTTGCTGCGCAGATCGAGCCGGTTGTCGACCAGGAACTTGGCGACCATCTTCTCGACCAGCCGCTCGTCGAAGTCGTCGCCGCCGAGGAAGGTGTCGCCCGAGGTGCCGAGCACCTCGTAGACCTGGTCATCGAGCCTGAGGAACGTGATGTCGAACGTGCCGCCGCCGAAGTCGTAGACCGCGATGACCTCGCGCAGGTGGCGGCTGTGGCCGTAGGCCAGCGCCGCCGCGGTCGGCTCGTTGAGCACGCGGACCACGGTGAGGCCGGCGATCGCCCCGGCGGTCGCCGTCGCCGAGCGCTGGGCGTCGTTGAAGCTCGCCGGCACGGTCACCACGGCGCGCTCGACCGGGCGCTCCAGCCGCGCGGCGGCGATGTTGCGGACGTAGTCGAGCACGATCGCCGACACCTCGGGGACCGCGAACGTGCCGCCGCGGGTCACGATCACCGGCGAGGCGTTCGGCCCTTCCTTGATCTGGAACGGCACGCGACCCCGGGCGGTCTGGACCTCGGGCGACCTGTACGACCGCCCGATCAGCCGCTTGACCGAGTACACGGTGTTCTGCGGATCGATGACCTTGCGCTGCTTCGCGGCGGCGCCGACCACCACGCCCCCGTTGGGGTGGAACGACACCACGGACGGGTGGATCCGGTAGCCGGCATCATCGGCGAGCACCGTGACGCTGCCGGCGGCGCTCGCGTGCGCCACCACGGTGTTCGACGTACCGAGATCGATGCCAACGATCGGATCGCTCACGTCGCTCCCATCGGAGACGAAGGAAGACTCGCCAACACCTGATCATACCAGCGCTCCAGGCCGCGGCGAAACGGCCACATCCAGCCATAGGCGGCGCCGGTGAACTGCTCGATCACGTGGCGCCGGAACTCCGGGCGGCGCGGGTGATCCGGCCCCCAGACCTCGGCCGCGGCGCGGATCGACTCCGCGTAGGCCTGCTTCTCGAAGTGGGCGCGGAACCAGGCCAGACCCAGCGGCAGCGGCACGAGCAGGTAGAGCACCGCCATGCCGGGGAGCGTGAGGCTGCGAAACTGACGGAGGTGAACCGCCTCGTGGCGGAGCGTGACGTAGCGCTGGTCGGCGTCGCAGTCGTCCCAGTCGGCGGTGACGTAGACCGTGGCGCCGATCGTGGTCTGGAACGCCTCCAGGTACGACGTCATCCGGCCCAGTGTGATCAGCCGCAGCGCGTGGTGGATCGCGCGGTGCAACCGCGAACGGTCCTTGCGAACGATCCGGAACTCCGGAAACTCCGCGCGCAGCGCGCCGACCAGCGCGTCGTAGCGATGCTCCGACCGCACCACCGTGGAAGCGTAGCGGGAGTTGCGGTGCGCCGCACGGGTCGCCGGAGCCGCCGCGCCGGCCGCCGAAGCCTGCTCGCAGTTGACGTCCTGCGCGCGGATCCGTAGCGTGCAGCGCTCGTGGTCGATCTCGGCAAGCTCAACCCGCCGCAGCGCGAGGCGGCGAGCCACGGCGGCGGGCCGCTGCTGGTG
>JBGQCL010000504.1:0-8382 GCA_041495365.1 Kofleriaceae bacterium | reverse complement strand
GCCAGTACAGCCCGAGCTGGCGGACCGCCTCGACGAACTGGGTGAAGTCGACCGGCTTGCGAACGTAGCTGTTGGCGCCCAGGCCGTAGCCCCGGACGACGTCCTGGTCCTCGCCCGACGAGGTCAGGATGACGATCGGGATCAGCCGGGTCCGCGGGTCGGCGCGCAGCGCGCGCAGCACGTCGAGCCCGTCGACCTTGGGCAGCTTGAGGTCGAGCAGCACGACCTGGATGACCTCGCTCGCCGGGCGGCCGGCGTGGGCGCCGCGGCAGAAGAAGTAGTCGAGCGCCTCGGCGCCGTCGCGCAGGACCACGACGCGGTTCCCGATCTTGCTCTTGCGGAGCGCGCGAAGCGTGAGCTCCTCGTCGTTCGCATTGTCCTCGACCAGGACGATCACGCGGTCTTGCATGGCGGCTCCGTCAGCGTGAAGTAGAACGTCGCGCCGGCGCCGGGGGCGCCTTCGGCCCAGATCCGGCCGCGGTGGCGCTGCGCGATCCGGGCGACGGTGGCGAGCCCGATCCCGGTGCCCGGGAACTCGGTCTCGGGGTGCAGGCGCTGGAACACGCCGAACAGCTTGTCGCGGTATGCCATGTCGAACCCCGCGCCGTTGTCGCGCACGTAGCACACGGCGACGCCGTCGCGGATCGCCTGGCCGAGCTCGATCCGGGCGTCGCTGCGCTTCGCGGTGAACTTCCACGCGTTGCCCAGCAGGTTGTCGAGCGCGATCGCGGCGAGGTGGGGGTCGGCGTCGATGACCAGGCCGGACGCGATCACGACCTCGACCCGGCGCTCGGGATCGAGCCGCTGCAGCGTGGCGAGCACGGTGTGGGCCAGCGCGCTGAGATCGACCCGGTCGCGGCGCAGCTCGCTGCGAGTGACCCGCGACAGCGTCAGCAGGTCGTCGATCAGCTCGGCCATCCGCTGCGCGGACTGGCGGACCCGCACCAGGTAGCGCCGGCCCTCGGCGTCGAGCCGGTCGCCGTAGTCCTCGGTCAGCGCCTGGCTGAACCCGTCGATCGCGCGCAGCGGGGTGCGCAGATCGTGGGCGACCGAGTAGCTGAACGTCTCGAGCTCGCGGTTGGCGTCCTCGGCGGCCGACTTGGCGGCCGACAGCTCGGCGATCACCTGCTTGCGCTCGGTGATGTCGTGCGAGATCCCGAGCAGGTACTGCGGCCGGCCGGCGGCGTCGACCAGCGGGACCTTCTTGGTGTGCAGCCAGCGCGTGCCGAGCGGGGTCTGGATCGGCTCCTCGGCGATCTCGACCACGCGGCCGGCCGCCAGGGCCTCGCGGTCCTTGGCGACGAAGAACTCGGCCTGGCTCGCCGGGAAGAAGTCGAAGTCGGTCTTGCCGATCAGCTGGTCGCGCGACAGCCCCAGCAGCTGCTCGCCGGCGCGGTTGAGCCGCACGAACGACAGCGCCGCGGCGTCCTTGACGAACACCATGTCGGGGATGTTCTCGATGATCGCGTCGAGCAGGCTGGACGCCTGGACCGCGCGCTCCTCGGCGGCGCGCAGCCGCTCGCTGTGCTCGAGCCGCTGGATCAGCCGCGCGTTCAGGATCGCGAGCGCGGCGTGGTTGGCGAGGTCCTGGACGATCTCGAGATCGAGCTCGTCGAGCGGCGGGTGGCGGTGGCCGCGGCGGAGGACCCACAGCACGCCGAGCAGCTCGCCGCGGGTCGCCAGCGGCAGCACGAGCAGGCCGGTGGTGTCGATCCGGCGCAGCTGGGCGATGCCCTCGGAGCTCATGTGCGCGGCGAGCGCCTCGAAGTCGATCCGCGGCATGGACAGCGGGCCGTGGGCGACGACCTCGACCGACAGCCCGGCCGCGCACAGCGGGTACGCGTGGTCGAGGACGTACTGCAGCCGCGGCTCGCCCTCGCGCACCGCCTCGTGGAGCGCGACCACCGTGATCGTGTCCCCCGACACCAGGTTGACGATGCAGGTGTCGGGGATCGCCTCGGCGATGTGGCGGGCGATCGCATCGAGCAGCCTGCGATAGTCCGAGGTGGTCTCGGCGAACACCTGCGTGACAGTCGACACCAGCCGGAGCCCGTCGCCGAGCCGCTCGACCCGCGGCGTGGACGTCCCATCGTCGGCCATCCACATCGACTATACACACAACTGGACCGCCTTCATCGCCCAGTGCCACCCCCGGTGGCGCGAGCCACCGGAAACGTCGTGCACGAATTCTCCCGACGAGCTCCGCGCTGCGCTGACGCACGATGTGGCAGGCGCTCGCGGTCCCGCCGGCAGCGGGGATTCGCCTCGGCCCGCCGCGGGCGGCGCATTCCGAGGCAGTGGCGGCCGCGAACCCGGGGGCTGGCTTACCAGCCGACCCGGCACTGACCGCGGCTTCGATCACCTTTCCTGCCCAACGTGGTGCGGTGGGGAGTCGGGCAAACTGTCACTGCGTTACAATAATTCTCGTGACCGCACCGGGGGATCCGGGCTCTCGACCGCCCCATCTCGGGCGCTACGAGCTGATCACCCGCATCGGTCAGGGTGGGATGGCCGAGGTGCAGCTGGCCCTGCAGCGCGGCCCGGCCGGGTTCGAGAAGCTCGTGGTCGTCAAGCTGGTCCACGAGAACCTCGCATCGCAGAAGCCGTTCGTCGACATGCTGCTCGACGAGGCGCGTGTCGCCGCGCTGGTCAAGCACCCCAACGTGGTCGACATCTACGACCTCGGCGAGGCCGACGGCCGCCACTTCATCGCGATGGAGTACCTCGAGGGCGAGCCGCTGCTCGCCGTGCTCCGGGCCGGCCGCGACGGCCAGCGGCTCGACGTGCTGTCGACCGCCCGGCTGATCGCCGACACCGCCGAGGGGCTCGACGCCGCGCACGAGCTGCGCTCGATGGCCGGCGACCCGATCGAGCTGGTGCACCACGACGTCTCGCTCGGCAACATCGTCGTGCTGTACAACGGCCAGGTCAAGCTGGTCGACTTCGGCGTCGCCAAGGCGACGCAGTCGGCGACGGCGCGCACCAGGGTCCAGGGCAAGTTCGGCTACATGGCGCCGGAGAAGCTGCGCGGCGGTCCCGGTGATCGCCGCAGCGACCTCTGGTCGCTCGGCTGCGTGCTGTGGGAGTCGCTGACGCTGCGCCGGCTGTTCAAGGGTGGCAACGACCCCGAGACGATGCAGCAGGTGCTCGACATCCCGATCCTCGCGCCGTCGAAGGTCAACGGCGACGTCCCCGCCGACTTCGACCCGATCGCCCTGCGCGCGCTGGAGCGCGATCCGAGCAAGCGCTACCCGACGGCGAAGGCGATGGCGGCCGACCTCGAGGAGGTGCTGCGCAGGCGCGGCTACGCCGCGAAGAACGACGTGATCGCACGGTACATGCAGGCGACGTTTGCCGACCACATCGCGGCGCGCAAGAAGCTGTTGCAGGAGGTGTCGAGCAAGGGCCGGCCGAGCCAGGACGTCCTCGAGGCCGCGTTCAACCTCGCGCCGCTGGCATCGGGCTCGCCGCTGCCGTCGGGCTCGCCGCTGCCGCCCCCCAACGAGTCCTGGCCCCGCACCCCGTCGATCGAGCGAAGCGAGATGGGGGGTGGGGACCCCGCCGAGACCGGTGCCCACCGCACGCCGGAGCCGCCGAAGCTGCCGGAGCCGGCCCCCGCGCCCGCGGGCCGCCCCGGCCCCGCGGCGGGCGACGAGCCGACCGAGGTCGAGCGCCCGGTCGTCGACGTCGGGCGACGGTGGACGATCTACGCGGCCGGCGCCGCCGCGCTCGCGGCCGCCGTGATCGTCGTCGCGATCCTGATCGCCCGGCGCGGCAGCGTCGCGGCGAGCTCGTCGCCGCTGTTCGAGGAGGCCGCGTCGGCCGCCCGGCCGATCGAGCGTCTGCCCTCGCCCGGCGCGCCCGCGGCCGAGCCCGCTCGGCCCGCGTCGAACCCGGCGAATCCGCCCACGCAGGTCGCGGCCGCCGCGGCCCCCGCGCCCGCCGGCAGGCCATCCGAGGCGGCGACGGCACACACCGACGACCGCCATGGCGCGGCCCCGGGCCCGGCGAGCGAGCCGAGCGCGCCGGCCGCCGACCCGACCGCCAGGCCGCCCAGGCGGCATCCTCCCCCGCAGCGACCCACCCCCGCCCCGGCCCGGCCCGCCGCGGAGAAGATCACCACCGAGGAGCTCTACCGCGAAGCGCTGCAGGCCTGGATCCACGGCGACGGCAAGACCGGGCTCGCGCTGTGCAAGCGCGTGATCCAGGCCAGCCCGAGCTTCGCGCCGCCGTGGCGCGTGATCGGTCTGATCTACGAGAAGTCCGGTGACCGGACGAGCGCGCGCACCGCGTTCGAGAAGTACCTCCAGCTCGCGCCCGGCGCGCCCGATGCCCCCGGCATCCGGGACAGGCTGGACGGGCTGTGAGGTCGCTCGAGGTGGAGGCCATCGCCGCGGCGATCGTCGCGGTGGTCGTCGCGCTGACCGCGCCCGCGGCGGCGAGCCACAAGATCCTCGTGCTGCCGGTCGAAGGTGCGATCGACGCCGCGACGCGCAACCGGCTGACCGCCGACATCGTGCGGCAGGCGCGGTCGCTGGACGGCCAGGTCGCCAGCGGCAGCGCGACGTTCGCCGATACCGCGCTCGCGGTCGGCTGCGATCCGCGCGCGGCCGGCTGCAGCGACGAGGTGATGGCGACGCTCGGCGTCGACGAGCTGGTGTGGGGCGCGGCCAGCCGGGACCGCGGCCAGATCCGGCTCGTGGTGCGGCGGGCGGCACGGGGCGCCGCGGTCCGCGAGGTGTCGATGACGTTCGCGTCCGGCGACGCCGGCGACCGGATCGCCGCCGGGATCGCGCCGCTGTTCGCGCCGCCGGCGGCCGCGCCCGAGCCTGCGCCCGCACCGCGCCCGGCCGGCCCGCCAGCCGCCCCGCCGTCCGCCCCGCCCCCGGCGGTCGCCGCTGCGCAGGCGTGGCCCGGGCCGGCCGCCGAGCCCGGCCCCCCGCTCGCCGCCGCGCCCGGCCCCGGCGACGACCACCGCGATCGCAAGCTCGGCATCGCGCTGGCCGCCGGCGAGCCGTGCGGCAACGTGCAGTGCCCCTCCGGGTACGACTGCACGATCCGGTGCATGAACAGCGGCGCGTGCGGCGCGGTCGGCTGCGCACCGGCGCACAGCTGCGACGTCGAGTGCTCCGGCCCGGCATCGTGCGGCAACGTCAACTGCGGCATGAACGCGTGCGCGATCGACTGCTCGGGGGTGCTCGCCTGCCCGAGGATCGACTGCGCTGCGTCGTGCAGCTGCGACGTGTCCTGCAGCGGGGCGTCGTCCTGCCCGAGCATGGCGTGCCCCATGGGGTTGCTGGGGCCGTGCACCGACCAGGGCAGCGCCGGGGCGCCGTGCAACTCCAACCCGGCCGGCTGCAGCGTGTGTCCCCAGGAAGTGACCTGAGGTAAATTCTTGGACTTGCTTGCGCTGGTGGCGGCGCAAGGCTACCAATACGACCGCGACGAGGACGGCGATGAGCGAAAAGTTCCCCATGACCCCGGGTGGTCACGCTTCGATGAAGGCGCACCTGCACAAGCTGAAGAACGTCGATCGGCTCGCCAACAGCCGCGCGATCGAGGTCGCACGCGGGCACGGCGACCTGTCGGAGAACGCCGATTACAGCGCCGCCAAGGAGGAGCAGGGGCTGATCGAGGCCAAGATCCGCGAGCTGGAGGCGAAATTGACGCTCTCGGAGGTGATCGATCCAACCAAATTGTCGGGTGCCAGAGTCAAGTTCGGGGCAACCGTGACCATCGAGGACTCCGACAACGGCGAGACCCAGACCTACACGATCGTCGGTGAGCACGAAGCCGACATCAAGCGCGGTCGGATCTCGATCGGTGCGCCGGTCGCGCGCGCCATGATCGGCAAGGAGGCCGGCGACACCGTGATCGTGCAGAGCCCCAAGGGCAGGCGCGAGTACGAGGTGGCCAAGGTCGAGTGGCTCGAGGTCCCCCCGCTCGAAGAGGTACCGCAGTGAACATGAAATGGCTCGTGACCGCGCTGTTCGCAGTCGTTGCACTCGTTCCGGGGCTATCCGGATGCAAGCAAGGGATCGGCGATCGCTGCCAGCAGGACAGCGACTGCGCGAGCGGGATCTGCTCGAAGTCGGATCCGCGGATCTGCCAGGGTAACAGCAGCGGCGTCGACATGACGCAGATCGACGCGGAGCTGCCGATCGACGCCCCGCCCCCGCCCCCGCCCCCGCCCGACGCGCCCTGAACGGCGCCCGGCGAGCCGGTCACCGCAGCGACCGCGCGCAGCGGAAGCCGATGTGCGAGAACCGCAGGTTCTGCTGGTACAGCCGGTTGAACGGATCGCGCAGGTTGGCGTGCGCCACGAACACCGGCTGGCGCCAGGATCCGCCGCGCACCACGCGCATCGGGGTGAGCTCGCCGGGCTTGGGCTCGCGCACCGGGTTGATCGGCGCGAGGCTGTCGTAGCCCTTCTCGTTGTCGTCGTGGACGTAGGCGTCGGCCGTCCACTCGGCGACGTTGCCGGCCTGATCGCGCGTGCCGTACGGCCCCTCGCCCCACACGTACTTGCCGACCGGGGCGATCAGCACGGTGCCGTCGCTGTCATCGGGATCGCCGAGCAGCGGCGCCGGGACCACCATGGTCTGCTGCGGCCGCTCGATCTCGCGCATCGCCTCGGTGCGCGGCTGGCCGTGGTTGAAGTCCTTCGGCCGCTCGACGCTGCCCCACGGCCAGGTCGCCTCGACGTCGTCGCCGCGCGCCGCGCGCTCCCACTCGGCCTCGCTCGGCAGCCGCGCGCCGCGCCAGCGGCAGAAGTCGCCGGCCTCGAGCCAGGTGACGTTGACCAGCGGCCAGTCGTCGTGGATGTAGCGCTCGTCGCCCGAGATCAGCGGATCGAGGTCGCAGCCACCGGCGGCAACGCAGCGCCGGTAGTCGGCGACGCTGACCTCGTCGCGGTCGATCGCGAACGCATCGAGGAACACGTCGCGCTGGCGCATGTGGACCAGATCGGCCTCGTAGTCGACGCTGCAGAACCCGACCGGCTTGCCGGTCGCGGGGTGGATGCCGCTCAGCGCCGGATAGGCGAGCTCGCACTGCTGGACCGCGACCTGCGCGGCGTCCTCGTCGACCCCCATCACGAACCGGCCCGCCGGCACGAACACCTCGACGCGGCGGGGCACCGCGACGCGCACCACGCGCCCGGGCAAGGCCGTGCGATTCCCCCCTCCGCGCGTCGCGTCGCGCGGGTCGATCGGGAGGGGACTGATTTTCCCGTCGGCCGGCGACTCGCCCGGCAAAGCCGGGCGATTCACCCCTCCTCGCGTCGCGTCGCGCGGGTCACCCGCGGCCGCGCTGGCGAGCGCGAGCGAGGCGACGGCGGCGACATACGCACGCATCGCCTTATCCTGGCGCACCGTCACGGAGCCAGCAACCATGCCAGGGCGATCCGCGCCCGCTCCGGGCTGGCCGGCGGCGCCTCGGCGAGCCGCTCGAGGAGCTGCGAGGTCGCCCCGGCGCGTCCGGCGAGCGCGGTCCGCCGGATCCACGCGGCGGTCGCGACCTCCGGCGAGTCATCGCCCGCGAGCTGGCTCAGCGCGGCGGGATCGGAGATCACCGCGGCGGCCGCGCGGCGGACCACCGCGGACCGATCCCCGGCAGCGCGCAGCGCGACCTCGCCGGCGCGCTCGCCCAGCGCGACCAGCGCCGCGGCGCGGACCTCGGGCGCCGGATCGGTCACCAGCACCGCGATCTCGGGCTCGCTCGCCGCGGCGGCGAACGCGGCGCGGACCTCGGGCGCGGGATCGACGGCGGCGCGCACGGGGTGCGCCGGGGCGATCCCACGGGGCGCTCTGCCCCCCGCCCCGCCGGCGGAGCCGTCGGGGTCCCCACCCCCCCTCTCGCTTGGGGCGAGCGCGGCGACCGCGGCCACCGCCCGGGCCCGCACCGAGCGATCGCGGTCGCGCGCGAGCTCGCGCAGCCGCCGCAGCGTCGCCGGATCGGGGCGCGCGCGGTCCGTGCGACCCGCCGCCTCGGCGCATGCCGCGCGGACCGTCGCGTCGGCGTCGCGCAGCCCGCGCCGGATCAGCGCCGCCGCGCTCGCCGGCGCCGCGGCCGGCAGCGCCGCGCACACCGCGCCGCGGATCGCCGGATCGCCGGCCGCCGACCACGCCGCGAGCCGGCGCCCGATCGCGGGTCCGGCCGGGAACACCTCGAGGCCCCCGAGCGCCCCGAGCGCCCCGATCGCGGTCGGGCTCGGGCCGGCGTCGAGCGCCGCGCTCACCGCGCGAGCGGCCGCGTCGCCCTGGCCGATCGCGACCAGCGCCGCGACCCGGGCGAGCGCCGCGCGCGGATCGTGCGCGAGATCGTCGGGCAGCGCGGCCGCGAGCGCGGGACCCGCCGCGCGGTCGCCGAGCGCCGCGAGAT
>JBGQCL010000503.1:0-8440 GCA_041495365.1 Kofleriaceae bacterium | reverse complement strand
CGTGGCGCCCGGCTGCCTCGTGCTCGCGGCCGTGCTCGGCGCCGTCGCCGCGCTCGTCCCGCGCGCGTCGGCGAGCCACCCGCGCCACCAGCCGATCAGCTTCGTCGCCGACGCCGACGCCGGCACCGCGCGCTGGCAGCTCGACGGCGCGCTCCCCGAGCTCCGCGCAGCCGCCGCGTTCGACCGCCGCCCGGTCGCGCCGTGGCTCGGCCGCGCCGGCGTCGCCGACGTCGCGCCCGCGCCGGTCGATCCGCTGCCGCCGCCGACCGCGACCGCGACTGCGACCACCACGCCGTCGGCCGATGGCACGCGCGTCGTCACGCTCGACCTCGCGTCGCCGCGCCACGCCCTGCGCCTGGACCTGTGGTGGCACAGCGACGCCGAGACCGTGTCGGTCCGGATCAACGGCGTTGCCCCGCTGGCGCCCACGGCCCGCCAGAGCCGCGGGCTCGCGCCGGGCTGGAACCGGATCCTCGTGTACGGCTCGCCGGCGCACGTCGAGATCACCCAGCGCGGCGCCGCGCCGACCGAGGCGATCGTCCGCGATGCGTCGATCGGCCTGCCGGCGTCCGCCGCCGCGCTGGTCCGCGCCCGCGACGCCGCCGGCGCCGTGCCGGTCCACGCCGGCGACACCACGATCGTCGAGAGCCACCTCACCTGGTGACGAGCTCGTCGCCCGATCGGCGATCGCGGGCGTGCGAGCAGCTCGGCGCCTGGCGCGTGGCGTCGGGGTGCGGCGCACGCGTGCGCTCGAGGTGAGCCGTGCCCCACAGGCGCACCAGCTCCAGCATCGGCAGCACCGAGTCGCCGTACGGCGTCAGCGAGTAGATCACCGGGGCCGGCGCGGCGCCGGTCCGGTCCTGGATCACGAGGTTTGAGCGGACGTGCCGGCAAGATCGTCGTCGAGTAATGCTGCGACCACTTCTCGTAGGTGCGCTGGATCCCCGGCTCGTACCGGCTCGCGACCACGACGCCGCTCTTGAGCTGATCGGGAACGAACGCGGCCGGAGCACCACCGAGAAACTCGACGAGCCTGACGTGGCTCGCGATCCAGTCCGCCGATTGCTGGGTCGCCGTTGCCTCGGCGTACGTGTAGTTCGATGCGCCCATCACTGCGACGAACAGGTCGACCTCGACGCGGTCGCCCGTCGCGCGATCGACGATCGTCAGCTTGTCGCCGGAGTAGTCGACGAAGCATTTCTCGCCGGCCTGGTGGACCTGGCGCATCGTGATCCGCAACCGGTCCGCCCACTCGTTGTACAGCTCGACGAACGTCGTGTAGCCCCGTACGCGTTGGGGCTGGACCGGAAGTATTCCTCGTGCAGCAGCCGCAGCGTGACGCCCTTGCGCCGCAGCTCGATGTGGATCGCGGCCGGGCTCGGCAGCGGACGCGGCGCGATCGTCGACGGCGCCGGATACATCCGCGCCTCGAGCTCCTCCTCGCTCAGCGCCTCCACCTCTTGCCAGTTCGTGATCCCGGCGCGCCGCGCGCGGCCGACGACGTCACTCACCGTCCCGAGGCCAACGCCGAGCGCCTTGACCACGGCGCGGTGGCCACGGCACTGCTGCCATTTCAGCCGAAGAGTCTCCCGGGTCTTTCGCATGGACAGTCGCTCCGTTGGCATGGGCTCCCCGTTCCGGGGCACCCTCGAAGCACCGTCCACATCGCGGCGTCAGCCGGCGCCCACCTGGCGCCGAACGTCCGACCTCCCTATGACTGCAGCCGATTGGTCGGACCGCCGTTCATGGTCGGCGGTTTCGGTGTTCACCATCCGGCGGTTTCGGCGTTCACGATGCCGCGGTTTCGGTGTTCACGATGCTGTGAATTTCGCAGATCCGGACCGGACCTCGTTTTCCGCAAATGTTTACAGCATGTCCATGACCATTCCTCCTTGCTCGCGACCGCGACCTGGTTGCCGCCACGACTTGTCGGCACCGCGTCACCGGCTCACCGGGACGCACCAGCGGTCGGTGTCCGTGACCGCACGCGCCGTGCCAGTGCAGGGCTCGTGGATCGCGGCCGGATCGCGCACGACTTGCAGTGTGCGGCGGCTGCCTGGAACGATTTGCGCGGCCGGACGCCGGGGCTGCCGCCGCGCTCGGTTCAACGCGTTCGCTCCCCGATCGACAACTGGCGAGGACGGGGTACGACAGGTAAGCTGCGCGGTGCCGACCCTCCGGCGGCAGCACACTCCCGATCGCGCCGTATGCTGATCGTGGGGCACTCCCGATCGCAGCGTACTCGCGACCGCGGTGCTGCTCTGGCGACTCCCGCGCTCAGTATCTTGTGCGAGACATCGATTCCAACAGGCCCGCCTTGACTGATGTTTGCGGGTCTGCCACTGTATGCCGCGTCGAGTCGGGTCGTACTGGAAATCTGCTGGTGATGGCCGAGATTACCGCAACGCCGAACAGGGAGGCGAACATGGCGGAAAGCAGCGGAAAGAAGGGATCGGATGGATCCGAGCAGCACCCGTACGTCGAGCGGGTCCGCCCCGATCCGTCGAAGCTTCCCCGGCCGGTCGTAACCCTGACAGGTCTGCTCGGCCGGAGCGATCGCGATGGTCATCAGCGGCTGTACTTCACGCGCGACCTCGGGACCTATGCTGAATTTCTGAGCGCCGATGTACTGTTCGTTGAGCAGGTACCAGCGGCACAATCACCGATCCAGGGGATCGATGCCTCTCGGATCACGCTGAGCCAAGACGCCACCGTCCATTACACGCGGAGCACCAAGGCAACCGAGTTGGACGAATTCGACCTGAGCTTGCGGACCGCGCCTGCCGCCGAGTCGTTCGCTGGACCGCGGCGGATCACGCCCCTATGTGTACCTACTGATCAGGGTCCATGCGCAACCGATACCTGCCGCACATACTGCGGGCAGGAGACCTGCGATACCTGCCGCACGTGTGAACAGGCGACCTGCCATACCTGCCGCACTCAGTGTGGGCAGGCGACGTGTGAAACGTGTCAAACGTGCCATACACAGTGTGGCACATGCCAGACATGCGAGACCCGATGCGGCACATGTGCGACCTGCGGCACATGCTTCACTTGTGGCCACGACTGCAACACCGTCGCCTCGTGCTCTCCACAATGTACAGTGCGCTAGGCGCGACCGATCCTCATTGACCGCGAGGCGTCGAGGATCGACGAACTCGAGCCAGTCGCGCGGGCGTAAGTCATGAAATCCTGGGTAGCCGTTCTCAATGGTCGCAGTGCGATCGACGCTCAGAGCGTTGCGCTCGAGGTCGCGTCGCGGATCGCCAACCGTGCGCGCCTGGACCAGGCGCGCACGGCAGCACCGCGTCAATCCCAGTTTCCGGACGCGATGCACTGGCAACCCCACGGGCTCGCGCAGGGCGATGCCGGGCTGGCGGTGTTTTGTCGCTATCTCGACACACATCATCCCGACGCGGGCTGGGACCGCATCGGCCACGGGTTCTTGCAGGCCGCGGTGACCGGGCTCGAGGAGGTCGGCAAGGTCGCTCCGGGGGCGTTCAGCGGCCTTGCAGGACTGGCATTCGCTGCGTGGTCACTGTCGCGCGGTGAGACACGCTATCGATCGCTGCTGGCGTCCCTCGAAGATGCGCTGGTCGTGGAAGCGCTGACAGCGGCGAGCGCGCTGGCTCGGCAGACCGGGGCGGGCGGGGTCTGGCAGTTCGATGTGATCTCCGGTCTCGCCGGGATCGGAGCGTACTTCTTGTGCCGTCGGTCGCGGCCCGTGGTGGCGGACGCGCTCGATGCCGTCCTGCGCGCGCTGATCCACCTGACCGAGCCGAGCGCGGCGGGGCCTCCGAGATGGTACACGCCGCCGCACCTGATGGCCGATGCGGACATGGCGCGGCACTATCCTCACGGCAACCTCAATCTCGGGCTCGCGCATGGCATCCCGGGGCCGCTGGCGCTGCTGGCGATCGCGCATCGCGAAGGCGTCGACCTCCCGGGGCTTCGCGAAGCGATCCAGCGCGTCGCCGGCTTCCTCCGGGACAGCCGGATCGAGGGCCGCCACGGCCTCGACTGGCCCACAGCGATTCCGGTCGAAGCTGACGGCAGCTGGCATGTGGGCCGCGTCGTGGAGATCAGCCGCACCGCCTGGTGCTACGGCGCGCCGGGGGTCGCCCGCAGCCTGTGGCTCGCCGGAGATGCGCTCGGTGACGGCTCGCTGAAGGCGCTCGCGGTCGAGGCAATGGAGGCCGTGCTGCGCAGGCCGGTCCGGGAGCGCCTGATCGACTCACCGACGCTGTGCCATGGCGTGTCCGGCTTGCTCGCGATCGTGCTCCGGTTCGCGCAGGACGACGACAGCGCCGGCACGTTCGCGCCCGCCGCCGACGCGCTCTGCCGGCAGATCCTCGCGCTCTACGCACCGGAGCGGCCGCTTGGTTACTGCTCAATCGAGCCTGACGGGAACCAGGTCGATCAGGCGGGATTGCTCGACGGCGCGCCGGGCGTAGCGCTGGCGCTGCTCGGCGCCTCCACCACCACCGAGCCGTTCTGGGATCGGCTGTTCCTGCTGTCATGACGGCCGAGATCCGGACTGGTGCGGAGGATGACCCGAGGAGCGTCGCTCCACCCGGCGAATCGCGGGGCGAGCGCCACCGCGGCGGTGCCGAGCGCAAGGCGTCGCGGCGCGGCCGTCGCAGTGACACCCCGGAGTCGCTGTACGAGCCACTCGACTGGGCGATGCTGCGGGCACCGCTGATGCCGGTCGAGACCTACGAGCTCAGCCGGTCCGCGGGCGAGGCGGCGCTGACATCGCTGTTCGAGGACGACGCGCGCGCCGCGCGGGCGCTGGCCGTCGGCTCGGTGGAGCTGTCCCGGTCGCTTGAGGACGGTGCGGGCATCCGCGATCCGGTTCGCCAGCGCGCCAAGCTCCGACGCTACGTGATCCGGATGTCGACCCGGCCGACGCCGTACGGCCTGTTCGCCGGGGTCGCGCTGGCTCGCTGGGGAACGACGACCGACGTGGCGATCGGCCCGTCGGCGCGCGTACGTGCCCGGCCCGACATGGGCTGGCTCCTGGACCTCGTGATGACGCTCGAGGCACGCCCGGAGATCCGGAGAGAGCTCGGCCTGATCGCGAACCCCGCGGCGCGCGTCCAGTCCGTGCGGGTCGTGCTCGCCGAGCGCGCGCCTGGGCCAGGCGGTGCGGCGCCCGCAGCGGCGATCTCGGTCCGAGCGACGACCGCGGTGCGGGAAGTGCTGTCGCTCGCCCGTGTCGCGATCCCGTATCGCGCGCTCGCCGAGGCGCTACTCGCGACCCACGGCGCGACACCCGGCAAGGTCGACGAGATGCTCGCCGAGCTCTGCCGACAGACGATCCTGATCACGGATCTGCGTCCTCCGCTCACCGTGCCTAGCCCCGCACGCTACGTCCACGAGCGGTTGCTCGCGATCCCCGCCGCGCGCGAGATCGCCGGCCAGCTCGGTGAGTTCCTGGACGCAATCTCAGCCTGGGAGCGACTCGCTCCGGCCGACGGCACGACGGCGTATCCCGGCCTGGTTCGGCAAGCGAACGCGGTGTTGGTACGGCCGGAGCCAGCCGGCGCCGCGGCGGCGCCGGCACCGGCTACAACGCCTTCGTCGGTGCTGCAGGTCGACATGGCGCTCGAGCTCCAAGGTGCGCACATCAGCCGCGCGGTGGCCGCCGAGATCGCTCGCGCGGCCGACCTGCTGTTGCAGCTGACGCCGTGGCCGGAAGGTCCGCCGCACGTCCAGAGCTACCGCCATGCGTTCGAGGCGAAGTACGGTCCCGACCGGGCGGTGCCGCTCTACGAGCTGCTCGATCAGACCACCGGGCTGGGTGTGCCGGGTCATGGATCCGGCGGCACCGGGGGCGGGATCGATCCCAAGAAGCTCGCCGAGCGGCAGCAGACGCTGCGCGCGCTGGCATTCGGTGCGCTTCGCGATCGGTGCCTTGCGGTCGAACTCGACGAGCCGCTGATGCGCCGCCTGCAGCTCGGCGCGCCGCGCCCGGAGGCGCTGCCCGCGTCGATCGACCTCTCGGCGTTCGTCGCTGCGCCGTCGCGCGAGGCGTTGGACGCCGGGACCTTCCAGGTGGTGATCGGCCCGAACCTCGGCGCCACATCGGCGGGCCGCAACCTCGGGCGATTCGCGGATCTCCTCGGTGACGCGGCGGTCACCGCGCTCGCGGGCGCCGCGCAGCTCGAGGCCGCGCGCGCCCCGGGGCGCCTGTGGGCGGAGCTCGTGTACCTGCCACAACGGTTCCGGATGGCGAACGTGACAATCCGCCCGCTCGTGCGCGACTACGAGATCGCGTTCGGCAACACCCCAGGCGCGGACGTCAACCACACGATCCCTGCCGACGAGCTCGCGATCGCGGTGCGCGACGACCGGCTGCGGGTGATCTGGCCGCGCCGCGGGGCCGAGGTCGTCGTGTGTGCGGGCCACATGCTGAACAACGCGAACGCTCCAGCAGCCGTGCGTCTGCTCGAGGAGGTTGCACGCGATGGCGGCGCGCAGCTCAGCGGGTTCGACTGGGGGCCGGTGTCGGGGTTGCCAGTTCTCCCGCGCATCACCTCGGGCCGCGTCGTGCTCGCGCCTGCGCAGTGGATGATCGACGTCTGCACCCGCGACGCGGAGCTGGCTCCGAAGTCGCCGCCGGAGCCGTTCCGGGATGCGCTCGCCCGGTGGCGCGCGCGCTGGTGCGTCCCCGCGTCGATCTACCTCACGGTCGGCGACAACCGCCTGCTGCTCGATCTCGAGGACACCGCTCACACCGAGGAGTTCCGGACGGAGCTGCGACTGCTCCAGGGCGGCGCGCAGCTGATGCTCCAGGAGGCGTTGCCGGGGATCGCAGACGCGTTCGTTCCAGGACCGGGCGGTCGTTTCGCCGTCGAACTCGTGGTCCCGCTGGTGCGGCGCAGCGAGCGGCCGGGCCCACAGGCGATCGGTGGCGTGCCCGGCCGGGCGGTCACCGCCGGTGTGACCTCCATGCTGGACGCAGATCGGCTGCGGGTCCCGGGCAGCGAATGGCTGTACGTCAAGCTCTACGGCGCCACGGAGCTCCTCGACGATCTGATCGCCGGGCCGGTCGGCGACATCGCGGAGTTCGCCGAGGTCACGGGAATGGCCGAGCAGTCGTTCTTTCTGCGTTACGCCGATCCCGAGAGCCACCTGCGGCTGCGGTTCCGCAGTCGCGACGCCGATGGCTTGCTACGGCGCCTCTTACCCGAGGTCTGCCGCTGGGCAGGAGAGCAGATGACCGCTGGGCTGTGCCAGAAGTTCATGTTCGACAGTTACGATCGCGAGATCGAACGCTATGGCGGCCTCGAAGGCCTGACTGTCGCCGAGGCGATCTTTGCCGCGGACAGCCGGGCGGTACCGGCGATGCTCGAGCTCGCGAGAGCGACTCCGGAGCTCGACCGGACGATGATGGCAATCGTCAGCATCGACAGCATGCTCCGCGCACTCAGCGCAGACGTGGCCGAGCGGCTGGCGTGGTACGCGGCGCAGGCCGTGTCCAAGAAGGAGTCGAGCGCCGAGTATCGCCAGCGCGGTCCGAGCCTGCGCCGGTTGATCGGCGATCCCGAGGAGGCCGGGCGCATGCCGGGCGGGCGCGAGCTGACCCGCATCCTGCAGCAACGGTCCGATGCGCTCGCGCCCTGCGGACGGGAGCTCGTGACGCTTTCGCAGCGGGGCGTGCTCGGATGGGACGTAAAGACGCTGTGGCGCAGCTATGTGCATCTCCACTGTAACCGGCTGCTCGCCGCCAGCTCTCAGCACGAGCAGGTCCTGCTCGGATTGCTGTTCCGGGTGCACGAGAGTCTCGCGCGTGCGCCGGTCCATCGGTGAGCGAAGTATTCCCCGGCGCGCCGAAAGCGTCAGATACAGCAGTCGCTCTCTAAAACTGTCGCGAGCGGCCTCCGAGGGTCCCGAAACCACCGGCCCCACCGGACCCGGGTCCCAGGCTTCGCCGGCCACGCGGGACCCACCCGCGAGGGCCGAGGTCGCACGGTCCTCGTCTCCGTCGAGGGCAAGCTCGCGGAGCTCGTCGCCTGCGGCGACCCTGGACCTCGCCTGCGGCCCGTGGTCAGCGCCTCTGCGGGGTGGGTCCCTGGAGTCCGGTGATCCGGTGGAATTGGTACCCAAGCTGGCCGGTGGTGACAGTAAACGAGCCGCCAGAGCGGTCGTTGGATGGATCGACGACGCGAGCTGAGTCCGTAAGGCCTTACGGCGCCGACCTCTCCGACCACATCATGTGCCGAGAGCCGGCCGGCAGAAGCGCGAGGCATCGAGGCATCCTCGATGCTTGTCGTCGGTCGTCGCGCGCCCAGGTCGATCGCCGGCAGCGCTACCATGACACCGCGATGGGCACGGGCACTGAGGTCATGAGGCTCTTGGTCGTGTGGATGGCGAGCTGGATCAACTCCCGCCAGCTCGAGGTCATCGACTTCCTGCGGCCGGGCACGGCGCGAGG
>JBGQCL010000502.1:0-8453 GCA_041495365.1 Kofleriaceae bacterium | reverse complement strand
CCTCACGCGCTGCACCCTCACGCGCTGCACCCTCACGCGCTGCACCCTCACGCGCTGCACCCTCACGCGCTGCACCCTCACGCGCTGCACCCTCACGCGCTGCACCCTCGCGCGCCGCGGCGTCGCGCGGCGGGCCGAGCCCCGCGGTCGCATCCCCCATCGCGCGCCAGATCGCCGGTGCGTCGGCGAACCCGAGCTCGCCGACCAGCTCCAGCCGGCCTTCGCCGCGCACGAGGTGCCATCCGGGCATGCCGCACCCGGATCGTGCAAGGCGCGCGCCCGGCGCGACGTGGCGAGATCCGGGCAACCAGATCTCCGGGAATCCGAAGATTCTGCGCGTCCCGCGGCGGCGTTGCGTGCGCCGCGCTCTCACCTCCGAAAATCCGGCGCCGAGGCGAGCTGCCTCACTGGATTTCATGGTGGTTGCTGTCGGGTTTCCAATGACTTAGAGTGCGGATCAGGGCCATGCAGGAACCGCTCGTTCCGCCTCGACCGCGGAGGTCGGCGGCTCGCGCGCGGGCCGCCGACACCAGGGCGCCCCGCACGCGGGCTCCGCTCGTCGCCGAGCCGACCTGCTCGATCCAGGTGATCCGCCCATTTGCCCGTCACCTCGCGCGGATCGGCCTCGACTGCGAGGGGCTGCTCGGCCGCCACGGGCTGAGCACGGCGATGCTCCAGGAGCGCGATCTGCGCATCCCGCACCGCGAGGCGATGGCGCTGATGCGCGAGGCGATGGCGCTGTCCGGCGACCCGGCGATCGCGATCCGCGCGGCGCGCTGCGACGAACCCGGCGACTTCGACGTCGTCGAGTACGCGGCGGCCAACTGCGCCTCGCTCGGTGAGGCGCTCAAGCTCGCGGCGCGGTTCATGGCGCTGTGGCACGACGGCATCGTCATGGAGCTCGATGTCGTCCCGCCAATGGCGACGCTGCGCGTGCGCGTGATCGGCGACATCCCCCACGAGCCGGCCGGCATCGAGTTCCTGTTCGCATCGCTCCTGGCCTACGGCTCGCGCTCGGTCGGCCACCCGACCCGGCCGCTGCGCGTCGACCTCGCGCACCCCCGCCCCGCCGGCCTGGACGACACCGGGATCTACGAGGAGGCGTTCCGCGAGGTCCGGTTCGGCTGCGACGAGCACGCGATGTGGATGAACTCCGCGGCGCTCGACCTGCCGCACCGCACGCCGGATCGCTCGCTGCTGCAGATCCTGACCCACCACGCCGACGGCCTGCTGCGCCAGCTGTCGTCGCGCCCGCACGGGTTCGCCGAGCGCGCCCGGGCGGTGATCTCCGAGACCCTGCTCGCCGGCAACTCCGGCGCCGAGCAGATCGCCCGCCGGCTCGCGGTGTCGCTGCGCACCCTGCACCGCCGGCTCGCCGAGGAAGGGACCTCGCACGGCGAGCTGGTCGACGACGTCCGGCGGACCCAGGCGATGCTGCACCTCAGCGGCAACCGGTTCTCGATCGGCGAGATCTCGTTCCTGCTCGGCTTCGCCCACCCCAACGGATTTCACAAGGCGTTCAAGCGCTGGACCCGGATGACGCCGGCGCAGTATCGCGAAGAAGCACTGGCCCCTGGCCGCCGCTAAGCACCTCACTTGCGCAGATTCTCGTTGTCGCGCTCACGAACTTCACATCCGGTGATCTGTCATCAAGCCGGCGCAGTCGACGACGGTGTGCGTATCCGCAGCAGAGCGCCGTGCGCGTCGGCGCGCGCGTGTCGATTCCATCGCGCGCGTGGTTGGCGGTCTTGACCGACGGTGTGAAGCGATCGCGCGACTGGCAGTCTGGGATGGAAAACTGGCGCACGGGGATGGACCGCGTTCGTTGAGGAGCCGCCGAGCGCCGCGTTAAGTAGGACCACGCTTCCGGCGCTCGAAACCTTTGCGGAGGTCGATCATGTACCATCACGCGCGGTCCGTATCTGGGATAGTCTTCTTCTGTGGCGCCACCCTGATCGGTGCCTCGTCCTGCTCGTCGAGCAGCGAGCCCGACGAGCTGCAGGCGCAGCCGGCGGCGGTGACATCGCCGTCGTTCATCGAGTTCGAGAGCGGCCCGGTCCGGCCGATCGCACTCTCGCCCGACCGCACCAGGCTGTTCGCGGTCAACACGCCGAATGCCACGCTCGACATCTTCAACGTCACCGCCTCCGGACTCACCGCCGCCGGGCGCGTCCCGGTCGGCCTCGAGCCGGTCGCGGTCGCCGCGCGCAGCAACACCGAGGTCTGGGTGGTCAACCACCTGTCGGACAGCGTCAGCGTGGTGACGCTGACCGGCACGCCGCACGTCACCCGCACGCTGCTGGTCGGCGACGAGCCGCGCGACATCGTGTTCGCCGGCACGGCCGGCCGCGCGTTCATCACCACGGCGCACCGCGGCCAGCAGCGCACCGATCCGTCGCTCGCCAGCGTCCCCGGCGCCGGTGACTCGAAGCTGACCACGCCGTCGGTGCCGCGCGCCGACGTCTGGGTGTTCGACCCCGCCAACCTCGGCAACACGCTGGGCGGCACGCCGGTCCGGATCATGAGCTTCTTCACCGACACGCCGCGCGCGCTGGCGGTCAGCCCGGACAGGAACACCGTCTACGTCGCCGGCTTCCACTCCGGCAACCAGACCTCGATCGTCAACGAGGACTTCATCTGCACGGGCTTCGATCCGAACACCCCGTGCACCAACGACGACGGCACGACGTCGCCGGGCGGCAACCTCGGCCCCAAGACCGACGCGTCGGGCGAGCAGGCGCCCGAGGTCTCGATGATCGTCAAGTTCAACAACGCGACCGGCCACTGGCAGGATCCGGCGGGCCGGGTCTGGGACCACGTGTTCCGGTTCAGCGTGCCCGACCGCGACGTGTTCGCGCTCGACGCCAACGGGCTGAGCCAGACCGCGGCGTTCTCGCACGTCGGCACCACGCTGTTCAACATGGTCACCAACCCGGTCAACGGTGAGCTCTACGTGTCGAACACCGAGTCCCAGAACCTGACCCGGTTCGAGGGCCCCGGCATCTTCGGCAAGTCGACCGTGCAGGGCCACCTCGCCGAGGTCCGGGTCACCGTGATCTCGGGCGGCTCGGTCACGCCGCGGCACCTCAACAAGCACATCGACTACACCAAGCTCGCCGGTCAGCCCGGCTTCGATCCGACCGCGGCCCAGAGCAGCCTGTCGACCCCGACCGAGATGGCGGTGTCGAGCGACGGCACGACGCTGTTCGTCGCCGCGTTCGGCTCGAGCAAGATCGGCGTGTTCGACACCGCGGCGCTGCGCAACAACACGTTCGACCCGCGCCAGACCAGCGCCAGCTACATCCCGGTCACGGGCGGCGGCCCGAGCGGCCTGGTGCTCGACGAGGCCAACCACCGGCTGTTCGTCGCGACCCGGTTCGACAACTCGATCAAGGTCGTCGACACGCTGAGCAAGGCGCAGATCCAGTCGGTCGCGATGCCCAACCCCGAGCCCGCGTCGGTGGTGCAGGGCCGGCCGATGCTGTACGACGCGACCCACAACTCGGGCAACGGCGAGGCCGCGTGCGCGAGCTGCCACATCTTCGGCGACCTCGATGACCTGGCGTGGGACCTCGGCAACCCCGACGACGTCGTCAAGAACAACCCGATCCCGGTCAACCTCGGCAGCCAGCTGATCATCGACCTGAACCCGTTCGGGTTCCGCGGCAAGTTCAACGGCACCGGCAAGGTCGGCGTGTTCCACCCGATGAAGGGCCCGATGACCACCCAGACCCTGCGCGGCCTGGTCAACGAGGGCGCGATGCACTGGCGCGGCGACCGCTCCAGCGGCCAGTTCGGGACCAACGCGACCGACTCCAACCTGAGCTTCAACAACTTCATCGTCGCGTTCACCGGCCTGGTCGGCGCCGGGGCCCAGCCGTCGACCGCCGACATGCAGCGGTTCACCAACTTCCAGCTCCAGGTCACCGAGCCGCCCAACCCGGTCCGCGCGCTCGACAACTCGCTGAACTCGGCGCAGACCTCCGGCAAGAACTTCTTCACCGGCAACCGGCCGTCCGACGGCGTCAACATCTTCATCACCATCCCCGGCGTCCAGACCTCGTTCACCTGCAACGGCTGCCACGAGCTGGATCCGGCCGAGGGCGAGTTCGGCAGCAGCAAGAACTCGTCGTTCGAGGGGATCACGTCGCAGACCTTCAAGATCCCCCACCTGCGCAACATGTACACGAAGGTCGGCATGTTCGGCGCCGCGAAGATCCCGGCGTTCGACGCCGCCGACACCGGCCAGCTCGGCGAGCAGATCCGCGGCTTCGGGTTCACCAACGAGGGCACGTCGCCGACGATCTTCCACTTCGTGAACGCGAAGGTCTTCCACCCGACGCTCACCTCGGGCTTCCCGCTGTTCAACCCCGATGCGACGCGGCACAACGTCGAGGCGTTCCTGCTCGCGTTCGACAGCGACCTCGCGCCGATCACCGGCCAGCAGGTCACGCTGACCAGCGCCAACGCGAGCGCGGTCGGGGCCCGGATCACCCTGATGGAGCAGCGCGCCAACGCGTCGTTCACGTCCAAGGTGCTCGGCGGCACGGTCAAGGAGGTCGAGCTGATCGCGCGCGTGGTGCAGAACGGCGCCGCCAAGGGCTTCCTGTTCAACCCGAGCAACAGCACGTTCGTGCCCTCGGGCGGCGGCACGGCGCTGAGCGACGCGCAGATCCGCGCGCTGGCCAGCACCGCCGGGCAAGAGGTGACCTTCACCGCGGTGCCGACCGGCTCGGGCGCCCGCCTCGCCGGCACGCTGTAGTCCGGTCCAGCCAGCCGAGCGCGCGCGGTGAGCATCGTGCCCGCCGCCCCCGATCACCGGGGACTCGCGGCGCGAGTGCTGCGTGTAGCCGCGCGCGAGCGTCCGCCCGGCGCGCTCAGTCGTCGGTGCTGCGCGCGCAGCCGTCGGATCGCGGATCGCAGCCGCCGACCAGGCTTCCGTCGCGCTCGCGCCGGATGACCTGGCCGCGCCCGAACAGCGCGCGATCGAACCCGGAGATCCCGGGCTGGACGTTGTGGCCCCGCGCGCGCAGCGCCTCGGCGGTGCCGGCCGGCACGCCGTCCTCGAGTGCGACCACGACCTGGCCGTCGACCGGCTCCAGGCACAGCCGCGGCCGGTCGAGCGCGGCCTGCGGCGCGACGCCGTCGTCGATCAGCCCGACCACGACCTGGACGTGACCCTGCGGCTGCATGAAGCCGCCCATCACGCCGAACGGGCCGTACAGCGAGCCGTCGTCGTACGTCATCATGCCCGGGATGATCGTGTGGTACGGCCGCTTGCCGGGCACCAGCGCGTTGGGGTGCTTCGGATCGAGCCGGAAGTTGTGGCCGCGGTTCTGCAGCGTGAAGCCCCGGCCCGCCGGCATGATCCCGGTGCCGAACCCGAGGTAGTTGCTGTTGATGAACGAGCACGCGTTGCCCGCGGCATCGACCACGCCGAAGTACACGGTGTCGCTGCCGGCGACCGGCGCGCCGTGGCGGACGTCGGCGACCGCGCGCTCCGGATCGATCAGCGCGCGCCGCCGCGCGGCGTAGCCCTTGGACAGCAGCTCGGCGACCGGCACCTTGGTCACCCGCGGATCGGCGACGTACCAGCGGGTGTCGGCGAACGCGACGCGCAGCGCCTCGGCGATCAGGTGCATGCGGTCGGGGCCGAGCGGGTCCTGGCCGCGCAGCTCCCAGCCCTCGAGCAGGTTGAGCGCCATCAGCGCGGTGATGCCCTGGCCGTTGGGCGGGCACTCCCAGACCCGGACGCCGCGGTACGTCGTCGAGATCGGCTCGTCCCAGGTCGAGCGGTGCGCCGCGAGGTCCGACATCGCCATCACGCCGCCCGACGCCTCGATCACGCCGACGATCGCCTGGGCGATCTCGCCCCGGTAGAACGCGTCGGCGCCGCCGTCGGCGACCGCGCGCAGCGTGCGCGCCAGGTTCGGGTTGCGGAACTGCTCGCCGGCGTGCGGCGCGCGGCCGTCGATCATCAGCTGGCTCATGTCGGTGAACCGGCCCTGGCGGTCGAGCCCCCATTGCCAGTAGTACGCGCACACCTCGCCGACCGGGAAGCCGTTCTCGGCGAGCTCGATCGCCGGCGCGAGGATCGCCGACATCGGCAGCGAGCCGTGGCGCGCGATCAGGTCGCACCAGCCGGCGCATGTCCCCGGCACGGTGATCGTGAGCGCGTGGAACGGCGGCCACTCGGCGAGCTGGTGCTCGCGCATCATCGCCTCGACCCGGTCGATCGTCAGCCGGGCGGGCGCGCGACCCGAGCCGTTGAGCGCGGTGATCGCGCGGGTCTTCGCATCGTAGTACAGCGCGAAGCAGTCGCCGCCGATCCCGGTGCAGATCGGCTCGGTGACGTTGAGCGCCGCGGCGACCGCGACCGCCGCGTCGGCCGCGTTGCCACCCGCGCGAAGGATCGAGAGCCCGGCCTCGGTCGCCGGGCGTTGACTCGAAGCGACCATACCTGGCATCGCGGGCTACCCTACCCCAGAGCATCCGGGGCGCGCCATCCGCGCAACTGCCGGAATTCGTACGATGCGCCGTCCTCGATTCGCATCACCGGCCGCCGATGGCGTGGTACCAAGCCGGCATGCGCATCGATCGGGTCTACACGCGGGGCGGCGACCAGGGCCAGACCTCGTTGATCGGCGGCGACCGGGTGTCCAAGGCCTCGCCGCGGCTCGACGGCTACGGCACCGTCGACGAGCTCAACGCCACGCTCGGCCTGGTCGGCGAGTCCCTCGCGGCGTCGGCGGCCGGCCCGCACCTGTTGCCGATCATCCGGCGGGTCCAGAACGAGCTGTTCAACCTCGGCGCCGAGCTCGCGACCGGCGACCCCGACACCCGCGCCAAGCTGCCGCGGATCGAGCAGCGCCACATCGACGCCCTGGAGAACGACATCGACGGCGTCAACGACGACCTGCCCGCGCTCCGGTCGTTCGTCCTGCCCGGGGGCGGATGGCCGTCGGCATACTTCCACCTCGCCCGCACCGTGTGCCGGCGCTGCGAGCGCCTGATCGTCGGCCTCGCCGCGACCGAGGACATCGGCGAGCACGCCGTGCAGTACCTCAACCGGCTGTCCGACGCACTGTTCGTCTGGGGTCGGTGGTGCGCCCTCAAGGACGGCAAGGACGAGCCGCTGTGGGACTCGCGGTCGACCTGACGCCGCGCGGCCTCGACGACTAGCGGCCGCACTCCTTGCCGTCGACCACCGCCGTCACCAGCCCGCCGGCGGCGGTGAGGTCGCGGCTGAAACAGTGGCCGTGGGCGTCGGCCGAGAACAACTGCTGCGCGCTGACCTGCCCGGTCGAGCCGGTGAACGCGCCGCTGGCGTCGAAGTTCAGCGTGTCGGACGGCGCGACGTGGCTGGACACGATGCGCACGTCGGCGATGCGCCCGGCGGCGAGCTCGGTGTCGGCGCGCTCGAACCGCTGATCGATCCCCGTGGTCTGCGCGGAGCTGCCGTCGGGGTTGGCCGTGAACTGGAAGTCGACCGACAGCGGCCAGTCCAGCGCGGTCAGCTGCTCGCTCGGCGGGCCGACGCCGACGCGGGTCGTGCGCGCGACGATCGCCGTGGTCTGCGTGATCTGCTGGTGGTAGGTCGCCGCGGTGATCGTGAACCGCTGGCGGTTGGCGAACCGGACATCGCCGGTGACCTCGGTCGCCACCCGGCCGTGCGAGGTGTCGACGAAGCCGGCGATCCGGTACTGCCGCGTCGAGGTCACGTCGACCGGGCCGCTGATCGTGCCGTCGGCCGCGGTGGTGATGTTCGTCGTCACGCTCGGGGCCGGCGCGGCGGTCAGCGTGTCGGCGGTGATGGCGCCGCGGACGGTCCGGGCGTGCGGATCGAGGAACAGCAGCAGCGACGCCGTCGTGGCGAAGAAGTTGTCGGCGTTGAACACGCTGATCGCGATCTCGTGCGGCGCGCCGTCGCCGAGCACGCCGGCGAACGGCGACAGGTCGACGCGATACGGCGTGAAGCTCAGCGTCTGCACGCCGGGGATCGGCTTCCACAGGTTGGGATCGATGCCGCCGGTGAAGATCCACGGGTAGATCGGCGCGACGCCCGCCGGCCGGCCGTCGACCGTGATCTCGGCCTCGCGGAAGCCGGTCGCGCCGCAGCTCTGCAGCGGGCCGGTCAGCTCGTCGGGCACGCAGGTGTACCAGAACTCGTCGCCCGCCTGGCTCTGCGCGTAGACGTCGAGCACGGCGCGCTCGATGTTGGTCGGCAGCGTGAACGTGCGCGCGAGCCGGCTCGCGGTGGTCGCGAGCCCGACCGTGCCCCCGTTCGGCCCGTTCGACAGCGGCAGCACGACGTCGGCGGTCCGCGGCGGCGCGGCGCGCCGCGCGACCGGATAGAACCGCAGCTCCGCGGCGCCGGACAGGATGCCGGTGAAGGTGTCGTTGACCAGGTTGTCGAGCTGGACCATGCCGGACTGCACCGTCCGGAACAGCGG
>JBGQCL010000501.1:0-8483 GCA_041495365.1 Kofleriaceae bacterium | reverse complement strand
TGCTGGGCATCTGCGGCGCGCCTGGCTCCGGTAAGTCCACGCTGGCCGAGCGGCTCGTCACCGCGCTCGGCGACCGCGCGGTGCTCGTCGGCATGGACGGCTTCCACCTGTCCCAGCGCGAGCTTCGCCGGCTCGGCCGGGAGCAGCGCAAGGGCGCTCCTGATACGTTCGACGCCGCCGGCTACGTCGACCTGATCCGACGGCTCCGCCGCAACGGGCCCGACCAGCCCGACGCCGAGACCGTCTACGCCCCCGAGTTCCGCCGCGAGATCGAGGAGCCGATTGCGTGCGCCGTGCCGGTCTCGCCCGAGGTCCCGCTGGTCGTCACCGAAGGCAACTATCTGCTGCTTCCCGACCACCCGTGGAGCGCCCTGCGCGCCGTCCTCGACGAGGTCTGGTTCCTGGCTCCCGACGAGTCCGTCCGCCTCGACCGCCTGGTCGAACGCCACCGCCGCTACGGCCGCTCCGACGCCGAGGCCCACGACCGAGCGTACGGCTCTGACCAGGCCAACGCCGTGCGCATCCTGGCCACCGCTGACCACGCCGACCTGGTACTCCGCGGCGCATGAGATGGGCCGCTGCCGCGATGCACTCAGCGCTGTCGAATGAACGCCACGATGCCGTCGAGCAAGCGACAACCGCATCGCCAGGTCCCGACAAGCTACGATCGCGGCCCGCACTGGATCGAGACCTGTGGCGAGGTCAGCAAGCTGCAGCTGACCCGGAGGCTTGCTACATCGTTTGCTACAGCCGACGAACTCATTGAATTATCGGCGAAAAATCGTGGAGGCGGCGGGAGTCGAAGGATCGGATATGGACGCGAGGATCCGCGAGGATCGCGTCGCTCCGTCGACGACCGGGGTCGCGACCCCCGCCCTCGCGGATCCTCGCGACCAGGCGCTGTCACACGCCGTGTTACAGGCCGTTCTTGACGGCGACTACGAGCGGGCACGTCGCCTGGCTGAGGAATGGCGCCAGCTCCAGGGGGCTGACGGGTCACGCCGAGCGATCGAGCGCGAGTGACCGCGCCGCAATTCAGACCCACGGCCCGCCAGGTAGCCAACGGCCGTCGAACGGCAAACCACGTGCGGCTGCGGCGAGTGGGCCTTCGGCGAACGCCACGATCGTCGCGATGGTGGTCCGAAGATCTGGCGCGTCGTGCGCGCCAGACTTCCGGCCGAACGCCATCCACTGTGTCGCCTTTCCGGGGGCCGCGGCGAATTCGTTCGTGAGGCCGGTGGGCAGCTCGGCCGGCAGCGGCGTCTTTCGCCGTTCGAACGTGGCGCGGATCGCCCGGACCAGCAACGCCCCGTCGAACTCGAACCCGCGTGCCAGCACGAACAAGTCGTAGAAGTCCTTCATCCGGCTGTTCGCGGTGCCGAGCTGCACGATCGCATCGAGCTTCTCGGCCACGACGGTTTCGCGCGGATACACCAGCAGGCACGGCATGGGGAAGTCGAGCAGCACGGGGAGATCCTTCCGCACCGGTGGCGGCGTCACCGAGTCACCGAACCCGACGTCGATCTGCAGCCGAACGCGAGCCGCCGTGACGCGAGCGACCATCTCGACCCGCACCCCGCCGTATTCCTGATCCTCGCGGATCGGCCCGACGGCCAGCGAGCCCGCGTCGAACACCACGCCGTCGTCGGTGACCTCGATCGCGATCAACTCGGCGAAGATCTCACGGATCCGGTCCTCGCTCGGATCGCCAACACCGAGCAGGTCGACGTCGCGCGTGGCGCGATGCGGATGGCCGGTCCACAGCGTGAACAACGTCGCGCCTTTGAGGATGAAGCTCCCCTGGTGTCGAGACTGCGCCAGCCGGTACAGCAGGCGCTCGTTCGCATACCGGGTGAGCAACAGCTGGAAGTCGTCGCCATGCTCGCGGGCGAGGTGAAGCAGCCGCGCACGCACCGACGCACCGACGTCTTTCGGCGGCTTCGTCACGCCAGCGCCTCGAGGTAGGGGCGCATGACCGCGTCGACGCGGTCCGCCCGCGCAGCCGCCACGAGCGCGTCGATTCCGCCGCGGTGCTTCCGGAGGTAGTCGCGAAGCGCCGCAAGCGCGACCTCGAGCCCGACGTGCCGGCGATAGCGAAAGCAGTCGGCGACGGTCTTGGCCGGCGCCGTCAGCTGCACGCGCACGCCTTCGATCGTGCGCCGCTCGATGCCATGGGTCCGCGCCAGGCCGCTGGCCCATACGATCTCGAGCTTCGGGTGCGCCAGCTTCGGCGCACGTGCGTGCCGGTCGATCATGATCCAGACCGCGTGCGGCGCTTCCGTGGTGAGATCGTGGATCTGGAGCGCGCTGAGCAGGCATACGATCGCGTGCGGCACGCGCTTAGCGACGTCGGCGACCGAGTTTAGCTCGGTGATCGGAGCGCCCGCGAGGCGGTAGAGCCCGCGGTCGACCTGTTCGAGGAGGCCGCGCTCGGTCAGCCGTCGAAGGTAGGCGCGCGGGATCTTCCCTGCATCGAGGTCACGCGCGCGAACGGCCCCCTTGCCCGCAATGCGGAGGAGCGCGCTGGTCTTGAGGTTGGCCATGATACGTAAAGGCTGTCGAAAGATGCGAGGACATACGAAGCGTATCACCAACGAGACGCAGGTCCAGCGCAGTGTTCCTATGACCGACACGGGATCCGGAGGCGGAAGGCTGCCGCTAACTTGTCACGCAAGCAACCTCACACCCCGGGAACGCGACGTCCTCGCCCGGTAGAACAGGGCGCCCGGCCACGCCTCGAACGATGGCCCTCGTGTGACCCAATCCCCGGTCCACCCACATCCGCAAACGTCTGGCGAGTCGCGCGGTCATCGGAAGCCCGTGGAGCGACTCGGTGCCGCGCTTGCCCCCAGGCCCCCTCGACGTACGCATCGAGCGCGATCCGATGCGCCGCGACTGCCTCGATATCGACGAAGTCTCGACCATCGTTCTCGTAGGCGTGCACATGCGACGCGTAGCCAAGCTGCGCGCCCAGATCCACATCCACTCCTCGGGCCGCGTCACACACGTCGGTGCGTCGTCGACGATCATCCGCGCGATCGAGCAGCTCGGTTGTCGGTCGCGGTGGCACGTACTGGGGAACGCTCAGGGGGCGGCACGGCGGGTGCGGTCACGGTCCGTTGGGCGGAGCGGGCGCGGCCCGTGTGGTGTGTGTCGACGACCGTTGTGCACGACCTCCGGTTGCGGCTATGGTCGACCCGATGAGGGTGCCGATGGTCGGCGCGATAAGGGGTCCGATGACGACCACCGCCATGAAACCCGCGATTCCGCGAACCGCCCGCACAATCCTGGTCGAGTGGGCGAACGCACAAGGAGACTGGGTTCGCACGATCGTCGCTGACGTGTTGGCGTCAAGGCGTGCGCTCACCGTCGAGCGCATCGCGGAGGTATACGCGCAGTTCTTGGTCGAGAAGGATCTGCGCGCCGGGACGGCAGTCGTCGTGCCGCCGCTTGCGAGTGCGGTCGCCGCCGCCGAAGCAACCGAGACGCTCACGCTGCTGAAGCTGGACGCAGTCGAGAATGTCAACGCACTCACGTCCGGCCAGGCGATCGACTTCAATGCCGGGCTCACGATCATTTTCGGGAAGAACGGCGCCGGGAAGTCGGGATACGTCCGGATCCTGAAGCGACTGGCGCGAGTCCGGGCCGTTGAATCGGTCTTGCCGAACGTTCTCGCACCAACCAACGCCCGCGGGCCGCAGCGCGCGCAGGTCAGCTACCAACTTGGTGGTGCGCAGTATTCGATCGAGTGGAAGGGTGAAGAAGGCATTCATCCGCTGACCCGGATCGATGTGTTCGATGCCCGCGCCATCGCGTTGCACCTCGACGAGGACTTGACCTACGTTTACACACCGAGCGACTTGGCGCTGTTCGGCTACGTGAACGAGGCAGTCGAGAAGGTCCGTGCCCTTCTCGAAGGTGAGGTGAAATCCAACACGACAAGCGTGAACCCGTTCGTGTCGAAGGTGCCGCGCGATACTCGCGTGTACCCGAAGATCGAGTCGTTGGGGGCAGCCACCGAGATTGCGGAACTCGAACAGCTTGCCGCTGTAGCACAGTCCGAGGTTGAGGGGCTTGATGGACTTCGCGAGCGGGTCAACGCGCTACGCCCGGAATCGTCGAACGACCGAGTTCTTCAAGCTGACTCCGAGAGGGTCTTCCTTGAGCAGGCGCTTTCAGCGTGCGGTGTGCTCGGTCGCTTCGACCGGACGAAGTACGAGCAGGCTGGAGCGGCCTTGGCCACGGCCGAGCAGAAGTACCGCCTGGCGACCGAGACCGCCTTCGCGGACGAGGGCATTCCTAAGGTGCTTGGCGACGCGTGGAGAGCATTCGTAACCGCGGGTGACGCCTACCGCGTTGTCGTCGGCCTCGACCACTACCCCTCCACTGGTGACCAGTGTCTCTACTGCCGCCAGGATCTGGCACAGACAGCCCTCGACCTACTCCGGAAGTATAAGGATTACTGCAATAGCGAGCTCAAGCAGGACGTGGACGCCGCTCGCGCGGACGCCGCCGCCTCGGTCCGTGGCCTCATCGAGTATGACCTCGCGTCGCTGACTACGGAGTTGACCCGTCGCGAGAAACTCACCCAGGGAGAGGTACCCCCCCTTCTCAAGAACATTGCCGTCGTTGCCGCCGCCGTCCGCGCGGCGCAGGATGCTGCTCGGCAACGGCAAGTGATCGACACGACAGCGTCCGCACAGCTCGTCGCGGCCTTGGAGCCGGTCCTCCAGTCGCGACTCGCCGAGGTGAAGCAGCTCGTCGGAACACTTCGCGGTCAGGCGGACGAGCGGAAGAAGGCCCACGCAGACGGGTCGGCGAAGTTGAGGGATCTGGAGGCTCGCATAGCTCTGCGGGATCTCGTCGACGACGTTCGCAAGTTCGTCGTCAGGGCAAAGTGGGCACACAAAGCTCAGACGCTGTCGGTGCGGTTTCGCTCCTTACTGAAATCGCTCACGGATTCCGTGAAACTGGCGAGCGAGGGTCTGATGAACGCCGACTTCGAGCGGCTGTTTCGCGCGGAGTGTGACGTGCTCAGCGCCCCGGCGGTGCGTTTGGACTTTCCGGGCCGGAAGGGGCAGCCGGCGCGCAGGAAGTTGTTAGTTACTGACCACAAGCTCAGTGACATCCTCTCGGAGGGCGAGCAGAAAGTGATCGCCCTCGCTGACTTTCTCGCGGAGGCGCAGCTCAAGATCTCGCCGAATCCGATTGTCTTCGACGATCCCGTCACCAGCCTCGACTACGAGCGCATGGGCGAGGTGGTGGATCGGATCGCCAGGTTGAGCGCGTCGCGGCAGGTGGTCGTGTTCACGCACAACATCTGGTTCGCCATCGAGCTGGTGAACAAGTTTGACAAGCAGAGAGACAAGTGCGCGTACTTCGACATTGCGCAGGATGGTGGGCGGTGCGGGATCCTGAGCGGTGGCACGAACCCGCGGGCCGATTCGGTATCCACGATCACTGGGCGGCTGAACAAGGCGATTCAGGAGGCCAAGGCCGCCACCGGAGAGGCGCAGGCTGCGCTCATCGAATCAGGATACGAACATATACGATCCTGGTGCGAGGTCGTCGTCGAAGTCGAGTTGCTTTGCAAGGTCGTGCAGCGTTATCAGCCAAACGTGATGATGGGGGCGCTCGACAAGATCAAGGGCCAGGCCCTGGGGGCAGCGATAACCGTCATCGGGCCTGCCTTCGACAAGGCATGTAGATACATCCGCAGCCACTCGCAGCCGTTGGAGACGCTGAACGTGCGCCCGACCCTTAGCGAACTGGAGAAGGATTGGGCGGCCGTGCAGGCCGCCCTCAAGATCTACAAAGCTGCCTAAGCCGTGCACGCTCACAGGCAGCGCGACCTGGGCGCAAGCAAGGCGCGTGCCCGCACCACCGCCAGCGGTGTTCAGCGCGAGCCGCTCCAGTCGTCGCCGGCCTCGGCAGGCTGCTGGTCGGCCACGAATGTGTGGAGCCGGTCGACGGCCAAGACGGCGGTGGCCGCCGCTTCCGCTGTAGCCCCGAGCAGGTGGGCCATCCGGTCGATCTGCAGCGGGTCGGTGTTGTTCCAGATCGTGTTGTCGTACGACTCTGCGGCGACGGCGGCGAGCGCTTCGACCTTGCCGACGGCGATGCGAAGCGCGTCCAGGTGCCCCGCGAGATCGACCGTCACGACGAGCCCTCCCGGTACTGGACGAGGTCGGCGGCGATCTGGTCGCCGGCCCTGGCCGCCGCCCGTACCGCCTCGGCGGTAGCGCCCATCAGGTGTGCCAAGCGTTCGAGGGGGCGATCGCCGTCGTCGTCGCCGTGATCATCGCCGTCGTCGCCGGTGTCGGTGTTGTCGCTGCCGTCGCAGTCCCAGGTGAGGCGGTCGAACAGGTCTTCTGCCGCGCTGGCCATCGCGTCGGCCCTCGCGACGAGCTGACGCAGGTCGTCGACCGCGCTCACCACGTCGAACCGAGGGTCGTCCGAGCCAGGACTATGGCGGCTCATCGGGAGCCTCCCGCGGCGATGGAGAGCATCGGCGTGGCGCTTGACGCAAGGGTCAGGTCGCCAATGACGAGAGCATCGTCGATGGCGTCCACGTGTCCGACGATCCGGGTGGCGTGGTTGAGGATCTTTTCGAGGGCGGTCGGGTCGATGGTGAGCTTCATCAGCACTGAGATTAGCTCCCGATGGCACCCGTATGGCACCCAAAGGACCCCGTTGACGTTCCAAAGGGATCCGATGGGAACAAGATGGCGCTTTTGTTGACTGTTTCGGACCGGCCGTCGAGGATCGAGTGGACCGATGCCGACCGCCGATGACAAGGAGTTGCGGATCTCGATCCGCGTGCCTCGAGCGACCTACGAGCAGGTCAAGAAGGCGGCGGCTCGCGATCATCGGACCATGGCCGGATGGGTCAAGGCGCTGATCGCGAGTGCGCTCGAGGCCGAGGGCAGCACCGGAACGCGGAAGCGGTAGAGCGGGGCGGGTGGCACGTGCGTCGGCAAGATCAAACGGCGGCAATGGTCCGGCGCCGTGGCGATCATCGTCGATCCCCAGCTCTGGCTTCCGAGGCAGCGTGCGACGGTACAGGCGGCCGGACCCTTTGTGAGTTCGTCGCTCGGTGGTCGACGTTGTGCGTTGCTGTAGGTAGCGCCGACGCCGCGACTGGTAGCCCATGCAGACGCGTTCGGAGCCGGCGTCGGCGAACGAAATAGCCGCCGTCGCACTTGCAGGCCCGACCGCGCTTGGCGACCTTCGGGCGCGGAGGGATGCGCCGAGATGCGTGATCGGGGGGATCGTGACCGCGGGTATAGCCACGACACCGGGCGCGGCGTCGGCGAACGGGATGCTGCGAAAGCCAGGACCCCGGAGGAGGAGGCGACTCAGCGCGTTTACCGGTTGAGGCAGCAGGTCGAGTCCGCTGCGACACGGGCCGAGAAGCTCGCCGCGCTCGTTCGGCGCGAGGAATGGCGTAGCGAGCGGGCGAGCCTGGACACGATACACGCGACGCTATCCGCGGAGATCAAGGCGCGCGCGACGGATGCGAACGCCTCAGAGAGGGCGCAGGAGCACTACGCCGCTGCGACCAAGGAGCTCGGTGACATCGCGACCGCGCTGGAGAGCACCAAGGAGCCGTCGCGCGTGGTGCCGGCAGTGTCCGGTGAGGAAGCTATCGAACCCGCGATCATGAACCGCGGCGCCGTGGCCGATGACGTTCTCGCCTGGGTCGCCGGGTTGGGCGCCGGCGAACGGCGCGCGCTTGCCGAGCGTGTCCGGGCCGCACAACGCACCCCCGATCGCAAGGATGGTTTTGCCGTCGGCTTGGCCAACTACCTGGCCGCCACGCGCCTCACGTCGCAGTTCTTCGGGGTCGCGGAGAACCCACGGCGCTTCAATCGCGCCGCGTACGACAAGGCGCTCGCCAGCTCGGAGGCCGCGAACGCACGCCCCGGCGAGCGCGATGGCGAAGACAGCGCCGCGCCAGCTGACCAAGCGCCGCGGGGCGCGGGCATCGCCAGCGGCAGCGCCATGGACGCATCGAGGGCGGCTCCCCCATCGGTCGCACCGGCTTCCACGCTCGGACCGCGCGGTGTGGCGGTCGGACTGGCCGCAGCAACTTCACCGGCGCCGCTGCCGGCAACGGCACACGAAGCTACCGCGGCCGAGGCGCTGCCCCCGGCGGTGAGCGGGGGACGCGGCGGACTGCTTCCGCATCGGGCAGAGATGGAACACTCGTTCGGCCGGTCCTTCGCCAACGTCGAGGCGCGCACCGGGATGGCTGCGGAGCTGGCACCGCTCGGCGCGCAGGCGATCACCATCGGCCAGACGATGGCGTTCGCCGACTCGCAGCCGGAATTCCACCAAAGCGCCACGGAGTCGCTCTTCTACCTCGGCTGGAAGTTCCACTTGTGTGCTCCTTTGAACCAACTCGTCCAATTCACGATCGGCGTCTTTGTCAAACATTGACGGGTCAGACATTGCTAGGTTCCTCCTTGCGAATTGTGGGA
>JBGQCL010000500.1:0-8513 GCA_041495365.1 Kofleriaceae bacterium | reverse complement strand
CGGAGACCGTCTCGGTCTCCTCGATGCTCTCGACGCAGAATCCGGCGCGGACCAGATCGCGCTTCACCATGTGCAAGGGCCTGTGGACGTCTTTCCGGCGCGTCCCCGTCTGTCGCAAGGTCTTGGTCCACACAAACGGCCGGTCGACATCCACACCGGCGGGCACGGACCGGATCTGGAACGGCGTGTCTCCGCCGAGCGTGTGTAGCGGGTTGCAGACCGCGAGGATGACGCGGCCACCCGTGCGCACGGCGGCCCTGAGCCCCGCGAGCACGTCGCGATACTCAGCCTCATCTTCGATCGCGCAAAGCACGAGCGAACACACGACGACGGCGTAGGGGCCGCCGGCGATCGCCACCGCTCGGTCGGACGTGAAGCGCGCGCCGCCGTGCTCCGGCCAGCGATGGGACGGCTGCGGGTCGTAGCCGACCGCGCATGTGTCGCCCATGGCGAGGCGCATGACGAGGTGGCCGCCGCCACAGCCGAAATCGAGCACGGTCGTCGGGGCGAAGCGCAGGATCGCGGTGACGATCAGTTCCTTCAGGTCGCGCCTCGCGTCTCCCGCCGAGACCGCACGCTCCAGCAGCTCCCATCCGCTCAGCTCCGGGATGTCATCGGACAGCGCGCGCCTCATCGCGCCATCGAGATCTGCGTGGTGAGGCCAGCGCCAGGACAGCCACGCGCGCCGTACCATCGCGCGCCAACCTTCATCGTCGAGCGCCACGAGATCTATGCCGTAGTCGACGAGCCGGACGCGATCCCCAACCACGCGGAGGTTGCGGGGGTGCAGGTTGCGACAGACGACGCCGCGCTCGCGGCACTCGCGGAGCAGGCGTACGATCCCCGCGGCGTGCCCACCGGTGAACGGATCGCTTGGCTCGTACGGGTACACGAGGATCGCGTCCTGACCGTCCTCGATGAGGCGCCGGAGCGGATAGAGCGCCTCGGTCCGCTCCCAGGCACCGATCAAGCTGCGCAGGAATGCGCGGCTGTCATCGGTCGCGCGCGCGCGCCAGCGGTCGAGGTACTTGAAGACGTCGCGACCATCGGTCAGCACGACGCCCTCTTGCCCGGCGCCGAGAAGCCTCAACGCACCCGCCGGCTGGCCCAGCCGCTCGATCTGCGCGCGGGCGATGTGGACGCGCTCCTCAGCGAGCCATGGCGGCTCGATCGCAATGGCGACGGCAGCCTCCTCGACGCGCTCGCGAAGCACGCGCAGGTACGCCGCGATCGCGAGCGGCGGCGTGTCCGCGATCGCGGCCTGGATGCGCTCCACGAGGCGAGGATCGAGCAGCGCCAGGATGCGGTCGGCGAGCGAGGCAAGCCCCATGGCCTGCGCCTGCGCAACGGGCTCCGCTTGCCACCACGCCGTCGCGTCGACCGCGCACGCCCGGATACCCCGCGCCGCACCGCGGGCACGGTGGAACGACAGCACGAACGCCGCGACGCGCTCGACGAGATACTTCTGAAATCGCTCGTGGGCAAACAGCGTCGCCTCGTCGCTCACCGCTTCCAGCCCCGGCCATCGCTCCATCAGATCGCGAAGCGTCGAGTACAGCGCGTACCCGCGGATGTCGTCGACGAGCGCCCGCATATCGATGGCGTGCTCGCCGACGTCGCTGCGATCGTGAAACACGGCCAAGCCGGCCTCCTCGACGCGCCGACCGCGGATCCGCTGGTTCAGGAGCGCCCACACCATATCGGAGCGTCTCGTCGGCCGACCATCCGGAGATGGGACCAGCTGAGGCACATCGACCAGCGCGTCCGGATCGAACACGAGTGTGTTACCACCGCGCTGGATCGACGCGCGCAGTTCGAGCTTGGCGCCCCACTCCACGAACAGCGGACGGAACACCTGCTCACCCGCGAGGATTCGCGGCGCACGCTCGCAGAGCTGGGCGAACGCCTCGCGAACCGACACATCGGGGCGATCCGCCGAGAACCAGAACGGGAGCTCCAGATGGCAGGTGTGGAGCCGCGAGAGGTCGTAGTAGAAGTCGTGTGCCGCGCCGGCGTGCGCGAGGTTCTCGGCGGTGCGATCCGGCCAGCCCGCGTCGGGACCGAGCGCACGCATGGCGGCAACGTTCGCGCCGAGATCGACCAGCTGGGTACGCAGCGTGGCCGCAGCCGGCAGCGGCGCTGCGCCGGTGTCGACCCCCAGGACGACGTCGGCGCCCGACGAACGCAACCTCAGGATCGCACCGACGACGTCGCACCTGCGCCGCACCAGCCTGCCGCCGTCTGCGACCAGCGGGGCCAGGCGCTTGTCATCGTCGAGGATCCACGCCACGGCTCCGGGGCGCATCAGCCCGCGCACGTAGCGCTGGGTGATCGCACGCGCCTCGCTGATCCCGATCCGCGCGGCGCGGCGCACGAAGCCTGGTCCGAACAGGCCGGTCTCCGCATCCCTTCGCTGCCGCGTAACGTCGGCGAGGTAGCAGCGAAGACCACGGTGGATCATCTCGTCCAGCTTTGCTCGCAGGTGCTCGCCGCCCTCGCCGTTCTCCACCACCAGGACGTCCAGCGCGGCGACGCGTTCGTCGCTCCCGAGCGCCAGCAGGTCCTCGAGGAGCGGGGCGATGCGCGCGACACCTGCCTCGTCACCGTCGCAAGTGACCCCCACCACCAGGACCAGCGGCTTGTTGTCCGCCGGGACATCCGCGACGGCTTGGCCCGGCTTGCCGGTTGGCTCCACCGGTAGCCGGGGCGTCGCGGAGTCGCGGGCGCTTGCAAACGTTTCGCCCGCTCGGCGCCAGAACGCCTCCTGTTGCTCGTTGTTCATCAGCAGGTGGTGCTTGTTCCAGAACCGCGCGAGCCCCTCGGACTTCGCGGTTGAGCCTGCCGTGGACAGCCGGGGGCGGCCACCGCGAGCGTCGTGATGGACCGTTGCACGCGCGATCGGTGCGTACGTTGCGCCGAGCGCAGCGAGTCGCAGCAGGAGATCTCGATCGGTCGTGCTGCGCAAGGCCTCGTCAAAGACTCCAGCCTCCAGCAGCGTCGAGAGCCGCACGAACAGATTTGAACCCTGGATATGCGGATTGCGGACCAGTGCTTCGTCTGCCGAGATCGACTGCGGCGGATCCTGGGAGCGGCCATCCGGGTGGCGGTCGTCGTGGCGGACGATGCCAGTGGCGACGACGTCGCTCTCGCGCGCGACGGCAAGCGTCAGGCAGGTCGCGATATGCTCCGGTTTCCACCAGTCGTCGTCATCCAGGATCGCGATGTAGACCGAATGCGACGGGGCGAATCGTCGCGTGACCTCGTCGATCCCGGAGTTCCAGGCACCGGCAGCTCCGGGTGTGCGCCGGTTCTTGAGCAAGATGAGATCGACGCCCGCAGGCAGCTGGCACTCGGCGGTGATGCGCCTCGATCCGGCGCTGATCTCCGGGCCGTCCTCGATGAGGACGACCGCGTTGGGTGATCGGGTCTGCTCCGCGATGGAGGCGAGGGCGCGCGGAAGGTACTCCGGGCGATCCCTCGTCGCGACGAGCGCCACGACGAACGGGTCAGGGACACGAGCAGGCAGCAGCATGAAACCTCCGGATGGGGAGCGAGGAAACGCGGCTCTTGCCGCGCTGGGCGTCCCTCGAGTCACCTCCGGTCCCAGCTCGCGCTGGCGTATCGTTTGCCGTTCATCCGCGGCGCGCGATAACGATTGCTGACCATTGGCCCCCGCTGGGAGCACCCGATCCAAGAGTACTTGAGTTGAACGATAACGCAACACCAATTTTGAAGCGCGGGAGTTGGCGCGCTCAGCGCTCCTTCGATGTACGCCGCCCGCACGGACCGTGGGTCGCGCGGGTCATCCGTAGCCCCACGCGTCGATCGTGGGTGGCGGTGCGTCGCTGTCGCATACGAACAGGCCGCTCGATCGGACCTCGTCGAGCGGCCCGACCAGCGGTATCGACGAGGCGACGATGAGCCGCATGTCGTATCCGAAGTGAACTAGCAACCTCGGCGCCACCATCAGCTCGAGCCAGGCGACCTCGCGCAGGCGAGCTTCTGCTGCCCGGTCACCGCCGCGAGCTTGAACAACCGCTTGGCGCCGCCGACCGAGGAGAGCGCCGCGAGGCCTCGCTCGGTGTCGCGGTCTCGCGTCATATCCTGCCCGACGGCCGTACCGACTGGGTCTTGTCGTCGGAGCATCGCTACTGGTCCGAGGCCACCGCGCGCAGGCTTGCTCACTTGCTGTGGCCCAGCTTCGAGCTTCTACCTGGCAATGTCCCCAACGTGTTCCACGTAGTGACCGCATAGAACGCGTGCCAACGCGCCTACCGCGAACGGAGTTCGTGCGCGACTTGGTCGCTACTCGGACTTCGGGAGTCGCAAGGTCGTTTCAGATGTCAGGTCAGATCAGAACGGGCAATCGTCGAACACGACATCGACATCGACGTCGGCCTCGGCGTCGGTCGGGATCCACTCGACCGGCCAGTCATCGGGCCAGTCGATCTCGACGGGCGGTGTCTTCGCGGCGAGCTTCTCGGCGCGTCGCCTTGCACGCCATTTCGCGCGAGCGGCGATCGCCAGCCGCAGTTGAGCTTCGTAGTCCGGGTCGACCGCCACGCCGAGCATCCGCAGCTCGGTGATCGCGCAGATCGGATCGACGCCGAACCAGCGCGCGTAGCCGCGCACGAGGTTCTTGCCACCGTACCCGGCGCGCCACTTCACGGCGGCCATCAGGCGCGCCGGGCGGCGCATCCGCTTGCGACGGGGGCCGAGGTTGCGGTTCTTCTTCTTCTTCCGCTTGCCCATCAGGCACCGACGCCGAGCAGGTGGCGAGCTTCGTTGACGCGAGAGTGCGGCCGGCTCTCCGGAATGTCGGGCAAGCCGATCAGGAAGACCGCTTCCGCGCGGTGGCTCGCGTACGCCTCGAACACGTACTCGAGCCAGAATCGCTCGTCGAGTCCCCTGGTCTGATCGGCGTCGAGGTCACGCCAGAGCCGCACGGGCACGGGTCATTTCGCGTCGGCGTCGTCACCGGCCGACCCTACCGGCCGACCCTGACGTGCGACGTCAGTACAGCTCGAAGAACGCCGAGGTTCCAAGCGTATTCAGGTACTTCGGCACGAGGCTTCCGAGCGGGCCGTGATCGAGCGGCCACGACCAGCCACCGTCGCCGCGGTAGGTCATCCGGAACACCGCGTACTGCCCCTCGATCGGAGCGAAGCGCAGGACAGGTGAGTAGCGCGTGCCCTTGTCGAGCTCGGGCCGACGCTGTTCGAGCTGGAACGGCAGCATCTGGAGCGACGCCACCAGGTTGTGCGCGAGCTCGTCGGACAAGCCGCCGATCGGCTCGAACACGATGATCTCTCCCCGGACGACGTCCGCGCGATACCGTCGCAGGTGCGGGTGCTTCGCGAGCTCGGCGCGAACGCGCGCGAGGTCGGTCTCGGGGACGTTGCGCGCGCTCGGATCGATGCGACGGACCGACACGACGGCGTTGATGCTTTCGACGATCTCGAACCCGGCCGGGAGCTCGGCGAGCGCGCCGTCGCCGATCGTCTTGGCGACGAAATAGCGTCGCTTGCCGGTCTTCGTTTTCCCGGCATGCAGGTAGTAGACCTGCCCCTTGCGGTTCGTGTAGCTCGCCGGACAGGGGGCACGCGTCGCGGTCACGTCGAGACCTTCGCGCGCGGCTCTGACACTGCGCCGAGGTCGGCGAGCGCCGTTGCGAGGAACCGGTACGTCCATTCTTCGGCGAACTTGCGCGAATCCGCGAACACGATCGGGATCTCGCGGTAGCGGATCTGGAGCCGTGCCAGGACATCCGGCAGCCAGCCGTCCTTGACGCGCGGCAGCTCGAACAGCTTGGGGTAGCGTCCTTCGACGACGACCGCGGCGAGCGGGAGCTCGGCCATCGCGGCGAGCTGGTACGCAAGGGTTCCGTTGGAGAGCGAACCGATCAGATCCTCCATTCCCTTGCGTTCGACCACCGCGAGCCAGCGATCATCTTCGCGGACGCCGTAGTCGCCCGCTTGGACGGCCGTGTGCTCGATCGCGACGTCGCGTCGCGCGAAGCGGAACGCGTACTTCTCGCGAGTATCGACGTGAATGGTGAACCCGGCCGTCAGCGCGCGCCGCTGAGGGACGCGCCCGCCGGGGTTCGCTTTCATCGCGACGGTGCGGGTCTGCCAGAAGATCATCGAGCGACCACGCGCCTCGGTGAACACGAACTGCGAGCGATCCTGGCGGGAACGATCGAGCACCAGGTCGATCGCCGGTCCGCGGCGGCGGCAACTGACGACCGGCACGTCATCGACCAGCTCCGCCGGGTCGGGCCAGGCGCCTTCGAACGGGTGGCAGTACACCCGAGCCGTCGTCGGCCACGTGTCGCGCACTTTCAGGATCACGCCGCCATCGAGTGGAAGCCGGACGAGATACTTGAGGCTGCTCGCTTCGTCGGGATTCTTCGCGACGAGAAATCTGTCTGGGCCGACGATCACGGATGCATTCTGGACCGTTTGCGCCCAGCGCACCATGCGTCATTGGGGTCGATCCGCACCGGTTCTGGCAACGGACTGGTCAGCGCGGCGGCTCGGCCAGCTGGACGCCGGCCCACAGGACGTCGAGCTCGAGCTCGAACACCTCGAACGGCTCAGCGCGGACCCGCGCGTCATCATGATATGTGTCGAGCAACACCCGGCGCCCGCGTTCTAACGTGATCTCGTGGAGCTGCCGGCCGTCGACCAGGCCGACGACGAGCCATGGAGATGATACGGCGGGCGTGGGCGAAACTCGCCTCGGCAGGGAAGCCTGAACGCGGCGTCCAGGCCGTGGCTCGGGGACTCTCGCGCCGGAATGCCGCCGCGCGGCACTGTCGTGCCATCGCGGTGCTAGCCCGACCGAACCCGAGGAGCCACCCTGCGCGACGACCATCTCCGCGTCCTCTTGCGCGCGGTCGAAGGCCGACGCCGCCCGGCGGCTCAGTCGCAGCAGGGGCCGCTCACTTCGGGATGCAGCCCCGGATCGGGCCGAATACCGACGTCGTGGAGAGATCGCTGTTGATGACGAGACTGCACTGGTGACCCTGACCCGCGCACGCCCCATCCCAGCGGATGAACTGCTCGCAGTCGGGCAGTTGTGTGGGGAAGGTCTTGATGGTGAGTGACGCTCCTCCCACATAGGCAAAGTTGCGGGTTTCGAAGGCGGGGCAGATGTTGTCGCCGAGGCCGGGACTGGAGACGGTGATGGGGTTCTCACCGCTGGTGACGTTGAGCACGAAGGCGGAGAGGTTGATCGTCGCGGCACTGACCTCCGTCGAATCACTCGGCCCGGTATCGCCATCTGTCATGCCACAGCCCTCGACGGCCGCACCGGTCAAGACCAGAACGAGAGTGAATGAACCGAGGCGCATCCCCGCTCGTTGCGCGGATCGGACTCGACTTGCTATCGTATCAGGCTGTCTTTTCTTCACACATTCTCCGTGAAACACGTTTTGCCTGAGGGTTCGGTACAATTACCGAATGCCTCCGTCGACACGACGCTCGGTACGAGCGACTTCGCGGTGCGGTCTGATTGCAAGCGCTGTCCGCGTGCGGACCGGGCGCATCGCTGCGGCGTGGCGCGGTCGTTCGGGGCACGGCGCCGGCGCCGTCAAGCTGGGCATGATCGGCCTGGGGCCCAGCAGCTCCGGATTGCGTTCCCGTGCATCGCAACGGCGACGCGGTGGCCGAGGGTCGGGCCGACGTACGCCCAGGTTGACCGAGGCCGGCGTTGCGACGTGGCCCTGTGAATCGTCTGGACGGCAATGCCGAATCGTTTGCCGGCCAACGCGGCCATCGTGCATTCCGTGCGGACTTGCCGTCGCGCATCACCAGTTGCTGCAGCGGTTTGCGGCGCTGATCGGCGGAGCGCGATGGGCAATGATCGATCAGCGCCACGGGGCACGGTGCTCGTGGCTGGAGCGACGGGCGGCGCTTGTGCTTTCCCCAGTCTCCAGTCAACGTCGCTGCATTTGTGGCATATCCATTGCTGCGGCCAGGTTCAGGGCGTTCCCCGGCGTCACGGCCGAGCGGCCGATCTCGGCGTCCGCGCTCTCGCGGTTGCTCGAGTGCCCACACCTGGGTCGCCAGCAGCGCGGTCCAGCCCGCGAAGCTCTCGGCCGTCCGCTCGGCGGCCTTCTCGGCCTGGTAGAGCGCCTCGAGCGCCCGCGTCACCGCCGGGGAGGACTTCGCGCGGTCGAGCGAGCCGCGCCAGGAGACCCTGGCAGGCCGAGAGCAACCCCGCGGAGTCGAGCGGCGGCCGTGGGTCGGGCCGGCCCTCCAATTCCGATACCCTGACCTTCGATTTCTTCGCGCGCGCCATGGCGGACCACACCCCGAACAACCGGGACCACCAGCCTACCAGGATTTCCGCCCGAGGCCGGAACGGGCTGGCCCCGTCGAAGCGCGTCGAAGACACCGGGCCGCAAGAGGCGCAGCTCGCGGCGATCGTCCCGAGGCGATCTGCGTGGCCGCCTTGCGGCGGGCGGCGTCGCGGGCGATCGCGTGCGCCTCCGGCTGCCCGGCGCTCGG
>JBGQCL010000499.1:0-8514 GCA_041495365.1 Kofleriaceae bacterium | reverse complement strand
CCGTGTCGCCGGCGATGGTCACCGAGCGCTTGCCGGGGTCGCCGTCGGGAGCATGCACGGCCTCGAGCAGGACCTTGATCTCCAGCGCCGAGCGGTCCTGGGCCTCGTCGACCGCGACGTGCTGCCAGCTCAGCTCGTCGCCGCCCGGCGGGATCAGGCCGCCGCGCTTGAGCTGGACCAGCCGGAGCAGGATCGGATCGTCCTCGTCGTCGAACTTGCCGGCCGGGTCGTCCTCGTCGACGCCGAGCGGCTGGCCCTCGGAGTCGAGCACCGGGTTGCCCTCCTCGTCGACCGGCGCCTTCTGCGGCCGGGCGAGCTGGCGGCGCAGCCAGGCGACCACGCGCTCGATGTCGGTCTTCTTGACGTCGCTGCCGGAGAAGCCCTCGGCGAGCGCGACCGGATCGGTGAACAGCTCGGCCCAGTCGAGCACGCAGTCGTCGGCGCGCTTCTTCCAGCGCCGCGCGATGCCCTCGAGCGCGAGCCGCTCGCTGGGCGGCAGCTCGGCGCGCTTGACCCAGCTGGCAAAGCCGGCGAGCCGCGGCACCAGCGCGCGCGCGGCGAGCCGGTTCCACTCGTCGAGCGCCGCGGTCTGGGCCGCCGGGCCGGCCGCCGGAGCGCTGCCCGGCGTCGCCGCGGCCAGAGCCGGCGATGTCGCGATCTCGGCGCCGATCTGCTCGGCCTGACGCGCGACCCAGCGCTCGAGCGTGGCGAGCAGCGCCGGGTGCTTCTTGACCCGCGACACCTGCTCGGGCGGCTCGGCGTTGTGCTTGGTCGGCGAGTCCGGCAGGCAGCGCATCCGGGTCGTGCGCGCCCAGCCGGTGTAGGTGACGACCGGCACGCCGGTCACGCCGAGCGACGGCAGGACGCCGCTGACGTAGCGCACCAGCGCCTGCGACGGGACCACGAACAGCGTGTTGCTCGGCTTGAACCGCCGGCCGTCCTGGAAGTTGAGGTAGGCGATCCGGTGCAGCGCGACCGTGGTCTTGCCCGAGCCGGCGCCGCCCTGGATCACGACGATGCCGCTGCCGGGCCGGGTGATCAGCTCGAACTGCTCCTTGTCGATCAGCGCGGCGATCTCGGGCAGCGCCTTGTCGGCGCGCTGCGTGCCGTGGTGGATGCCGAGCGTGCCCTTGGCGCGGGCCGCGGCGGCCGGGCGCGCCGCCTTGCCCATGCCGCCGTGCAGGACCGGCGCGATCTGGCCGACCGCCTGGACCCACGAGCCGCGCGCGTCCTTGAGGTAGGTGCCCTGGGGCGCGCCGATCCGGCGCAGGTTGGAGCGGGCGATCGAGACGTTGCGGCGGGCCTCGACCAGGCCCTCGACGCGCCGGCCCGCGATCTCCTCCTCGTAGTCGTCGCCCTCCTCGTAGCGGTAGTAGATCCGCGACACCGGCGCGTTGCGCCAGTCGACGATCTGGACGTTGGACCGGCGATCGATGAAGCCGCGCTTGCCGACCAGCACGTCCTTGCTCTTGCCGTTCTCGCGCAGCCGGATGTGGGCGAAGTACGGCGAGGTGATGTCGACCGGCAGCTGCCTGCCGCCGCCGAGCCGGGCGCGCAGCGCCGCGAGCCGCGTCATCTGCTCGACCAGGGGCGGCAGGTCCTCGGGCCGGGCCTCGGCGATCTGGTCGCGCAGCGAGACCAGGTCGGCGTCGAGGTCGCCGGCGCCGACCTGCGGCCGCCCGTCGTCGTCCTCGCCGAACGCGACCCGGGCCTGGACCTGACTGTAGAGGCGCTCCTCCTCGGCGATGATCTGCGCCGCGGGGCTGCCCTTTGCGACTTCATTGCCCATGCCTGGAACGGGCGAATCTAACCGAATCGGCCCGGGCCGCAAGCATGTAAGTTTGCTCACGCCGGCGGTCCGGGAGTTGCCCGCAAGTGGCCGGATCTGCCGGGGGTCCAGATCCCGGGAATCTATTTGATGTTGTCGATCGTAGGATGTGCGTGACGTCCGTCGGCCCACAGCTACCGCTCGGAAGCCAGCTGGGCTGCCACGAGCTGATCCGCCCGATCGCGCAGGGCGGGATGGCCGACATCTACCTGGCGCGCCGCGTCGGACCGGGCCAGTTCGAGCGCCACGTCGCGGTCAAGGTGCTGAACCGGATGCGGGCCGCCGACCCCGAAGCGTGCGCGATGTTCCTGGACGAGGCGCGGCTGGTCGCGCTGCTCAACCATCACAACATCGCCTCGGTGTTCGAGGTCGACGTGGTCGACGGCAAGCACTACCTGGCGATGGAGTACGTCCACGGCGCAGACCTGCGCGAGGTGCTCGCGCGCAGCCAGGGCGCCGGCCAGCTGCTGCCGTTCGAGACCGCGCTGTCGATCGTGTGCGCCGCGGCGGCCGGGCTCGACCACGCCCATCGCAGGCGGGGTCCGGACGGTGTGCCGCTGCGGCTGGTCCACCGCGACGTGTCGCTGTCCAACATCATGGTCGGCCACGACGGCTCGGTGAAGGTCGTCGACTTCGGGATCGCGACCACGACGATCGCGTCGGTCCACACCCTGCCCGGCGTGGTCCGCGGCAAGGCGAGCTACATGTCTCCGGAGCAGTGCCTGGGCGACCCGGTCGATCAGCGCTGCGACGTGTTCGCGCTCGGGGTCGTGCTCTACGAGCTCACCACCGGCGCGCGGTGCTTCGCCGGCAAGACCGACTTCGAGCGCATGCTCGCGGTGGTCCAGGGCGACTACATCGCGCCGAGCGACCTGGTCGCGAGCTACCCGGCCGAGCTCGAGGCGGTGCTCCGCACGGCGCTCGCCACCGATCCGCGCCAGCGGTTCGCCTCGGCGGCTGCGCTGATCGACGCGCTCCAGCGGGTCGCGGTCGGCCAGGGCTGGATCGGCGGCCCGGGCGCGATCCAGCGCGCGATGCGCGAGCTGTTCGGAGACGTCCCGGAGCCGTGGACGTCGCAGCTCGATGACGCTCCTGCGACCGAGCCGCACTCGATCGTGTCGGTCTACGCCTCGTCGCCCGCCTCGTTGCCCGCCTCGTTGCCGCGGATCGCCGAGCCGACCCGCCCGGCGTGCCGGCTCGCCCGCGGCACCGAGTGCGACCTGTGGGCGGACGAGCTGGACGAGCGCACGCGCGGCCGCGGCCCGGTGCGCCGGCCGCTCAGACCGTGGCTCGCGGCCTGAGACCGGCGAGCGGGGCGAACCGGGCGCCCCGCGCGCGGCTTGTGGATCTGCGCGCGGTTTTCCCGTTGCACCGGCGGTCAATTGTGCGTAAGTGCATGTTGGAAACATGGCCCGCGCCAAGGCACTCATCGCCCACGACCCGCTCCGCCGGTGGACCGCCGCCGACGCGAACGACACCTACAACATCCCGCGCTGGGGCTGCGGGTACTTCGGGGTCAACGACCAGGGTAACCTGATCGTCACGCCGGGGCCGACCGGCGACGCGGCTGCGGCGGCGCCCAACGTGGTCCAGCTCGGCGCGCCCGGCGCGATCGACATGAAGGAGCTGATCGACGAGCTGGTCGCGCGCGGCATCCAGCTCCCGATCCTGCTCCGGTTCAGCGACATCCTGCGCGCGCGGATCGAGCTGCTGTGCGGCGCGTTCAACGGCGCGATCCGCGAGTACGGCTACGCCGGCCAGTACCGCGGCGTGTACCCGATCAAGGTCAACCAGAACCGCACCGTGGTCGAGGAGATCATCGAGTTCGGCCGGCCCTACCACTACGGCCTGGAGGCCGGTAGCAAGCCCGAGCTGCTGGCGATCATGGCGATCCACCAGGACGACGAGTCGATCATCATCTGCAACGAGTACAAGGACGAGGAGTACATCGAGACCGCGCTGCTGGCCTCCAGGCTGGGCAAGACGGTGATCCTCGTGGTCGAGAAGCCGAGCGAGCTCGACCACATCCACCGGGTCAGCGAGCGGGTGAAGATCAAGCCGTCGCTCGGGATCCGGGCGCGGTTGAGCTCGCGCGGCGCCGGCCGCTGGGAGCAGTCGGGCGGTGACTTCTCCAAGTTCGGGCTGGGCGCGGCCGAGATGGTCGACGCGGTCAGCAAGCTCAAGGACTGGGGCGAGGTCGACGCGCTCAAGCTGATCCACTTCCACCTCGGCTCGCAGATCTCGGCGATCAAGAGCATCAAGAACGCGCTGCGCGAGGCCGGCCGGCTGTTCGTCGAGATGTACAAGATGGGCGCCAAGGGCCTGTCGTACCTCGACGTCGGCGGCGGGCTCGGGGTCGACTACGACGGCTCGCAGACCAACTTCGCGTCGTCGATGAACTACACGATCCAGGAGTACGCCAACGACGTGGTCTACGCGATCAAGGAGATCTGCGACGCCGACCAGGTCCCGCACCCCAACATCGTCAGCGAGTCCGGCCGCGCGGTCGCGGCGCACCACTCGGTGCTGGTGGTCAACGTGCTGGGCGTGACCGAGTTCAACACCAACGTGCCCAAGGAGCTGCAGCGCCCGGCGCCGCCGCTGGTCACCAACATGTGGGAGACCTACCAGAGCGTCAGCGCCAAGAACCTGCTCGAGGCCTACCACGACGCGGTCGAGTACAAGGACCAGGTGCTCCAGCTGTTCAACCTCGGCCACCTGTCGCTCGAGCACCGGGTGCTGTGCGAGAACCTGTTCTGGGCGACCTGCGAGAAGGTGCTCATGACGGTGCGCAACCGCGACCACCTGCCCGAGGAGCTCGAGGGCCTCGAGAAGGCGCTGTCCGATACCTACTTCTGCAACTTCTCGATGTTCCAGTCGGTGCCCGACGCATGGGCGGTCGACCAGCTGTTCCCGATCTGCCCGATCCACCGGCTCAACGAGGAGCCGACCCGGCGCGCCACGCTGGCCGACATCACGTGCGACTCCGACGGCAAGATCGACGCGTTCATCGACCTGCGCGACGTCAAGCACGTGCTGGAGCTCCACCCCAAGCACGAGGCTCAGGACTACTACCTCGGGATCTTCCTGGTCGGCGCCTACCAGGAGATCCTCGGCGACCTCCACAACCTGTTCGGTGACACCAACACCGTTCACGTCCAGCTGTCGCCCGAGGGCGACTACGACGTCAAGGAGGTGGTCGCCGGCGACACGGTCAGCGAGGTGCTCGCGTTCGTCGACTACTCGCCGTCCGACCTGCTCGGCCGGCTGCGCAACAGCGTCGAGCAGGCGCTGCGCAAGAAGCTGATGACGATCGAGGAGAGCCGCACGCTGATCAACCGGTTCCGCCAGGGGATGATCGGCTACACGTACCTCGATCGCGAGTAGGCGCGCGGGGTTCGCCCGCAGGGCGCGCCGCGCCCGAGCATCGATCACGGCAGGTCGAGCTCCGGCAGCAGGCGGTGGCCCTCGAAGATCGTCAGGATCAGGACGGCCCTGGCCTGCACGATGTACACGATGCGGTAGTTGCCGACGATCGCCTCCCGGATGTCATGGCGATCGATCTCGGGGACCTTGCGGCCCTGCCACGGGGCGCGCCCGGCCAGGCGCGCCCGGTCCTGGAGCTTCTGGACCCACGCCACCGCGGCCTCGGGGTTGTTGCGCGCGATGCGGTGGCCGATCCGCCGGAGGTCGGCCTTGGCCTGCAGCGACAGCTTCCACCTCATCGTGACACCTCACCGATTTCCGGACCAGCGGCTTCTGATCACTTCGGTGATCGCGGGCGGCGGCGCGGCTTCTTGACCCCGAGCTCGCCCAGCAACTCCGCGACCGCCTCCTCGCCATCGTAGGTCCGGCCGGCCTGGACATCGGCGAGTCCCGCGGCCACCGAGTCGATGAACCGCGACTGGTAAGATAGCCGATCGTACTCCCGTGGCGACATCACGACCGCGGCCGGCTTGCCGTTCAGGGTGACGACCAGCGGCCGTGGCCGCGCGTCCAGCTGGCGGACGATCTCCGACATGTTGGCCTTGAGCTCGGCGATCGGGATGATGTCCTCGGCGGTCTGGAACGCCTGCGACTCCGCGCGATACCGCGGTCCCGCGGCCTCCTCCGCCCGGGAAGCATACGACTCGCTCGCCCTCGAACCATAGACAGCCTTTGCCATGGCTTTTTATGGCCTCTTTCCGGACAGAATGCAAGCGTCGGTCCGGCCTCGGGCGAGCACAGCGACGATCCCGAGCCCGACCGTGGCGAGCCGCCGTCGGCCAGATCGCGCCGCCCCGATGTGCCATCCTGGGCGCGTGCTGCACCTGCGCCCGGCCGGCATCGGCGACCTCGCGGCGGTCCTGCCGCGCACCCTCGCGCTCAACGCCCACGAGGGCATCGCGGTCGAGCTGGCGGCGCTGGAGGCCGCGCTGGACCGTCTGCTCCGCGACCCGGCGCTCGGCGGGGTCTGGCTGATCGAGCGCGACCGCGCGGTGATCGGCTACGCGATGGTGACGTTCGGCTACGACCTGGAGTTCGCCGGCCGCGACGCGTTGCTCACCGAGCTGTGGATCGATCCGCCGGCGCGCGGCTCGGGCGCGGGCGGCGCGGCGCTTGCCCTGCTCGATCCCGAGCTGCGCGCGCTCGGCGTCCACGCGCTGCACCTGCAGGTCCGCCCGGACAACCCGGCGCTCCGGCTCTACCGGCGCAGCGGCTTCGTCGCCTCGCCGCGGATCACGATGACGCGCCGGCTGTGATCCGGGAGCGCGCCGCCGCGCACGCCCGGTCGGCTCGCGGCAATGACGCACTCGGTCGCCGCGTTCGACGGCCCCGGCCGCGCTCGATGCTCCGCCGGCCCGGGGCCGTGGTACACGTGCCCCATGATCGACGCGACCGTCACCGTCCCGCCCGCCGTCAACGAGCCGATCCTCGGGTACGCGGCCGGCAGCCCCGAGCGCACGCGGCTGCAGGCCGCGCTCGCCGCGATCGAGCGCGAGGTCGTCGAGATCCCGTGCGTGATCGGCGGCCAGCGCGTCCACACCGGCAAGCTGCGCGAGGTCGTGATGCCGCACCGCCACAAGCACGTGGTCGCGCGGTTCCACGCCGCCACCGAGGACGTCGCCGAGCGCGCGATCCTGTCCGCGCTCGACGCCCGCCGCGAGTGGGCCGCGATGCGCTGGGAGGCGCGCGCCACGGTGCTGCTGCGCGCCGCCGAGCTGCTGGCGACGACCTGGCGGATGCGGCTCAACGCCGCCACCATGCTCGGCCAGTCCAAGACCGCGCACCAGGCGGAGATCGACGCGGCGTGCGAGCTGATCGACTTCTGGCGGTTCAACGTCCAGTTCGCCGCCGAGGCCTACCGGACCCAGCCGGTGTCGACGCACGGCGTGTGGAACATGACCGACCTCCGGCCGCTCGAGGGCTTCGTGTTCGCGCTGACCCCGTTCAACTTCACCGCGATCTCCGGCAACCTGCCGGCCGCGCCGGCGCTGATGGGCAACACCGTGGTGTGGAAGCCCGCCGAGAGCCAGCTGCTCGCCGCGTGGCAGGTCTACCTGCTGCTCGAGGAGGCCGGGATCCCGCCCGGCGTCATCAACTTCATCCCCGGCCTGCCGCACGCCAGCACCAACGTCGTGCTCGATCACCCGATGCTCGCCGGCATCCACTTCACCGGCTCGACCGACGTGTTCCGCATGATGTGGAAGCGGGTCGCCGAGAACATCGACCGCTACAAGAGCTACCCGCGGCTGGTCGGCGAGACCGGCGGCAAGGACTTCATCCTCGCGCACCCGTCGGCCGATCCCCAGGCGCTCGCCACCGCGATCGTGCGCGGCGGGTACGAGTTCCAGGGCCAGAAGTGCTCGGCCGCGTCGCGGGTCTACGTCGCGAAGTCGGTGTGGGACCGGATGCGCGAGCCGCTGCTCGACACGATCCGCTCGATCAAGGTCGGCGACGTCACGAACTTCTCGAACTTCATGGGCGCGGTGATCAAGCAGACCGCGTTCGACAAGCACCAGGCCGCGATCTCCGAGGCCCGCGAGACCCCGGGCATGAAGGTCGCCGCCGGCGGGACCTGCGACGGCCGCGAGGGCTGGTTCGTGCACCCCACGCTGATCACCACCGAGGATCCGTCGGTCCGCCACATGCGCGAGGAGTTCTTCGGCCCGATCGTCACGCTGCACGTCTACCCCGACGCCGCGTGGCACGACACGCTGCAGCTGGTCGACCGCACGTCGCCCTACGCGCTCACCGGCTCGATCTTCGCCCGCGACCGCGCCGCGATCGTCGAGGCGACGACCGCGCTGCGCGACGCCGCCGGCAACTTCTACATCAACGACAAGCCGACCGGCGCGGTGGTCGGCCAGCAGCCGTTCGGCGGCGCGCGCGCATCGGGCACCGACGACAAGGCCGGCTCGGCGCTGAATCTGATGAGGTTCGTCGCCGCCCGCACGATCAAGGAGACGTTCGCGCCGCCGACCGACTGGCGCTACCCGTTCCTCGACCAGCCGTAGCGCACGTGCTGACCGCGCCGCGCAGCGCTGCGAAGCCACGCGGTGGACCGGAGACTTGCCGCGCGAACGCTGCCGGCGCGAACAAGAAGAAGATGAGCGCCGCGAGCACCGACGGGTTGCCGCGAGCAGCCTGCGCGGGCGATCGGGATCGGCGACCATCAGCTTCGATCGGACGGCGCGGTCGACGGT
>JBGQCL010000498.1:0-8536 GCA_041495365.1 Kofleriaceae bacterium | reverse complement strand
TGGCCGAAGTGATCGCTGGAATTGGTCCAACCACGCGCAACCCGGAGACCAGGGGGCGGCCAAACTGATCGCGCGGGGCAGCCGAGTGGCTGTCCCCGTCGGTGCCCGGCCGTAGGTCAGGGGCAACCTCGAGGCTCCTCGGATCCACGCGAGGAGCCGTCGATGACCAAGAGGAGGGTCGACATGGATCGACTCCAGGAACTGGTGCGACTTCACCGGATGGGGACGGGTGCGCGCGAGGTGGCGCGGATGCTTCGGATGAGCCCGAACACCGAGCGCGAGTATCGGCAAGCGCTCGAGAAGGAGGGGCTCCTCGACGGCCCGGCGGAGGACATCGCGGCGCTCGAGGTGCTGAAGGCCGCCGTCGAGCGGCAGCTGCCCGTGGTGGCGCCGCCGCAGATGGTGTCGACGGCCGAGCCGCTGCGCGACAAGATCGTCGAGCTCGCGGAGAAGGGCGTCAAGGCGCGGGCGATCTTCGATCGGCTGCGGCTCGAGGATCCCGCGTTCTCGGCGAGCTACTGGGCCGTGCGCGGCGTGTGGCGACGGTGGCGCAAGGAACGCGGCGTCCGCGCTGAAGACGTGGCGATCCCCGTCGAGACGGGACCTGGCGAGATCGCGCAGGGCTCGCGTGGCGGTAAGGCTCGCGGGCCTAGGGCCGGGTGCGAGCTCGACGGCCTTCGCTCGGACGGACACGCTCGCCTGCTCCACAACGCCCACGTGGTCGTGATGGACGGCGACACCTACCGCAACCCGCCGCCCGCGGGAACGGCCGGTCAGCGGCTGGGTGACCACGCCATGACCGGATCCGATTGGCCGCCCAGGGGTGCGATCGTGCCGAACTCGATCGCAGCCCCGTGCCGGCCACCTTCCCTGTGGATATCTGCGATCCGATTGGCCGCCCCCTGTGCGATCCGGAGGCCCGCCCGTTGACAGGACGCTCCCGGTTCACCACTCCCAGGTGGTGAGCCTCCACCTTGAAGGGGCCGATGTCGTAACCCGCGGAATTTCCGACGATCTCGCACGCTGGACGATCCCGTCGACTGAGCAGTGGTCCGAGCATGCGACGGTCGGGAGGGCTGCGCTATCGTTCGACGATGAAGAAGGTCGCACGTCGACTCGTGCTTCGAACCGAAGTTGTCCGTGCTCTCTCCGCCGCCTCGCTGGCTTGTGCCGTCGGAGGCGCGACCACGGAAGCGCGCTGCGCACCAGTGGCCATCCTCAGCTCCGGTGACTTTCAGTGCGTGGCGCTGCAGCTACAGACAGCTGGTTGCACGAAGTACCACTCGCACCCACGTGCTGCTCTCACACCGATCTCGTCCTTGCGGAGATGCACTCCAACGCCTTCTTGTCCGCCGCGCAAGAGAGGCGCACAAAGTGTTCAAGCGCGTATGCGATCGCGGAGAGCAGCAAGGCCGGCGCTCGAGTCCCAGCACGGAGAATTGCAAGTCCTCGCATGCGCGAATGCGTCGTCGCCGCACTCCATATCATTCGCATGTCCAATTCGACCATGACCAATCCATATCGACACAAAGAGCTCGGCCTATTCACCGACCGTGAGGCGACTCAACTCGAGCAACTCGTCGCCCTGACCGGTGCATACCTCTCGCGGGAGCGGCCCGAGCGACCGCTCTGCCTCGCCGTCTTCGGTGCGCCGGGAAGCGGAAAATCTCGCCTCGTCAGAGCCCTGCCCAAACACCTCAAACACAGCAGTCTTGCGGAACTCGCCGAGATCAACCTGACCCAGGCGACGTCTATCGGCTCGCTTGCCGAGTCCCTCGAGAAGGCTCGGGCGGACGCATGCGACAAGGTGCCCTTCGTGTTCTTTGATGAGTTCGACTCGAAGCACGGTGGTGCACTGTGGGGATGGCTGGGATGGTTCCTCGCGCCGATGCAAGACGGAAGGTTCCGCTGCAGAAACGAGGAGATCGAGCTCAAGCGTGCCGTGTACGTCTTTGCCGGAGGAACCGTGTCCCGCTTCGCCGAGCTCGGCAGGGCCGATCCGGACGCCTTCGCGCTAGCGAAAGGGCCTGACTTCATTAGTCGCCTGCGCGGTTTCCTCGATATTCCCGGCGTCAACGCCGATGAGGAGCGCGTGATGCGACGAACCGCAGCCCTCGACTTCCATCTCCAGAATAAGAAGGTCACTGACGCCCTGAAGGCGGCGCTGGTGCACGTCGGTCGTTACAAACACGGTGCGCGCTCGGTCGGCGCGCTGCTTGAGTTGCTGCCGACGCGCGCGACCGCGATCGATATCGAGGATCTGCGATCGCACGCACTGCTCGCTATGCACGTCGACCGTGGCCCACTCGATCCGACGACGATTGGCGGCTGCATCGGCGTGTCGAGTAGCGATCGCCTCGCCGACGAATCACCGGCGGTGTGGACCGACGCCTGCAAGGCGCTGTTCCGCGACGGGGCCTCGCTCGCGTGCGCCGGTCGCCGCAACGGCGCCGGGCTCCTCAAGCAGATGCAGAACGTGCTCGACGAGTTCCCAGTGCTACTCGAGCCGGCCGGTCAGAAGTGGCTGGTCTCCGCGTCAATGACCGATGGGGACGATGCCACCGACGACCCACGGATCGACCCGCTAGCACGCGATCTGGTTGCGCCTCGCGATGAGTCTGCCAAGGAACTCCGCCTCGCTGCGGCACTCAGCGCATTCCGAATGCGCTACCGGCTCGCCGTGCGCTGTGTGGCGCGCTTTGCGATCGGTGGGCGCCTGACGAAGCCGACGGAGTTCGACAAGTGGAGGCGGTTCCCGGGGGTCGCTGAGGAACTTATGCTTGCGCTCGCCCTTGGGCAGCCCGTTTATGTTTCTGGCGCGTTGGCCGGTGGCGCCGAGTGGGCGGGAATCCTGCTTGGCCTTGGCGATGGTTGGGGCGAGCTGCCAGAGGGATTCGACGACGACTGGCTCAGGATTCCGCGCAAGCGCGAGATCCTGTTTCGGCCGTCGCCATTGCTCGACCTCCCGTTGACGAGGGAAGAGTTGATCTCGTTTCTGCGCATGCACGCGCTCGGCGGCCCCGCGTGGATCGACAACGGTCTCACGGCGCGCGAGAACCGCAAGCTGTTCGCCACACGAGATCCGAGTGAGATCGCTGCGCTTGTGGTGAAGGGTTTGCGAACGCGCTTCGATCGCGTCGGACACACTGCGCAGTAGGATTGTCGCATGGTGGGCTCTGGAAGGATCATCGACTGCCGCGGGACGCGCGGTCACTACGAGCGCAAGCAACGTGGCTTGTATCGGGGAGAACCCTACCGGCATTGCTGGCCGCCGCGGTCGCGACCCGCGCGGTCGGTTACCGCGCAAAAGGCGCGACCGTCTCCAATGACGACACAGACAGCATCACGGACTGACAATCTTTATCACGGGGCAGTCAAGCCACGAGGAGTGCACCAAAGATGACTTATGCCCTCCATGTATTTGTGAGTTCTACGTGTTATGATCTGAGAGATCTTCGAGCAGCAGTTAGAGCGTGGCTCTCATCGTTGGGCATGAAGCCAATGCTGAGTGACGAGGCCGGTTTTCCGAATCAAGATGGAATGCCGCCATATGCGACTTGTTTGCGCGTTCTCGAAAAATGTCCTTTGGTCATTGGAATAATCGATCGCCGGCACGGCAGGTGTTTCGACGAATGGGGACCTTACCCGCAGCACATCGGCAAGGCCCCCACACATGCTGAGCTTGCCCATGCGCTCGATCTCGGGAAGCGCGTTCTTATCTATGTCCATGAGTCCGTCTGGAACTTCTACGAGGTATGGAGAAAGAACCGAGACGCGTTTAAGACTTCCGCTCCAGAGGGGCTCGAAGAACAAACTCTTACAATGTTCCATGAGTTGAAGAATCGAAATCCAGCTCCATGGCTCAGCAAATTTTCAGATGCCGCAGATCTGATTGTCTCACTCCAAGGAGAGTTCGTTAATCAGCTCTACATCTATCTGGATGAGCGAGAGCGTCAGAGTTCCGATCAGGCAAAATATATAATAGACAAGATCCTAGAGCTCGCGCCAGATGTTCGCTCGCAGATTGAAGCGCGACTTAATCCGGAGTATGCATCCAAGATCGAATTGCTCGGAAATCAACTCATTGAACTACAAAAGGAGCTAGATAGTACCAAGGGAGCATCAAATGAACGCGTTCAGGATCTGGAGCGAGTCAAGAGCGATATCGAGAGCCAGGCCCAGTTCGCGCGCGATCAACTCAACCGCACTACAATGATGCTCGCCAGTGCCGCGCTCCGGGACAGCAGATGGTTCGAATTTCTTCGCCGGACAATGCGGCCAAGGCAAGCCGGACGTGTGCCATTCCATCACACAGGCGAGGTGGCGCTGCGAGGTTACAGCATAGGAGGGGATGCGCATAGATCTCCGCGCCTTGCGGAAGTGACTTGGGCAAGACTGCCCAATCACGAGGACGGCATTGCTCGACGATATACTGCAGGTCTTGTTTTCAAGGGTGAGCGGTTTGCTCCCGGAATCACCTGGGCTCAGCGGCAACGCGGTGCAACAGAAGACGTCCAAGAGCATTGTTGGCGACTTCCGAACATCTATTTCGGAGATTATCTCGAGGTTTCGACGTATGATGACGAATCTCAATCCGCGTTATCGTATCGAGACCAGGAATTTCAAGTCCGCAACCCGGGCGAAAGGCCGTCGGACTGGATCTCTTTTTCGTATGAGTTCGACTACAACAAGCTCGCTGAGATACGTGACGTCTCGCTGGAACAGGGCCTTTCACTCCTATCCGACAACAAGCCCCAAGAGGCAATAGCGCCCTTGCTGAAAGCTTCCAATATGACACGATATCTACACAATTCCGCGCCGCCTCCCAAGTCTGATCCATTTGGACCGCATGCGCGTGCTTGTGAGCTGGCAGCGCTGTCGAGGCTCCGCTTTAGAGCAGGCACCCAACTGCTCGTTGTTGACGGCCCTCACTCGGGGAAATCTGGAGTCGTAACTAGATTATTGCTCAATCACCATCATGCATACACTATTACCACTGAGGATGGCCATGAGTTTCAGGCCTCTGATGTGCAGGTGCAGGAAACGCAACCGTCAGAGCTACCCACTTCACAGAAACATGTTGACGGTAGCAAAATCTAACGGGTGCGGCTCTTTTCGGGCGCGCTCGACGGGAGCGATTCCGATCACTTCGAGGCTGAGTAGGAACGTCGATGCTCCTCAAGAACCAGCCACCAGCGTTTGCATCACCATTGAAGGCCAGCTACTGATCATCCGCGCCGAAGGAGGCGCCGCATCCAACCTCGCCGAGCGACCTTCCGTCCACCGACGAGCGCCCGGCCGCCACGCTTGGGCAGGGTTGTGGATCCAATACTGTGACGCCTCATGCGGCGTAACAAACCGATCTGCAAGGTGAATCCACCGATTCGGGACGCCGAAGCTGGTTTTTGGTCCCGCGGTGGGCGGCCGGCCACGATGGGGCATGGCCAAGATCGAGCTCCCCGCGTGCTGGGCTGGCGTGGCTGTTCGCAACGGCGACACGCTCGATCTGGTGAGCGTGCGCACCGGCGTCGTCGCCGACGGATGGCTGCCGCACACCGCGCGCGCGATGGCGCGCCTGGTCGCGCAAGGACGTCGCGCGAAGCCGAGGCGACCGTGCGCGAGCTCACGCGGCTGCCGTACTCGCGCCCGCCGCGCTGGCCTCGTTCGGTGCCACCGCGCCGGTGCTGGCCGGCGGCGGGTTTGGGGATGGCGGGGGATGGCGCTTGCCGCGGTGGCGGTGCAGGCGCGTACACTCGTGAACCATGAGCGTCGGGCGCACCATCGTCGTCTGTGACTACGACCCCGAGTGGCCCCGCTGGTTCGAGACGATTTGCAAGCGTCTCTGGCCTGCGGTCGAAGCGGTGGTCTTGCGTATCGACCATGTCGGGTCGACCTCGGTGCCCGGGTTGGCGGCGAAGCCGATCATCGACATGGACATCGTCGTCGCGTCCGAGAACGAGGTTCGCCCCGTCATCGAGCGCCTCGCGGCCGTCGGCTACGCCTGGGTGGGCGATCTAGACGTCGCCGGTCGCGAGGCGTTCAACCCCGTTCGTGACGAGGGGCTGCCGGCGCACAACCTTTACCTCGTCGTCGAGAACAACAAGGCTCACCTGAACCACTGGCTGCTACGCGACCTTTTGCGCGCCGACGCCGTGGCCCGCGAGCGCTACGCGGCGCTCAAGCGGCAGAACGCCGAACGCGCTCGAGGCGATCTGGGCGTCTACGTCGCCGCGAAGGCAGGGCTGGTCGCCGAGCTCCTCGGTCGGGCGCGCGCCGAGCGGGGGCTGTCGCCCGAAACGTACTGGCAGCCCGACGTCGTCTGGCCCGAGGGGGGGCCGAGCCGCGGGTGAGGCGCGCAGACGGTCCGCATGAAGCGGCCGGGTGCGCGGTGGAAGCACACGACCGGCGATGAGGTGCTGCAGCTGCGCGCGCTGCCAGGACCGCGCCGGTCAACGGCGGCCAGGGAGCGCGCCGCGTGGGGGTCGGGGCAGGATGGGGCGTGGCCCAAATCGAACTCCCCGAAGGCTGGGCCGGCGTGGCCGAGCCGCTACGCGCGTTGATGGCCACGGTCGACCGCGAGGCGCCCGCGGACAGCGCGACGCCGACGAATCTCGCGGCCGTGTCGGCGCAGTGGGCGCGGGTGAGCGATGCGATCCGCGCAACAGTGCGTGCCCGGATCACCGACGCGCAGGCGCGAGCGCCGAAGCGATAGGTCCCATCCGTCGTCTCCGTCAGTCAGAGGCCGCCTGGGATCGCAGCGTTGAGTGCGGCCCTACGGTTTGCCAGACCTCCACTTCTCCCCCCATTTAGTCAGAGTGACCCGGAGAGCATCGCCTGGTCTGGCGATCAGCTTTTCCCGATCCAGGTAGGCGGTCACCTCCGCGGCATCCCCCTCGGGGACGAGTGCTTCGCGCAGGACATCGTCGATGTTTCGATATGTCTCCGTCGAGCGCATCACGTCGAGGAAGCCAGAGACGTATTTCTCAAGTTGGTCGTAGTCCATCATTCACTTCTATTTTAGGTCAGCGCTCGAACGCGCCAGAAGTTGCCTACGATCTCGTCGAGGATCTGAATAGCCCCGCGTCGCTTCGACGACGCAGGGAGCCCGACGATGACGACGACCACGACGATCGCAGTACCGACGAGCTGCGCGGCGCTGTGCACCAAGCTGGCGGAGCTGGCCCAGCGCATCGACGACGGACTCGCCCAGGCGGCCGGCGGCGGGGCGATCGACTACGGCGTGATCGAGCAGCGCGTCGCCGATGCGCTCGGCGAGCTCGAGCGCGGGCTGCACGCGCAGGTTCTGGCGCGCCTCGACATCGACGTGCCGGCGATCCGGGTGTGGGGCGACGAGTACCGTCGCATCGGCCGGTCGGAGAGCGAGTACCACACGCTCGCGGGCACGGTACGCGTGATGCGGACGGTGTACCGGAAGACCGTTCGCAACGGCGACACGCTCGATCCCGTGAGCGTCCGCGCCGGCGTGGTCGCCGACGGTTGGCTGCCGCACACCGCGCGCGCGATGGCGCACCTGGTCGCGCAAGGGACGTCGCGTGAAGCGGAGGCGACCGCACGCGAGCTCGCGCGGCTGCCGTACTCGCGCTCGAGCTTCGAGCGGGTCGGCCACGAGGTCGGTACGTTGTTCCGGCGTGCGCAGCCGCGGATCGAGGAGGCATTGATCCAGGCGTACGCGGTGCCGGCCGAGGCGCGCAGCCTGAGCGTCTCGATCGATCGCGTCGCGCTGCCGATGGAAGAACCGATCGAGGCGCCGCCGGTGCCGGTGGATCCGCCGTGGGTCGCTGCGGTGATGTCCGACGCGCCGCCGCATCCGCCCGAGGTGCAGGCGGTGCTCGACGAGCAGAACCAAGGCGACGCGCCCAAGGTCGCGCGCAACTTCCGCATGGCGTACGCCGCGACGGTGACACTGCACGATGCCGAGGGAGATGCGATCCACACAATCCGCTACGGGCGGATGCCCAAGGGCGACGTGCGCGGGCTATGCCGCGGCCTCGCCCGCGACGTCACGGCGATGCGTGCGCAGCGGCCTGAGCTCAAGGTGGCGTACCTGACCGACGGCGCTAGCGAGTTCGAGACGCTGTACGAGCAGCACCTCAAGATGCCGCTCGGTCCCGACGTCGTGTCGCTCATCGACTTCTGGCACGCGGCCGAGTACCTCGGCGCCGCGGCGCGCGTGTTCGAGGTCAAGCGCAAGGCGAAGCCGGGGCAGTTCCGGCGCTGGCGGCACGCCTTGAAACACGACGAGGGCGCGGCAGCGGCGATCGTGGAGGAGATGGAGCAGAGCGGCCTCGAGAAGGTCATGCTCGATGGCGTGCGCCCGGTCGAGGCGGCGATCCGCTATTTCCGCGCGCGGCTGGCGCGGATGGACTACGCCGCCGCCCGCCGCGAGTGCCTGCCGATCGGCAGCGGCAATGTCGAAGCGACGTGCAAGAGCCTGGTGTCGGTCCGCATGAAGCGGCCCGGTGCTCGGTGGAAGCACACGACCGGCGAGGAGGTGCTCCAGCTGCGCGCGCTGCAG
>JBGQCL010000497.1:0-8539 GCA_041495365.1 Kofleriaceae bacterium | reverse complement strand
CTCGGTCGTGCCCAAGCCCTACCAGCGGCCCCACCCGCCGCTCTGGCAGGCGTGCTCCAGCCTGCCATCGTTCGAGCAGGCGGGCCGCAATGGCGTCGGTGCGCTCGGGGTGACGCTGTGGGCACCGCTGTCCCAGGTCCGCGAGTGGATCGACTTCTATCGCCAGGCGGTCCGCAGCAGCACCCAGCCGGCCGGGAAGTTCGTCAACGATCAGATCGCGTTCTTCACCTTCGTGCATTGCGCCGAGACCGACGAGGAGGCGATGCGCAACGGCGCCGCCACGGCTGCCGCCTGGTACACCAGCATGGCGTTCACCTTCTTCGAGGCGAAGGAAGCCTTCTTGAAGACGGCCGCCGAGGAGGAAGCCCGGCTCAAGGACCCCGCCGGGGGTGGGTTGACCGGGCAGTTCCTCCGCGACCAGGCGGCCAAGGGCGCTGCCCCGCCCAACCGGGCGCAGATCCTGATCGGCCGGATCCTGCAGGGGGAGGCCGTCCCGGACGACGAGGTCTTCGAGACGCTCAGCGCCCAGGACTCGCTGATCGTGGGCAGCCCCGAGACCTGCCGCCGCAAGATGAAGCTGTTCGCGGAGCTCGGCATCGATCGCCTGATGTGCTTTCAGCAGGTCGGAAGCCTCCCGCACGACAAGGTGATGAAAAGTATTCGTCGGGTGGGCGAGCTGATCCCGGAGCTCGATCCGCACCATCACCCTCGCTGACCACGAACCGTGACCCGCTGGTTCGCGGCGGACCCGTCCAGCTGGGGTAGCGCCGAGGTAGCCGACGCGATCGGGGCGTCGCGCGATCACCGCGGCTCGTATGCGGAGCATCCGCGCTGGGTAGGCCGCGCCCCCGGTGGGTGATCGACGTTTACCTGATGCGATCCGGCGCGGCCGCGCACGGGCTCGAGGAAATATCGCCGGCGCGACCGCGGTTGCGGGACTCGAGCAGGGCGCGCAGCCGCGAACGTGCAGTTCCTGCGCTCGGTCCGGGCAGGCCCGCAGGATCTTCGTGGCCCGCTGCGGCGAGGCCCGCTCTGCGCAGATCTCGCTTGGCCGCGAACCGGTTGCAATTGCATGAGTTGCAGCGCACGCATGCTCCACGCCCGGATCAGCAAAATCGGCGCGGCGGGTGCAAGCGTGCAGGCAGCGACGCACGCTTCGTGCGCAGGCGAGGGATCCATCCATGTCAGATGCAAGCTCCGGAGAAGGCAGTCATCTCATCCCAGCGAGGCGCGGCACGTTCGCCGCCTTCTTCGTCGCAGCCATCGTCCTGGCGGGCTGCGAGGGCGGCGCCGGCCCCGAGGGTGTCCCCGGCAAGGACGGCAGCAACGGCCAGTCGTGCACCCTCGTGGACAACGGTAACGGGACCTCCACCATCACCTGTCCCGGCGGGACCTCGATGACCGTGCCGACCGGCGCCAAGGGCACCAGCTGCACGGTCGTCGCCAACCCCGACGGCACGCGCACGATCACCTGCAGCGATGGCACCAGCGTCGTGGTCACCAACGCGGCCATCGACTACCAGGTGATGACCTCGGACGAGCTCAAGGCGTCCGCGATGATCGCGTCGATCAGCTCGGTCACGATCCCGGCCGACGGCCGCCCGGTCATCAAGCTCAAGGTGACGGAGCGCCACGGCCTCGGCGTGAGGAACCTGGCTCCGGCCCAGTTGGCCTCGCCGGCCCCGCCGAACCCGCTGCTGCCGATCAGCTGGCGGTTCGCGCTGCTCAAGCTCGAGCCCGACGTCAACGGCATCAACGTCAACGGCAGCGCCGCCGAGACCTGGGTCAGCTACATGGCGGCCAGCAGCACCAGCACGGCGAGCACCGAGAACGCGATCGCCGCGAACTGGACCGACAACGGCGACGGTACGTACAGCTACCGGTTCAACAAGGTGATCACGGGCGGCACCTCGGCCGCGGGCACGACCTACGAGCCGGACAAGCTCCACCGCCTGGTGATCCTGATGGCGGGCCCCAGCAACCCGTTCAGCCCGATCAACCTGGTCAAGGACTTCGTTCCGACCACCGGCGCCGACGCGACCGGCTCGCACGAGAAGTTCGACGGCGCGGCGTGCCTGGAGTGCCACACGTCGTTCCGCGCGATCGCCGATGCCACCGGTGCGTTCGGCACCGGCGAGTTCCACAGCGGCGGCCGCTACGACACCCGGACCTGCGTGGCGTGCCACAACGACCAGCGCCGGTTCGGGGTGGACGGTACCAAGACGGTGGATGACTCGGCGATCCAGCCCAACGGCACGTGGACCGGTGCCCTCGGGGTGGTCAACGGCGAGGCGACGATCAACTTGCCGGTGTTCATCCACAAGATCCACAGGGGCGAGGAGCTCACGCTCAAGGGCGGCACGTACTCCGGCATCCCGCAGCCCTACGAGACCACCTACCCGCAGGACATCCGCAACTGCACCAAGTGCCACCGCCAGGGAGCGAACAACGCGGCGCCGATGGCCGACAACTGGAAGATCCCGAGCCGGCGCGCCTGCGGCGCCTGCCATGACGACGTCACCTTCCTGGACCCGCTCGTCACCCCGACGCCGCCCGGCCGCAGGGTGCACACCGGTGGCCCGCTTGGCGACGACAGGACGTGCATGACGTGCCACGCCTCCGGGTCCCTCGCCGCGGTCGACGCGGCCCACATTCCGGTCTCGCCGCCGAACCCGAACAACATCTACGCGAACCCCGCCACCGGCAGCGCGAACACCAACGCGGCGTGGGTCGCGGCCGCCGGCGTCGTCCCGCGAGGGGCGAAGCAGCTGACCTACGAGGTCGGCAGCGTCACGCTCGATGGCTCGCGCCACCCGCAGATCACCTTCCGCGTCATGATGGCGGACCCGACCGCGATCCCGCCGGTCGCCCCGGCCCCGGTCACGTTCCAGACGTTCGGCGGCCTCGTCACCGAGATGCTCGGCGGCTTCGTCGGTTCGCCCAGCGCGTACTTCGTGTACGCCATCCCGCAGGACGGGATCGCCGCGCCGGCGGACTACAACGTCTCGGCGAGCGGCTACCTCCGCAGCATCTGGAACGGCTCGGCGACCGGCACCGGCGCGGGCACGCTCGGGGCCCGCGACCAGAACGGCTTCTACACCCTCACGCTGACCGGCCATACGGTCCCGGCCGGCGCCACCATGCTCACCGGCGGCATCGGCTACACCTACAGCCTCGGCTCGGCCCCGACGTTCTCCAACAACACGCAGCCGTTCACCGAGACCGACGTCCTGACCCCTGTGGTCACCGTGTCCCCCGGCGTCACCAGGCCGAAGTATCAGTACACGGCCAACGCCAGCGGGTTCGGCGGCACCGGCGGCCTGATCGTCCCGGCGCCCGACGTCTCGAAGGTCGCGACCGGGGCCACGGTCCCCGGGAACACCGGCCGGCGCGCGATCGTCGATAACTCGAAGTGCGATACCTGCCACGTGACGCTGGGCGTGGGCCCCGACTTCCATGCCAGCCAGCGCAACGACTCGGCGAGTTGCAACTTCTGCCACCGGCCGAACCAGACCAGCAGCGCGTGGTCGGCGAACGAGAAGGACTTCATCCACGGCATCCACGGCGCGGAGAAGCGCACGGTGCCGTTCAACTGGCACGCTCCATCGGCGACGACCGGCTACTACAACGTCACCTACCCGGCGATCCTCAACCGCTGCGAGATGTGCCACCTGCCGGGCACGTTCGACTTCAGCCTGACGTCGACGACCAGCGCGCTGCCGAACATGCTGCCGAGCACGGTCGGCCAGGGCCGCTACAACAGCAGCGCCACCACCAACCCGACCGGCTACTTCTCGATCGCCCCGACGCAGTACGTGACGTCGAATAACCTGGTCGACTACGGCTACGGGTTCGCGACGTCGAACGTCAGCGCCACGCTGCCCGACGGGATCAGCGGCACGCAGGGCGCGACCCCCTGCACGCCGGCGGCGCCGTGCATCTGCACCGCGGCCAACCCGTGCAGCGTCGACATCAGCGCGCCGTACACCGTGAACAACGTGGCGGTGACGTTCACCCAGAAGATTGGCGCGGTCACCACCACGTGCAACGGAGGCCCGACGTGTACCTGCACGACGGCCCAGCCGTGCACCGGCGTGGTCGCGACCTGCAGCCTGACCACCCCGTGCAACGCGCAGGGCACCACGCTGGTGAACTCGCCGATCGCGGCGGCCTGCGTGGCGTGCCACGACACGCCGTCGGCGGTCGACCACATGCAGACCAACGGCGCCTCGATCTGGGAGCCGCGCTCGACCGCGCTGACCAAGCCGCAGAAGGAAGAGTGCCTGATCTGCCACGGCCCGAACCGGCTCGCCAACATCGCGCTGGTGCACACCGACAAGACGCCGTAGCCCCGAGCCGTCGCCGCCCGCACCGCAGCCGCAAGGTGAGCAGGTGACGGGCGAACCCGCGGTGCCTGCCGGCGCCGCGTTTCGTCGTTTCGTCGCGTCGTTTCGGGGTCAGCGCGCCGGCGCGCCCGAGCCGGCCGCCGGGGGCCCGCCCGGACCGGCCGGAGGGTCGACCGTGACCGTGCCGAGGTCGAGGGTCTGGCCGGCGACCAGCGCGATGCGATCAGCCGGGCGGGTGCAGCCCGAGGATCAGCTTGGCGATCGCGTGGTCCGGCGAGCCCCAGCCATAGCCGACGCCGAGGTTGAGGTCCCACCAGTCGCCGGTGAGGTCGACCACCCCGAGCAGCCGGCTCGCGTGCTCGCTGCCCAGATCGTCGAGCGGGCCGAACGCGCCGTAGGCCTCCGCGCCGATCGCCACGGTCTCGCGCAGCTTCACCGCGAGCTTGGCGGCCGGCTCGAACTGTGGGTGCCCGGCGAGCTCGCCGCGGAGGTCGACGGTCAGGATCGGGTTGATCGACGCGTACAGCGCGCCGGCGGTGAGATCGAGGATCGGTCGGATCTCGCTGCCCCAGACCTGGGGCTCGAAGCGCGACGGGATCGCAGACAGCTCGCCGTTGATCGCCAGGCCGATGCGGTCTTGCCACACGCGGCCGGGCCGGCGCAGCTTGAGCCGCAGCTTGACGCCGGCGTAGGCGAGATCGCCGCCGGAGGTCATCGCGGTCTGGAAGTAGCCGCCGAGCTCGGCCCAGTCGGTGAGCCCGTAGTGGGGCTCGAACGTCAGGTGGGTCTCGTTCGCAGCGCCGTCGAGGACGTGCTGGTTGAGGTGGGTCTCGAGCCCGACCTCACCGCGCGGCGCCGTCGTCGCGTCGTAGACCTGGATCTCGAACGCGTCCTGGGCGTGCGCCACGGCAGGGACGCCGAGGACGATGGCGGCGACGACGGCGGCGGCGCGAAGCACGGCGGCCACGATAGCACCATCCGGTGCTGTCCCTGGAATGCACAAATCGAGTTCTGTCCCGGGGCGGGGGTGGCGACCGGGGTGGCGACTGGAGTCCTCTGTGTTCGAAGATGAATCGTCGTAACGACCGACAGGGAAGGGGGGCATCTTGCGGCATGTCGGTTGCACCTCGGCAGCGAGATGCAGGTCACAACCATGTTCGCCGTCGCGCTCGCGGGATGGGCCGCGGGTTGTCAGACCGACTTCATGGTGGATTCACCGTCGACGGTGCTCGCACCGACTGTCCCGGAGAACGTGTTCGAGACCCTGAAGCCGCCGGTGGGCGCGCACGCCGAGCTGTGCGACCCGGGCGATCCGCCGGATCCGACATTTCCGGATAACGCCGATCGGATCACGAATCGATTCTGTCAGGACGCCAAGCCCGGCGGAGTCATTCCGACGCCGCACGGTCTGGCCGATCTGCTGAAGCTGCTCGGGCTCGACTTCAAGGATCCGGCCGGCGGCAACGGGGTCGGCGGCAATCCCGGGTTCGCCATCCTCGGCCACTCGTCGGCGCTGACCGCCCGCAAGGTGTCGTCGATCGCGCCGACCGCGTTCATCTTCACCCCGCTCGAGGCCGGCAAGCCGCCGCGCGACTACCTCTTCGTCGCGTTCGACCCCGGCGAGCCGTTCCTCGAGGTCGCGTCGTTCTCACCGGCCGACCAGGTCGTGAACTTCTACCTCGTGATGTTCGACAAGGCCTGCACCCTCACCGCGGGAGGCTGCGGCCCCCAGGACATGCTGACTCCGAACCAGACCACCGGCTGGAGCAACATCCGGATCTACGAGTCGACGACCGCGCTCGACAACACGATCGCCGATTGCCGCCAGTGTCACATCGGGAATGGCCACGATGTCCCCGACACCGGAGATCCGCTGATCTTGCGGATGCAGGAGATCGACGCGCCGCACACCCACTGGTTCGGCGCGCAGACCACCGGCGGCCGCGCGCTGCTCGCCGACTTCCACGCCGCGCACGGCACGGCCGAGGACTACGGCGGGATCCCGGCCGCGCTGATCGACAAGTCCGATCCGGAGTTGATGGCGCAGTTCATCCGGGCCGCGGGGTTCGGCGACCAGCCCAACGCGTTCCCGTCCGCCGCGATCGAGGCCGAGGTCGCCGCGGCGGCCCCGCACCAGCCCGAGGTCAACGTCCCGGCGGGGACCAGCCGGACCTGGCAAGCGATCTACGACGCCGCCGTCGCCGGCCGGTTCATCGCGACGCCGTACCACGACGTCAAGATCACCGATCCCGGCAAGCTCGCGCACATGACCGACGCGTACGTCGGGTTCCGCAACGGCGCGCCGCTGACCGCGGACATCCGCGAGGTGTTCCTCGACGCGGCGATGACCGAGCTCGGCTTCGCGCCGCCCCCCGCGATGGACGGCCGGGCGCTGCTGGCCCAGCAGTGCCAGCAGTGCCACAACGCGCGGCTCGACCCGACGATCAGCCGCGATCTGTTCCTGGTCGACCGGCTCGATCAGATGAGCCGGGCCGAGAAGGACGTCGCGATCCAGCGGATCGACATGCCGCTCGACACCCGGCTGACCATGCCGCCGCCGCTGTTCCGCACCCTGACCCCCGCCCAGCGGGCGCTGATGATCGAAGCGCTCCGGAAGTAGGTTGCCATGACCCGATCGCTGCGCCTGCTGATGTTCGTGGCGGCCGCCGCGGCGGCGCTCCCCGCCGCGCCCGCCTTCGCCCGGCCGACCAAGATCGCGCTGACCCAGATCACCGGCGACACCGCCGGCCTGGGCAAGACCGTCGCCGGCGCCCTGCAGGACGGCGAGCTCGAGATCGTCGTCGGCAAGCAGGTCACCCGCGCGATCGACCGGCTCGGCCTGACCGACGCGCTCGGCGAGCGCGATCTCGCGAAGCTGGCCGACGAGCTGGAGGTCGACGCCGTGGTCAAGGGCAGGTTCGACCGCCGCGGCCACCGGCTGCGGTTCACGGTGTTCGCCGGCGGCAAGCAGGGCAAGCCGTTCAGCGTGCAGGTCGGCAAGACCGGCTCGGACAAGTTCCGCCAGCTGGTGCGCACGGCTGTCGAGGCCAAGGTCGCCCAGGCGGTGCCGAAGCGGCGCGCCCGGTCCGGCGAGGCCGACGACGTCGCCGGCGCGGCCGAGCCGGGGAAGCGCAAGGCGAAGGCCGATGCCGACTCCACCGACGAACCGACCGCGCATGGCAAGGCGACTCCGGCGAGCGACGGCGAGGCGCCGGCCGCGGTGGGCACGAAGGTCGCCGCGCGCGACGAGGACGACCCGGCGCCGAGCGTGCACGCAGAGGCCGAGCTCGCCGCGCCGGCCACCCCGCACAGCGCCAACCTCGCCGCGCTGCGGGTCGACATCGGTGGCTCGATGGCGGGCCGCAGCCTCACGTTCGACACCCGCGCGTTCGCCGGCTCGCCGCGATCGTACCGCAACGCGCCCGTGCCCGGCGCGCGGGTCGGCGGCGAGCTCTACCCCGTGGCGCTGATCGCGCCGGCGAGCTGGCTCGCCGGGTTCGGCGTCGCGGCCGACTACGGTCGGACGCTGTCGCTCACCCTGCGCGCCTCGAACGAGATGACCGTGCCGCTCGCGATCACCGAGCGGCACTACGCGTTCGGCGTCCGCTACCGGCTCGCGTTCGGCCGCCCGCCGACCAGCCCGACCCTGACGTTCGGCGCCGGCTACGGCGCGCGCCGGTTCGCGGTCGATCGCAGCGGCCTGCAGTCGCCGAGCTCGCTCGACCTGCCGGACGTCGACTACCGGATGTTCGACCCCGGCGTCGCGTTCCGCCTGCCGATCGGCGGCCACGTCGCGGTCACGCTCGCCGGCCAGGGCCTGCTCGTGACCTCGGCCGGCCCGATCCAGCGCGCCGACCAGTACGGCACGGCACGCGTGCTCGGCGGCAGCGCGTCCGCGGGCATCGAGCTGGTCGTCAACGAGCGGCTGCTGATCCGCGTCGCGGCCGAGGCGACCCAGCTGTCGCTGGCGTTCAGCGGCAACGGCATGCTGGCGACCAGCCGCGATGGCGATCCATCGACGGTCGACGTTCGCGGCGCGACCGACCGCTACTACGGCGGGGTCGTGACCGCCGCCGTGGCGTACTGATCGCTAGAACCGGCCGGCCAGCGCCATGCCCGAGGCGCCGTTGCCTGCCAGCGGCGCGATCGTCAGGCTGCCGACCAGGTCGTTGCGGACCAGCACGCGCTCCTTG
>JBGQCL010000496.1:0-8552 GCA_041495365.1 Kofleriaceae bacterium | reverse complement strand
GTGGCCCACTGCTTCGATCCGTCGTCGTCTCTGCCATCAGTGCCTCCTGGCTCGCCACACTGGCCGAGACGCGAGAGTACTACCAGACGGCGACTATCGGGTGGTTACGTCCCGGCTGCCAGCGCGGGTGCCCGTGCCGCGGTGCCCTCGCGGGGTGCGCCGCCGCGTCGCGGTGCCAGCCAGCGCTGAGCGGCCGGTTCAGCTCTCGGGCTCTTCGCCGGCGTCGTCGGCCTCGTCGTCGCCGCCGTCCGCGCCATCGCCGCCATCCTCGAGCTCGTCGTCGAGCGCCTCGTTGGGCACGGTGTCGGTGTCGTCGACCGCCTCGATCGGCGCGCCCTCCGCGATCCCCGAGATCTCGCCCGGCTCGGCGAGCCGCTCGATCGCCGCGACGTGCTCGCCGTCGTCGACCCGCATCAGCCGGACGCCCTGGGTCGCGCGGCCCTGGATCTTGATCTCGCCGACCCGGAGCCGGATCAGCTTGCCGCGGTCGGAGATCAGGATCAGGTGATCGTCGTCGGTGACGATCCGGGTCGCCGCGACCAGGCCGTTGCGCGTGGTGGTCTTGATCGTGATGACGCCCTTGCCGCCGCGGTTCTTGGTCGGGTAGTCGGCGAGCGCCGTGCGCTTGCCGTAACCGCGCGCGCACACGGTGATCAGCGTGGCGGCGGAGTCCTCGCGCATGAACGTGCACATGCCGACCAGGCGGTCGTCGGCGCGCAGCGAGATCCCGCGCACGCCGGCCGCGGTCCGACCCATCGGCCGCACCCGGTCCTCCTTGAACCGCACCGCGAAGCCCTTGGCCGAGGTCAGGAGCACGTCGTGGGCCTTGGTCGTGAGCTCGGCCTTGATCAGGCGGTCGCCGTCCTCGATCGTGATCGCCTTGATCCCGCTCTGGCGGACGTTCTCGAACTGCGACAGCTCGGTCTTCTTGACCGTGCCGGACTGGGTCGCGAAGAACACGCAGGTGTCGGCGCGGAACTCGTTGAACGGCAGCATCGCGACCACCTGCTCGCCCTCCTGGAGGTCGAGCACGTTGACGATCGCGCGGCCCTTGGCGGTGCGCGAGCCCTCGGGCAGCTCGAACACCTTCTTGTAGTAGGCGCGGCCCTTGTCGGTGAACAGCAGCAGGTGGTCGTGGGTCGACGCCGCGAACATGTCGACGATGAAGTCGCCCTCCATCGAGGTCGCGCCGGTGATGCCGCGGCCGCCCCGGCCCTGGGCCTCGTACTCGTCGACCGGCGTGCGCTTGATGTAGCCGAGGTGGGTGCGGGTCACGACCATGTCTTCCTGGTCGATCAGCTCCTCGGTCAGGATCTCGCCCTCGGCGTCGACGATCAGGGTACGCCGGTCATCCGCGAACTCGGTCCTGAGCTGGCGCAGCTCGTCGATGATCGCCGCCATCAGCTTGGACTCGTCGGCGAGCAGGCTCTCGAGGTAGTCGGTGAGCTGCCACAGCTCCTTGTACTCGGCCTCGAGCTTGTCGCGCTCCAGGCCGGTCAGCCGGCCGAGCCGCATGTCGAGGATCGCCTGGGCCTGGCGCGCGGTCAGCTTGACCATGCCGCGCGCGCTTGCGGCGGCGACCTCGTCGGCCGGGCGCCCGGCGCGCTCGAGGAAGCCGTGGAGGCTTGACATCGGCTCGTCGATCAGCCGGCCCTTGGCCTCGTCGGTGTCCCTGCTCGACCGGATGATCTCGATCACCCGGTCGATGTTGATCACCGCCAGGCCGAGGCCCTCGACGGTCTCGCGGCGCGCCCGCGCCTCGCGGAGGTCGAACAGGGTGCGGCGGGTGACCACGTCGCGGCGGTGGTCGATGAACACCTGCAGCGCGCGGCGCAAGGACAGCAGCACCGGCTTGCCCTCGACGATCGCCAGCATGTTGATCGAGAACGAGGTCTGGAGCTGGGTCTGCTTGAACAGGTTGTTGAGCACGACCTTGTCGTCGGCGTCGCGCTTGAGCTCGATCACGACCCGCATCCCGGTCCGATCGGACTCGTCGCGGATGTCGGAGATGCCCTCGAGCCTCTTGTCGCGGACCAGCTCGGCGGTCGCCTCGATCCAGCGCGACTTGTTGACCATGTACGGCAGCTCGGTGACCACGATCGCCGTGCGGTCCTTGCGGATCTCCTCGCTGTGGGCGACGCCGCGCACCACCACGCTGCCGCGCCCGGTCCGGTACGCCGACAGGATGCCGACCCGGCCCTGGATCACGCCGCTGGTCGGGAAGTCGGGCCCGGGCACCAGCTTGAGCAGGTCGTCGTCGGGCAGCCGCGGGTCGGCGATCAGGGCGAGCACGCCGTCGATGACCTCGCCCAGGTTGTGGGGCGGGATGTTGGTCGCCATGCCGACCGCGATGCCCGACGAGCCGTTGATCAGGAGGTTCGGGACCTTGGTCGGCAGGACAGTCGGCTCGAGCTCCTTGTCGTCGTAGTTGGACTGCCAGTCGACGGTCTCCTTGTCGATGTCCGCGAGCAGCTCGCCGGCGAGCTTGCTCATCCGGCACTCGGTGTAGCGCATGGCCGCCGGCGGATCGCCGTCGACCGAGCCGAAGTTGCCCTGGCCGTCGACCAGCATGTAGCGCATCGCGAAGTCCTGGGCCATGCGGACCAGGGCGTCGTAGATCGACGAGTCGCCGTGCGGGTGGTACTTGCCCATCGCCTCGCCGACGACGCGGGCGCACTTGAGGTACGGCCGGTTGTACGTGTTGTTCAGGCCGCGCTGGGTGAACAGGATCCGGCGGTGAACCGGCTTGAGGCCGTCGCGGGCGTCGGGCAGAGCCCGCGACACGATCACGCTCATGGCGTAGTCCATGAACGAGCTCGTCATCTCCGCTTCGATGGAGATCGGCGTGATATTGGGAGCGGTTACGTCCGACATCGCGCAGCATTTCTAGCCTGCGCAGCGCAGGTTCTCAACGCGCCGGGGCGCCCAAAAAACCACGGTTTTCCGACGCATTCGGTCAGCGATAGGGGCCCATCGCGCGGGCGTCGCACGCCCAGTGCGCCGCGAGCTCGACCGCAGCGCCCAGCCGGTCGCGATCGGCGAGCGCGCCGTCGAACGCGATCTCGACGTCGTGGGGCCGGACGATCGTCGAGCTCGGGCGCGCGGCGTCGATCAGCGCGGCGGCGCGGGGGTCGATGTACAGCGTGCCGGCGCTCGGATCGGCGGGCGGCGGCCAGGCGGCGCGCGGCAGGCCCTCCGAGATCAGCGACAAGGTCTCCCCGCCGCTGGCGATGCGATGCGCGCCGATCACTGTACGCAGCCGGCCGGGATCGCCCGGGCCGAGCCGGCGGACCACCCGGACCTGGACGTCGACGCTGCGGCGGCGGACCCGCAGCACCGGCTTGCCGCCGACCTCGATCCGCGCCGTGGACCGGCCGCCGAGCGCCACCGCGACGCGCGCGAACGCGTGCGCCCAGCGCGTCGGCCGGGTCGCGAGCAGCAGCGACGCCGCCAGCATGTCCGCCATCCGGTGCTCGGACGGCTCGCCCTCCGCCCGGACCGCCGAGACCTCGTCGTTGCATACCTGGTGGATCCACCGCCCGTCGCGCAGCAGCAGCGCGGTGTTGCGCTCCGACAGCTGGCAGGGCACGTAGCGCGACGCGAGCAGCCCGGACCGCACCTCGTGATCGAGCCACACGCCGGCGAGCGCGAGGTCGTTGGTCTCGACCAGGAAGCTGTCGTCGAAGCTCGCCGCGCGCGGCGCGCCGTCGCCGTTGATCCAGCGATCGTTCCACCGCAGGCTGAGCTCGAAGCCGTCGGTGCACGGCAGCTCGACCACGACGCTGGCGACCGGCAGCATCGCGAGGCGCGCGCGGTACCACGCCCCGTCGACCGGGATCTCCACGTGCACCACGCCACCGGCCTGCCCGCTGCGCGCGCCGGCGAAGCGCAGCTCGATCGCCTGGCACAGCGGGCGAGACACACCCGAGTCTACCCTCCGGGACCCGTGTGCGCTGTACGAACCGTGCGCAGTGAGCCCCACATGCGGTGCTTTGAACGATCGGGGAAGTTGCGTACGCTAGACAGCGGGATGTCCCGGATGGCGACCGAGCAGCCGCGCGCAGTGTGGTGCTGCTCGACGTGTGGCGCGATCTACCACAAGGACTATCCGCGCTGCCCCGCCGATGGTGCCGAGGTCGTGATCGCCGAGCGCGATCCGATGCTCGGCACGCAGATCGGCCACTACACGATCGACAAGCTGATCGGCGAGGGCGGGATGGGCCGGGTGTACCTGGCGCACCACGCCCAACTGCCGAACAAGCGCTACGCCGTCAAGGTGCTGCTCGGCGATCACGCGGCGAGCGCCGCGATGCGCACGCGGTTCACCCGCGAGGCCGAGCGCGCCAGCCAGCTCGATCACCCCAATGTCGTCAAGGTCGTCGACTTCGGCCAGACCGGCCACGGCCTGCTCTACATCGTGATGGACCACGTCGACGGTCCGTCGCTGGTGTCGCTGATCGCCGACCTGCCGATGGCGCCGGCGCGCGTCATCCCGCTGGCCCGCGCGATTTGCAAGGGGCTGGCCCACGCCCACGCGGCCGGGATCATCCACCGCGATCTCAAGCCCGAGAACATCCTGGTGTCGCCGGGGCCCGACGGGCCGGTGCCGCGGATCGTCGACTTCGGCCTCGCGCTGTCGGTCGACCAGGGCGATGCCCGGCTGACCGAGAGCGGCATGACCATGGGAACGCCGGCGTTCGCCGCGCCCGAGCAGCTGTCCGGAAAGGCGATCGATCATCGCGCCGACCTCTACGCGCTCGGCATGACGCTGTTCGAGATGCTGACCGGCGGCATGGCGCCGTTCGACGGCCACATCCTGGAGGTGATGTCGGCGCGCGCCGCGCGCGACATCCCGCGGATCACCGAGCGCACACCGCACCTGGTGATCCCTCGCGAGCTCGAGGACATCGTCGCGCGGCTGACCCGGCGCCGGGCGGCGGACCGCTACGCCGGCGCGCACGAGGTGATCGAGGCGCTCGACCAGGTCCGGCTCGGGCCCGAGGCGCGCCAGCGCACCGAGCCGGTCAGCCCCGGCCGGTCGCGCAGGCGCTGGCTCGCCGCCGGCCTGGTCGCGGCGTGCGCAGGCGGCGCGGTGACCTGGTACGCGGTCGACGCCGGCTGGGTCGGGGACGGCGGGCGCGCCGCGGCGCACGCTGCCCCGGCGGCCGCCGCGCCGGTCGCGATCGTGGCTGCCTCGCCCGCTCCCCCGGCCGCGGCCGCGCCCGAGGTCGCCCCGGCGGCCGCTGCGCCGGCGGCGGACCCGCCCGCGCCGCCGGAGCCCGCGGCCGACCCGGTGGTCGAGCCCGTGGCCGTGGCCCCGCGCACCGCGAGCGCGGCGCCGCCGGCGCACCCGCCGGCCCACCACCGCCATCGCCCGCGCCCGGCTCACGCCTCGGCGCGCGAGCCGGCCGCGCCGCCCGCGCCGTCCGAGGCACGCAGGGCTGCAGCGCCCGCCACCCCCGCCACGCCCGTGGCGGCCGAGCTCCCGCCGCCGCCGCCGCCCGCGGCACCGCCAGCCGCCCCCGCCCCGGCTCCGGCGCTGCCGCGCGAGCTGCGCGCGCAGATCGACGGCGTCGAGGTCGCCGGCTCGCTGCCCCGCGGCGAGGTCGCGCGCGCGGTCGATCGCCAGTGGGCCGCGATCGCGCGCTGCCTGCCGCCCGCGCCCCAGACCGTGATCGCGCGCTTCACGATCGGCGAGACCCGCCGCGCCCAGGACGTCCGCACGAGCGGGCCGACGCAGGCGACCAACGCCTGCCTCACCGCCGCGCTCGCCGAGGTCCGCACCGAGCAGGCGCCCGACGTCGGCGACGTCCAGGTCACGGTCAAGATCGCGTTCGTGGTGAAGACGTGAAGCTGCCCGCCGCGCTCGCGATCTCCACCACCTTCGCAGTCGCCGCCGCCGCGGCGGCGGTCGCGCGCGCCGAGACCCACCACACGCTCGCCGGATCGCTCCAGCTCGACTACCTCGTGGTGCCGACCGACCTGAAGTTTCACGCCGACACCTTCGACGGCATGACCGCCGAGCTGTCGCTCAAGTACAGCGTTGACTTCACGAGCAACGCCGCGGCGAGCGTCAAGGTCTGCTTCGCCTGTCACGGCTTCGAGGCCGCCGGCGCGTACGTCGACCTGCGCGCCGCCGACGAGCTCAGCGTGCGGATCGGCCGGCTGACCCCGGAGTTCGGCAGCTTCCCGCAGCGCGGCGATCCGGCGAACCACCACAGCAACGACAAGCCGCTGCCCTACGACATGGGCCGCATGCTGCACCACACCGGCTGGAACGAGGGCATCCTGCCCGCGCCGTGGGTCGACAACGGCGTCGAGCTGCTCGGCACCCGGTTCGTCGGCGGCGGCCGGGTCGACTACGCGGCGTACATCCTGTCGGGGCCCAAGGGCACGGCCCAGAACGGCGACCTCGACTTCATCTCGTCGCGCGATCCCAACCACTACTACGTCGACAACAACTCCGAGCCCGCGGCCGGCGCGCGGCTGTCGGGCACCATCGACTTCGACACCACCGGGCACGGCGTCACGTTCGGCGCGTCGGTCATGGCCGGGCACTACGACTCCGAGCGCCAGCTCGGCTTCGCGATCGGCGGCGCGGACATGGTGGTCAACCTCGACAGCGTGGTGCTGCGCGCCGAGTACCTGGTGCGGCGCACCGAGATCGCGGTGAGCGCCGCGCCCAACATCTGGCGCTACCTCCCCGGCACGCCGGGGATCAGCGACGACCACTTCCTCAAGCACGGGTTCTACGGCGAGCTCGGTGTTCCGCTCGGCGCGGTCGATCTGTTCGCGCGGTTCGACGGGCTGCTCCGGTTCGGCAACGCGCTGGTGTCGAGCGGGCTGTCGTCCAATGCGCGACTGCTGCGCTACACCGCGGGCGGATCGGTCCGGATCAGCGAGAACATCCGGATCAAGGCCAGCGCCGAGTATTACCAGTCGAACGACCTCGGCGACGACGTCGCGCTTCATCTCGCGGTCGCCACGCCGTTCTAGAGATCACCGCGCCCTACGCAACTGATTGATTTCATTAAAATGAACCCAGTTGTCAGGGCATCGTACGAGACTCGCCGTGCGGTTAGTTGCGCGCAGCGCTACGACGCGGTCTCCTCTCCGCAGGTGAGCACCGACTCCATATGCGGTCACGCTGGCCGCAACGGACCAGCATGTTCAGGCGCGAGCGTTTCCCGCGCTCGCGGGACTGGACCTCGAGCAGATGGCGAGCGCGATCCACACGTTCGAGTATCAGCCGCACGTCTTCCAGCGGGCTAGCGAAGCCGGCGGGGGCTTTGCTAGACCATACCTCGGTGCTACGTCTGCTCGAGCAGGTCACCCACGTCAACGCCGCCAACATCAGCACGTATCGCCGCCAGACGCTGAGCAGCCTCGCCGATGCGCTCGATTTCTCGACGGCGGTCCACCACCAGACGAGTGAGCGATGCGAGCTGTCTCGCCGCGGGTGCGGGCAGCGGCGAGACGCCGTGCGCGTGGTTGGGACCAGCAGCGCGCGCGGCGGCTCCGTGTGGACGTAGACCCCCTCGATCAGCCGGGTCTATCTGCTGGCCCGGTACGACGACCTACCGACGCTTCAACGGGCGGCGCTTGCCATGGCGAACTCGAACGACGGTGACCTCCTTCGCATCCGGGTCCACGTTGTAGAGGACGATGTACCCCGTTCGTTGCAGCACATACGAGCGGGCGTTCGGATATCGACGCAGCGGTATACGCGGTCCAATCTCGGGACCGTCCGCGATCGCGCTCAGTGCCTCGTCCAGCTCTTCCTGGAACAAACGCGGCGCACCCAGCCGGTTCTTCCGCCACCACTGAGCGACGGACGCAACGTCCGTCAGTGCCCGCGGAGCGATGTTGATTGCAAATCCCGCCGCCATGCCACAGATCGAAGCCGATCAGAGGCGCTGCAGGATCGTGCGGAACGTCTCGAGTGGAATCGCCTCGCCGCGGCGCACGGACGCCATGGCCTCGTCGAACGCTTTCTCGTCGTCGTCATCGAGCTCGACCTCGGGCTGCGGCTCGTCGACCACGAGAAACAGCTTCGTGCCGTTGGGGAATTTGGCCCTCGTGACGATCTTGCCGTTCACGACCTTGGCACGTGCGCTTCGCATCAGCACGGATGATAGCATCGGCCGGCGTCATCGACGATGGTCGGTCTGCGGCGCGACGACGTGGGTGCAGTGCGGGTGGTTGGGGACCAGCGGCGCGCGCGAGGTCTGCTTGTGGACGTAGACGTCGATCAGGCGGTCGCGCAGCACGTCGGCCGGGTGGTCGCGGCCGGCGAGCAGCCGCGAGCACGCGCTGGTGGTGGCCTCGGCCGGCGAGTGCGGCACGAAGCAGCGCGACTCGCCGGCGGCGAGCAGGTGGTCGAGCACGGCCCAGACGTAGAACACGCTGGTGTGGGTGTGGATCAGGCGCCGGGCCCAGCCGGTGGCGAACACCAGGTTGCTGGCGCGGTGCGGCGAGCCCTCGCGCGCGAGGCGGGCCTCGGTCTCGGCGACCGCCTGGTCGAGGGTGAGCGCGCCGTCGAACAGCGCGCC
>JBGQCL010000495.1:0-8586 GCA_041495365.1 Kofleriaceae bacterium | reverse complement strand
TCGACGCTCTCCCTGGCGGCGCTCCTCATCGCCTCGGGCCTCGACCCGGATCGCTGCACGCTCTTCGTCCAGAGCCAGAACCAGGATCACCCGGAAGCCGCCTGGCTGCTCTCGACCGTCGTCGCGACCGCGAGCGCGCCGCCGGCGACCGTGCGCTCGAACGGCCGGGCGACGCCGACCAGCGGCGCGCCGGGCGGGCGCAGCCGGGGCGGCACGGCGGCGAGCCGGGGCCGCCGCCGGACCACCGCCTTCCAGAACTGCTTCTTGTAGCCGAACAGCCCGACCACCGGGCCGAGCACCGCCCCCCAGGCGGAGCCAGTGATCAAGACCGCCGCGCCCGCCGCGCCGAGCGAGCCGAACGCGGTCGTGTACAGCGCGACGGCGTCGCGCCAGCCCTGGGCCGGCTGCCTGGGCGCGGTGGCCAGCCCGGCGATCCGCGGCCGGGTCAGGCCGTCGAGCGCGGTGGTGGGCTCGCCGCAGTCCAGGCACGACCGCCCGCGCTGGAGCAGACGGCAGCGAGGGCAACACAGCGGGGCCACGCCCCTACCTACGTCACGGCGCGCCGCAGCATTCCCGGCTCGGCGGTCAACGCGAGGATGGCGTCGAGCAGGCCGCGCGCGCCGGCGGACGAGCCGGCCAGGCCGGAGCCGCACACCGTGATCGCGGCGCGATCGCCGTCGGCGACCACGGTGACCACGCACGCACCGAGCGGATCGCCGGCCGATGCGTGGCGGCTGGGCCCCGACACGGCGCACGACGGCGGGAGCGGCGTGTCGATCCGGATCCGCGACACGCACGCGCGGCCGCCGAGCACGTCGGACACGCGGTCGAGCCACGGCGGGCGCGCGGCGGAGAACCCGCGGCGCTTCCAGGCCAGCGGCGCCGGCGCGGCGCGGGCCGCGGCGAGCAGCCGCGCGCACAGCCCGACGCCCAGGGTCTCGCGCTGCAGCACGCCGCGGGCGCGGGCCTCGAACCGCTCGAACGGCTCGGGCTCGCCGGCGGCGAACCGCACGCTGACGATCGCGGCCGTGGCGCGCCGCCGCCGCCGCTCGGGATCGTCGAGCCGGCCGGGCGCGACCGGGATCTGCAGCGTCGGTGAGAACTGCGCGCCCGACCGCGCACCGGGCCGCGCCTCCGACAGGGCGCTGGCGTGGTGCAGGATCCGGCCGACCGCGTAGGCCAGCGGCAGCGCGCGCACGCCGGGGCCGACCAGATCCTGCCAGGCGACGCCGAGCGGGATGGCGCCCGCGACCGGGGTCAGCGCCGGCAGCGCGGCGTGGAGGTGCGAGCTCGAGCCGTGCGGGTGATGTGCAGGGTGCGCGGCCGACCACGCGCCGCGGGCGGTGGCCTCGAGCAGTGCGTGGATCCGGCCGGTCAGGGTCGCGTGGCCGTAGCCGTCGACGACCAGGTGGCAGGTCGACACGGTGGTGAGCTCGCCGGCGCGACCGAGGCCGAGCCACGGACCGCGCCCGTCGCGCCACGCCCGGCGGTGGCCGTGGCGCGCGGTCTCGATCGGATCATCGCCGATCGACACGCAGACGAACGGCGTCGGCCCGCGCCACGGCGGCGGCGCGGTCCCGCGCGCGGCGGCGGCCAGCTGCGCCGGCAGCGTCGGATCGTCGAGCGCCGCGATCACGCAGTGCCGGCCGATCGCGAACGCCGCGGCGTCGAGCGCGCTCGGCTCGAGGATCGCGCGCGCGCCGCGGGCGATCGTGACCGCGAGCGGCTGCTCGGGGAGCGCCCCCTCGAGATCGCGCAGCGCGGTGCGGGCCGCCCGCGCACGGTCGATCGCATCGCGCAGCGGATCGGCGGGCGGCGCGGCGCGGTGGCCGATGAAGGTATCGGTGCCGGGCTCGGCGTCGGACGCCATGTAGCCCGGGCGCTCCGGCCAGCGCTCGACGAGCGCCGTGCCCCCGGCGAGCAGCCACCAGCGCGGATCATCGCCGGCGATCGCCGCCAGCTCACCGCGAAGCTCGGCGGTGCGCCGGATCCAGCCCCGCATCACGCGAGCTCCATGATGTAGACAGGCTGGATCGGATCGGGCGCCAGGGCACGCAGCGTGAACCCGGCCTCGGTGGCGAGTGTGGCGATCGCCGCAGCCGGCGGCGCGGTGCGCAGCATGAGCGGCCCGAACAGCTGACGCAGCATCACCGAGCCGAGCCGCCCGGCGTGGTGGGCGACCCGCTCCGGCTCGGCGTCGGGATCGAGCTCGACGATGACGAGCGAGCCGCGCACGACCCGGCGCAGCTCGCCCAGCGTGGCGGCGCGGTCGCGAACGTAGCGGATCGATGACAGGCAGATCGCGACGTCGATCGAGCGCCCGGCGAGCGGCAGCGCCTCGCCGGCCGCGCGCACCACGCCGGGGCGGGCGAAGTCGCGGCTGGGATCGATCGCCACGACGTGCAGCGCCTCGAACCGGGCCGCCGCCCGCCGCGCGAGCGTCCCGGGCCCGCAGCCGAGATCGAGCAACCGCCGCCCGCCGCCGGCGAGCTGGGGCGCGAGGTGGTCGAGCAGCCGGTCGAGGTCGCCGAACGCCGGCCGGGCATCGCGCGCGTAGCGCCGGGCGCTGCGCCCTTCGAACGGATGCCGGTACAGGAGCCGGTCGAGCAGCGGGACATACACGCGGTGAGCCGAGGTATATCCCATCCGTGCGCTCGGCCACATCGGGTGTGCTTCGAGGCGACGAGTCCGGTCCTCGCGACCCTCGGCGGCCGGCGCCCTCGGTGCCGCGCTCGCCGCATGCGGTGACAACGCCGGCACAGGGCCCGCGGAGCTCGCCCCGGACTGCAACCCGCAGGCGCCGTGGGGCCTGGCTCCGGCGCCCGGGGCGTTCCCCAGCGGCATCGTCGTGTTCGACGACCACCGACGCCGCTGCCGCCCGACACCAACGAGCCGCCGGCCAAGGACAACGGCACCCACTCTGGGATCAACCGCAAGCCCGCCGCGCTGCGCATGGTCCAGCGCTTCCTGCTGCCGCCCGACCGCCAGGCCGCCGACCGCTGCGCGCTCACCGGCAGCCCGGCGCCGTGCGACTGCGGCGCCGGCGCCTGCGACTGACGCGGCGCGTAAGCTGGAACATCGTCGAGTCCGTCGGTGGAGAGGCCCAGGATCCGTTGCCGCCTACCCGAGCACGACGACGCAACCGGTATGTACGGCATCCGACAGGAAGTTCCGTATCGAGACCGCGTTGATCATGACCTCGGCGAGGGCATGAGTCTTGTTGTCGAGTGAACGCTCCGTCTTGAGATCCATCGCTGGCACCTGCTTGGCCAGCTCCTGCAGCCGCTCGGCGGGAACGCGCCAATGGCGGTCGACGATTCCAGCTGCAATGATGGCATCATCGACGCCGGTCAGTAGTCGTACCAGCTTGTGGAGGTCCTCAGCATGGAAGCGAATCTCGCCGTCACCGGCGGCTAGCGACACCCGATCCTTGAGTGCCTTGATCTCGTCGGCGCGCTCCTTGTCTCGCGCATCGGCGTTAACCGCCGCCAGCGCTGATGTCGTTCAACTGGTCGCGCTCACCGACATCACATTCACCGAGCTCACCAGGATCGAGAACGGGGCCGGTACGCCCGAGGACAAGCAGCGCGCCATGGCGGTGCTCGTCACGCAGCTCATCGTGACGGGCGGGCTGACCGCGCTCTCGGTGCAGGGCGCCCGGAATGCACGGGCTCTCGCCGGGAAGCCGCTCGAGGTGGTCGACCAGAACGGCGTGAAGGTGCTGCGCGTGGCGGGCGAGACCACGCCGGAGCCAGTTTCCAGCGCCGAGAGTCCGGCATCGAGCTCCGAGCACGGTACGCCGACCAGCAGCCACCCGAGCGTCGCCCACGATGCCAGCGCAGAGGCAGGGACCAAGACGCCACCCCATGCCGCTGCCGAAGGCAACGGCCCGCCCGGCCTATCCGCCGGCGCGAGCGAGGCTGAGCACTGGCTCGCGACCCTCGAACGCAGCCTTGCCCCCGAAGAGAAGGCAAAGCTGGCCAAGATGAAGGCCGGCAAGACCGCGCAGCAGATGCACGATCTGTTCGGCGGGATCTGGACGGCGCGCGCGAGCGCGTACGCACCGCGGTCCGCCTCGACCAGGAGCGTGCAGCGCTTGCTGTGCAGTCGAAGGAACGCGTCGCCGATCTGCGAAAGCAGATCGCGGATCGCGGCCTGATGAACGACCCGGATGTTCGCGCGAGCGTCGAGGCCTGGGACAGCGCCAGGCCGGCGTCGAACGACGCCGGCGACAGCAGACCCAGCTTGACCGCCTCCTTCCGGGTGGCCAGCAGCGCGCCTTCGAGCGCGGGGATCTCGACGTCCGTTCCCTTGAGGCTGGCTTGATTCTCGAGGATCTTCCCGTCGTCCTTGCCCTCCTTGCGCTGGACCTCCTGCATCGCGCCGCGCGCACCGGTCGCGGCGCCTTGATCCAGGAGGTCCTCGGCCGACTGGCCAGTGACAACCCGATCCGCGACTGCATCGGCATGGTGCTCGTAGGGGTCACCGATGGCGCCGACCCTGCCTTTCAGCTGGACGCCGCCGCGCTGATGAACGGCATGCGCGGCCTCGTGCGCGACGGTGTGCAGATCGGCGCGGTTCCCCAGGACAACGTGGTCGCCGGCTGCGTAGGCGTCGGCACCCATGGCCTGCGCGGAAGCAACCGCTTCGGCACCCGTGTGTGCCCGGATCGACGAGACATCGTGGCGGCCGAACGCCCGCTGGAGCGTATCCGAGAACGGCAGTGGCGAGGCGGGCGTCGCCACCCCCCGTGACGCCGCGGCATGCACGGTGGCCTCGTCGGTCGGGTCGTGGCTGTCGGCTGCGCGTTGCTGCACGACCGGCGCGACGATCTGCTCGACCAGGGTCTGCTTGCCCGAAGCCGGGTGGTTCGAGTGCGCCTCGGATCGGGATCCCTGGGACCCTCGCGAACCGCGTGGCCACGAACACCGAGCCGATCGGCAGCGGCCAGGGAGCGCCGGCCGCCGCGCAGCCGGCGCCAGACCTACGGGCGGGAGGCCAAACGGCTCCGAGGAAGATCTGGGCCTGCAGGCCGAGTTTCTGAAATTAAATCCACATATTAGAACCGAACCCTCCAGGAGTTGACACAAGCCGATTCTGTTATCTTATCTTATCTGATTGAAATTGCTTAGAATCATCGCGTACGGTACGAACCAGCACGCCACGCCCAAAGCTCCCGGGTCGTACGCCCCGGGCCAGCCGCTACTCCGTGGCCAACCCACCGCGCTCTGTATGCACTCAGCCGATGTCGGAGGAGCAACGCCACAGCCTCCTGTGACCAGGTCGCTGACGCCGCCACGTGCGACGTGCTATGGCAGCAGCGGTCAAGGTCCGTCCTCCCCTGATGCGCAAACAGCTGTAGTCCCTTAGCTCAGCGCGTAACGATTTCCCGAACATTTCGCTAACCTCGAGCTCGGTTCGTTCCTATAATTCAAATCGATCCCCATGGAGCCGAAATCGCCCCCCATGGAACCTCTGAACGCGGCGGCGCGTGCCCAAGAAAAGGCTGCTTCCCGCGAGGCGGATGCTCGTGCGCTCGCTTCGGGTGAGAAGTCCCGCGAACAACTGCGTGTCGAAAACAGCGCCTTCGGGTTTCCGCGTGAGCGTGTCCGGATTGACTTCGGTCAACTGAAGCGGCACCGCTGACACGTGGGTGAGGAACCTGTCTCACCGCCGCTTACGTACGAGCAGGCGTCGCGCATTCTCGCGAAGCTGAACGATCTCAAGCATCCCGTCATGCTGGTCGGTGGGCAGGCTCTGAATTTCTGGGCCAGCTACTACGAAGACCGAGTGACCGAGCTCGCCGCCGGGGCTCCGTACACCAGCAAGGACATCGACTTCCTGGGATCGCATGAAGCGGTCAAGGAGTGCGCGCGCCGTCTTGGCGGACGGCCGAGGCTCGCAACGCTCGATGACATGAACACGCCCAACACCGGCGTCGTTGTCTTCGTCGACGACGACGGTCATCCGCGGCAGATCGATTTCCTCGGTTCGCTCGCGGGCATCCGAAAGATCTACTACGACAGCATCAAGGCCACGATCGTTGATGCACAGGACACGCCGGTAGCGACGCTGCGAGTGATGGACCCCATCTCGTGCCTCCAAGGCCGAGCACACAACGTCGCCTACCTGCCCGGCTATCAAACCGATCACGCTCGCAATCAGCTGCGCGCAGCGATCCTCTGCGCAAAGGAATTCGGTCGTGACCTGCTCGCGGAGGATCCATTCGACGCGCTTAAATGCAACGAAACCGTCTTCGACATCGCGCTCTATGGCGCAGGACCACTGGTCTACGTGCGCTACGGCATCGACGTGCTCCATGCAGTTGTCGAGGACCCAGGAATGCCGGAGAAGTTCTACACCGAGCGCCTACCGCGCGTTCGCGCGAATGTCGAGCGAGCTCGTCAGAAGCTGCGGGCAGCCGATGCTCGCGCAGAAGCCTTGCGTACGCGGCAAGAGGGTAGCGGAACAGGCAAGTAACCGGTTCGCCCCCGCACGCTCGGCACGACGCGACGCAGGTCGCCGGCGCGGCCGTGCGACCGTGTCCCGCGCGCTGAGCTCACACTCGACCAAGTCGCCGCCAGCAAACTCGGTGGCTGCGCGGCGACCTGACCGCGATGCGCGCCGCCGCGCTGCCGGCGATCGGCATGATCTCGACGTCTGTTCCCTTGAGGCTGGCCTGATTCTCGAGGATCTTCCCGTCGTCCTTGCCCTCCTTGCGCTGGACCGCCTGCATCGCGCCGGGCGCGCCGCTCGCGGCGCCGCGGTCCAGGAGATCTTCGGCGGACTGACCGGCGACCACCCGATCCGCGACTGCATCGGCATGGCGCTCGTAGGGGTCACCGATGGCGCCGACCCTGCCTTTCAGCTGGACGCCGCCGCGCTGCTGAACGGCATGCGCGGCCTCGTGCGCGACAGTGTGCAGATCGGCACTGCGGCCCAGGACGACGTGATCGTCCGTCGCGTACGCCTCGGCACCCATGGCCTGTGCGGACGCAGCCGCTTCGGCGCCGGTGTGAGCCCGGATCGACGAGACGTCGTGGCGACCGAACGCGCGCTGGAGCGTGTCCGAGCACGGCAAGGGCGAGGCGGGCGTCGCCAGCCCCCTGGACGCCGCGGCATGCACGATCGCCTCGTCGCTCGCGTTGTGCTCGTCGGCTGCGCGTTGCTGCACGACGGGCGCGACGATCTGCTCGACCAGGGTCTGCTTGCCCGGAGCTGGGTGGTGCGAGTGCGCCTCGGGTCGTGATCCCTGGGACCCTCCCGACTTGTCTGCGTAGCTCACCACCGGGTGCCTCCCCGACCCTACGGTACCCGATCCGCGCTGCGCGTTTCTGGGCGCCTCGCGGAATCCCGCGCGCTGACCGCCACCGCCGCCTGCGACTGACGCCGATCCCCGCGATCTCACGGCTCGCCGCCCGCCCCCGCCGGTGGCGGTTCTGCTATACGAGGGGACGTGCCGCGCCACCTCGTCAGCATCGCCGACCTCGATGCTGCGGAGATCGTGCGCATCCTCGATCACGGCGATCGCTACATGGCGCTGGCCAGCGAGCCGATCAAGAAGCTGACGTCGCTGCGCGGTCGCACCGTCATCAATTTGTTCTTCGAGGCCTCGACCCGGACCCGGACGTCGTTCGAGATCGCCGCCAAGCGGCTGTCCGCCGAGGCGATCAACATCTCGAGCTCGGCGTCGTCGATCTCCAAGGGCGAGACCCTGATCGACACCGCCGAGAACCTCGAGGCGATGTCGCCGGACGTGATCGTGGTCCGGCACTCGTTCGGCGGCGCGGCGGCGATGCTGGCCGGCCATGTCAGCTGCGCGGTGGTCAACGCCGGCGACGGCCAGCACGAGCACCCGACCCAGGCGCTGCTCGATGCCGCGACGATCCGGCGGATCAAGGGCAAGCCGGCGGCACCTGGCGCGGCGCCGTCGGTGGAAGATCCGCGCGACGCGACGCGCGGGGGGGTGAATGGACCGGCTCTGCCGGTCCATTCCCCTAAAGGGGGGTCACGGGAAGGCCCCCACTCCATCGAAGGTCTGGAAGTGGCGATCGTCGGCGACATCGCGCACTCGCGGGTCGCGCGCTCGAACGTGCTGTGCCTGGCCAAGCTCGGCGCCCGGATCCGGCTGGTCGCGCCGCTCACGCTGATCCCGCGCGGCATCGAGCTGATCGGCGGCGACGTGACCCGCGAGCGGGTCCGGCTGGTCACCCGGCTCGAGGACGGGCTCGACGGCGTGGACGTCGTGATGATGCTGCGGATCCAGCACGAGCGGTTCGACGGCGAGGCGCCGCGGTTCCCCAACACCCGCGAGCTGTCGCGCACGTTCGGGCTCAGCGAGCGCACGCTCGGGTTCGCCAAGCCCGACGCGATCGTCATGCACCCCGGACCGATCAATCGCGGCGTCGAGCTCGCGCCGCAGGTCGCCGACAGCCCGCGCGCGGTGATCCTGCAGCAGGTCAGCTGGGGCGTCGCGATCCGCATGGCCGTGCTGGAGCGCGCGGTGATCGGCTTCGACGACCGGACCGGCGACCGGACCGGCGACCGGACCGGCGACCGGACCGGCGATCGAGCAGGCGCCGCATG
>JBGQCL010000494.1:0-8612 GCA_041495365.1 Kofleriaceae bacterium | reverse complement strand
GTCTCCTCGGCAAACGTTCGTTGGGCGAGCTGCTCCGACTGACCCATGTCGTTCGCCGATAGCAGACCCGAGCGGCCGTCGCCAGAGGTCGCGCTCGCCAAGAGCGCGGGCGCATCAGATCGCGCCCGGCGCCATCGCGCGAGGGGCCGGCGTGGAGCTTCGAGTTCTTGGGTAGGACGATGCTCATCCCGGTTCGTTCGTTCGTCCACGAAGGGGCCCGAGGAGCCTGACCCCGAAACGGCGACGCCGCGCCGAGCCCATCGCTCCAGCGCGGCGTCACGTGGCGTCCGGTCCGCAGCAGGTCAGCGCGCCCGACGCGCCGGCGAGCGCTTGGGGACCTGGGCCACCAGGTGGGCTGCGTGGAGAGCGACCAGCTCCTGGCCGCGCTCGAGCGCGGCGCTGGCCCGGCCGGCCGTCTTGCCGACGAGCGTGTAGAGCCGGGCCATGGTCCGCCGACGTCCCGGACGGCCGGTTCGGTGATCGCAAGGTGTTCATCTCGGCCGTCTGGACGCAGATGGTCGCCATCGAGGCCCGGATCGGTGGCACCTTGACCGCCGGCGCGACGCTCGAGCGCTGTTCGGCGCGCTCGCCGGCGAGACCTCCGACCCGCGTATCGCCGGGTGGATCGCCGACGCGGTGGATCGTCTGAAGCGCGCCGCCACGCCGGCCCCGGGCGGCGGCGTCGCCTATCGCGCCAGCGATGTGCTGTACGGCAACGCGGGTGTGATCCTCACCCTGCTGGCACTGCGCGGCGACCCGCCGCGCCGGCTCGCGGTCGCGCTGGGCGAAGGCCTGCTGGGCCGCGCCCAGGCCACGCCGCACGGCAAGCGCTGGCTGATGTACCCGGACGAGCGCGCGAGCTACCTAACTTCTCGCACGGCACCAGCGGCGTGGCGTTCGCACCGGCGCGGCTCCACGAGGCCACCGGCGACCGCCGCTACCTCGACGCCGCGCTCGCCGGGGCACAGCACCTGCTGTCGCTCGCACGCACCGAGGGCGACAGCTGCCTGATCCCGCATGCCCTGCCCGACGGCGCGGAGCGCTATTACCTCGGGTACTGCCACGGCCCGGCGGGCACCGCCCGGCTGTTCGACCAGCTTCACCGGGTCACCGGCGATGCAGTGTGGGCGGACTGGTTCCGCCGCAGCGTCAACGGCGTCCTGTACAGCGGTATTCCCGATACGCGCACACCCGGGTTCTGGGACAATGTCGGCCAGTGCTGCGGTTCGGCGGCGATCAGCGAGTTCATGCTGTCGCTCCATCGCCGGACCGACGACCCGGATACGCCGACTTCGCGCGGGTCCTTGCCGACGACATCGTCCGCCGGGCGACCCGCCGCGGTGATGGCGGGCTCGAATGGGTCCACGCCGAGAACCGGGTCCAGCCGTACTGGCGCCAGTCGTACACCGGCTACATGCAGGGCGCCGCCGGGATCGGCAGCCTGTTCATCCGGCTCGCTGCGCACGACCGCCGGCTGGCGTGGAAGGTCCGGCTGCCGGACAACCCGCTGCCGATCGTGTGACCCGCCTCGCCTGGCTCACGGCTTCTGCGCGTCGCGCACCGCATCGCGGTTCTTGCACGCGACCTGGCTGCCGAGCCCGCAGCCCCGGTCGAGCAGCGCCGCCGCCTTGTCGAGGTCGGCAGGTACGACCTCGCCCTGCCAGTAGAGGATCCCCGCCTCGGTGCAGCCGAGCGCCGCCTCGAGATCGCACCCGCGCTGGAACTCGGCGAGCGCGCGCCGCAGATCGATCGGGGTGCCCTCGCCGAGGCGAAACACGTTGCCGAGGTTGAAGCAGCCGACGCCGTCGTCGAGCTTGCACGACTTCTCGTAGTACGCCCGCGCGCGCGTGTGGTCGACCCCCGCCGCGCCGTCCTTGCCCTCGGAGTACGCGACGCCCAGGTTGTTGCACGCGATGGCGTCGTCGAGCCGGCAGGCCTTCTCGCGCAGCGCCAGGCCCCGGGCCTCGTCCCGGGGGACTCCGTCGCCATGCGTCGTGAGATCGCCCGCGCCGCTGCAGCCGCGCGCGTCGCCCTGCTTGCAGGCCTCGAGATAGAGCTCGAGGGCCCTGGCGGGGCTGCGCTCGACCCCGGTGCCGCGGTCATAGCGCAGCGCCAGCTCGACGCAGCTCGGCCCCTTGCCCTGGCCGCACGCGGCCGGCGGCGGTTGCTGCGGCGGCTGCGGCTCGACGGCACGGGAGGCACACGCGGCGAGCCATCCCAGCATCCCGATCCGCACGACGGCTGTCCTCATCGCGCGCCATGGTACGCCGTCTGGCCGATGCGATCGACTCCGGATCGCGCGGCTCGACGCGCGGCAGCCGCAGGCCGCCGAGTTCTGGCGGCGTATCGGCTACCAGATTGTCGGCGCCGTCCCCGACGCCGAGGGCCCCGGCAGGCCGAGCATCAGCTTCGCCCGACGGCTGTGAAGGCGGTGCGGCCGTCCATGGGCGCTGCAGCCATGTGTTGGGCGTGCTCGACGGCAACGATGCATCACGGGGCGCTGGGTTTCCCGGCCCGCATCTTTCGTCTCGGCTTTCGGGCTCTCGGGTTCAGTTCCCGCTTCGGATCGGGCAGCTGCAAGCGCTTCACAAGCTCGGCCGTCGGCGTCCTGACCTCCGGCGCGAGGCGGTCAATGCGATCGTGATCTCCGGCGGCGATACGCAGCGCTTCATACAACGGTAGCCAGCGGTCACCTAACCCGAGGTCCGCGATGAGCTCAAAAGCCTCGGTCGCGCGGCCATGCTGCACGCAGGCGCGAAAGAACGACACCGCGCCGGTCCATTCGATGACTGCGCTTTCTGCTCCGTGCCGCTGGAAGATCTGTCGAGCGAGATCTCGGGCGCTCGTCCATTCGCTGCGTTCGATCGCGCTCGCCGCTGATGCGAGCACTATGTGAACAGTAGCTGGAACGCTGTCGATCAGGAATGTCGTGATGCTCATATTGAGTGTTTTTGCATTCAGGATAGCGGCCATCAAGAACGCCACTGCTTCTGGATTGTTCGCTAGGGAGATCAAGGCGCTAGCTTCGTCGACGGTTGTAATGTCCCACAAGCTTGGGACTTCGCCGCGCTCGATCGCAGTCATCACGCGATCGCCGAATAACAATTCATCGTTCTTTTTCGCCTTCCGCTGAGTGGCAACTAACTTGAGTGCGAACTTCGATCCCTCATGTTGCAGGAGCTCGATGAGCGCTGTTTTGATCGCGATCGAGAACAAGGGATCCCTCAGGATCCCTGTTCCCTGCTTCGAAAGCTCGGGGGTGCGCCTCAGACGGGTTCGTAGCGCCTTGAGCGCTCGGGCGCGGTCAAGAACGGGCGATAGATGGGCATCGACACCGTTGAGGTCCAGGATCTCGCGGATCGGCTCCCGGCGAAGCTCATCGTGCAACATCGTGGCTGCGCGCCATTCCAGGCGCCGCCGGAGCGCGACATCGGGGATCGCAGCAGCAAGTGCCAGCACATGTGTCCAGGTGCTCGCGCCTGGTGTGCCGTCGAGCAGTACCTGCGCGCGGCGTGCGAGCTCTTCATCGCTGTAGAATGTTCGCAGGAACTCGACGAACCAGGTGAGCTGTTGCCGCGCGCGCCGGCTCGCTCGCATCAGGTACCAGACGTTGAAGAACCTCTCGACGAGTTGAAAACCGAGCCGGCTTTCTCCGGCGAGCGACACCTTGGCGAGCAAGCCCAGCTTGACCAGCCGGTTGAGCTGCGCCGAGACGACGTTGACGTCCAGCCGCGTCCGCTCGGCGCACTCCGCCGCGGTGATCGCGTACCAGTGCAGCGCGACGGTATCGACGACGATCTGGCTCTGCCCGGGGAGCTCGTCGAACCGCGCCTTGTAGTACGGCGTGAGCTGGTCGAGCATCTGCTCGAGATCGCGCTCGGCGGGTCCGCCGTCCTGTGCCAGCACTCCCGCAAGCAGCGCGAGCATGCGCGGCATCCCGCCGGTGAGGACATACAGCGCCTTGAACCGGCCAGGATCGTTGTCGAGCACCGCCTGAACGTCCCCGGCGCCTGCCCGAGTCGCCAGCTGTGCCACGACACTCCGCGCGTCCTGCTCCGATAGCTGGCCGAGCTCGTGGACGTTGAAGAAGTCGTACAGCGGCGACTCGTAGGCCGCGGCTTCTTCGAGGAATGTCGACGTGGCACCGATCAGGACGAGTCGGTTGTCCTCGGACAGCGCCTCGCGCAGGCCCCACTGCGAGTCGCGCAGGCGCTCCAGGATCAAGCCGAGGTTGTCGACGAGCAGGACGAGGAGCCTGCCAGCGCGCTTGGTCCACCCGGTCAGCGCGTCCAGTGCAGCTCGCGTCCGCTCGTCGTCGGAGAGCGTCTCGATCGCTGCCACCGACGATTCGAGCTTGCGCTTCCCGGCGTGATCACCACGCGCCTCGAGCGCATCGGTCAAGGCGTCCAGGCAGTTCAGCCAGAAGTCCGACGGGCGGGCCACATTGTACTGCTCTTCGGGGAAGCGCAGCGGGATCGCGGTCCGAGCGAGCTTCTTGTCATCCTCGATCGCTGCAGCGAGCCGGAGGAGGAGGGTCGTCTTGCCGGAACCGCGCGCTCCGACCAGCAGGTGGTGCTGATGCCCACCCCGGCGAAGATCGTCGACAAGCTCGTCGAGCAGCGGACGCCTCGCGACGAACGATGCGATGAGGTCGTCGCGCGTGAGCAAGTGCGGGTTGTAGGTCGCAGTCGTGTGCCTCATGACAGGTGACTCAGCCAGTACCGGCGGAGCAAGCCCGAGCGAAACCGGTACCGCCCGGTATCGGCGACGAGGTAGCCGTCATTCTCCAGGACATCGAGGATCCAGCTCGTGGCGGTGACCCGGTCGCGAAGATCTGGGAGCTGATGCGCCAGGCTGCGCTGGAGCTTGGTCATCGTCGCACCACGTGCATCGCGTGCGCAGGTCGCAAGCATGGTACGCGCAAGGTCGTCCTCGGGCGCGCCAAAGGCGTCGTGGAGACGCTCGTCCCAGTACGTGAAGTACGCTTTTCGGGAGATGAGCGCGTCGATCGTGCGGTCGAGCAGCGTCATCGTCGGTGGCACACCAGCGCACTCCTTGCGCAGCGCGCTGAAGATCACCTGGAGGTGGTAGGGGATGAGCCATTCCGCACGGTCGCAGATCGCGTCCCGGAGGTCGGGACCCAGCTTGATCTGGTAACCGTGCGCGAGCTCGCCAAGGAAGCGATCGGCGTTGTCGCGCGTGAACGGGCCGAGCCGCCAGTCGCGCAGGTCGTTGATGGAGTCGGTCAGCCGGTGCCGCCGCGTGACGTTGTCCAGACCGATCGAGCCGGCGAGCACGAAGCGGAGGTTCTCGATCCCCTGATGAAGCTGGCGGAGGTTGCGGAACCATTGCAGGAAGCCCCGGACGCGAGCGCCGCTGGGGTCCTGGCGGGCCAGGAGCAGCACGAGCATCGGGAGCTCGTCGATCATGAACAACCACGGGGTGCCGGTCGCAGCGATCGCCGCGAAGGCCTTGTCGGCCTCCTCCTGCCACTCGGGGATCGAGGCACCCTCGAGATCGATACCGGTACCAGCAACCTTCACGCCTTTCAGGCGGCGCCCGTGGAGACCGAGCCATGCCGCGATCGCGTTCGGCTTCAGTCGCTTGCCCGGCTTGGTCTCATAGACCCGCTTGGAGCACGATCTTGACGAACTGCAGCTCGTTCGTCGCCGCGGCGACGCTCACGTAGACGCTCATCGCGGAGCTGTCCCGGTTGACGTTCGACTGCAGGGCAAGCAACAGCGACGTCTTGCCGACCCGCCTCGGGGCGAGCAGCAAGACATGCTCGTCCTGGGTGATCTCGCCGAGCTCGGCCAGCTCCTGCGCACGCCCGAAGAAGTTGTTTCCCGTGACTGGCTTCCCGACGACGTTCTTCATGTGCTCGGACCTTCCCCGCGTACAGCAAGAACGTTGTACAGCATTTTTATTTTACAACAATATCGTTTTACAACATCCTTGATGTGACGATCTGATGCGATGTCAACGGGTTAGCTGGCTGGCGAAGGCCGGCGCGGGCCCGCGGCACGCGGCGTGATCAGGCGTCCGCGACCAGCGTCGTGCCGACCGAGCCGGGCTCGCGGACGGCGCGGACGAGATCGCCGGCGGCGAGCTTGCCGAGGATGTGGATCGCGCCCACGCCCTGGTCGATCACGGCCATCGCCTCCTCGAGCTTGGCGATCATGCCGCCGGTGACGACGCCGTCGCCGATCGCGCGGCGGGCGTCGGCGCACGACAGGCGGGTGAGCCGCGACGCGGGATCGTTGACGTCGCGCAGCACGCCGGGGGTGGAGGTGACGAGGAACAGGCGCTCGGCGTGGAGCGCGGCGGCGAGCTGGTTGCCGACCAGGTCGGCGTTGATGTTGTAGACGCCGCCGGCCGCATCGGCGCCCAGGCAGGCGATGACCGGGAGGTAGCCGGCTGCCCACAGGGTATCGAGCAGCGGGAGATGGAAGCCGGTGACGTCGCCGACCAGGCCGAGGTCGACCGGATCGGGGCCGGCGCTGGGGTAAGGCCTGGGCGGGCGGCGCACGGCGCGGATCAGGTGGCCGGACGCCCCGTGCAGGCCGACCGGGGCCAGGCCGGCGGCGAGCAGGGTGGCGCACAGGTCGACGTTGAGCTTGCCGGCGAGGACCATCTTCATGACGTCGAGCGTGGCCGGATCGGTGACGCGGCGGCCGGCGACCTGGACGGTCGGGATGCCGAGCCGCTTCTGCAGGTCGGTGGCCTGGGGGCCGCCGCCGTGGACGATCGCGATCCGGGCGCCGCCGTCGACCAGCGCCTTGACGTCGCCGGCGAGCACGGCGGCCTCGCCGGAGCCGATCACCTCGCCGCCGATCTTGATGATCGTGGGGCGGGTCACGGCCAGTTCCCGACGTCTTCAAGGCTGGCGCGCTCGTCGCAGCCGAGCATCAGGTTCATGTTCTGGATCGCCTGGCCGGCGCCGCCCTTGATCAGGTTGTCGATCGCCGAGAAGCAGGTGACGGTGCGCTTGCCGCCCGACGCCGGACCGACGGCGAAGCCGACCTCGATGAAGTTGGAGCCGGCGACCGCGACGACCTCGGGGAGCCGCTGCCGGGGCCGGCGGGTGAACGGCTCGCGGGCGTAGGACTCGTCGAACAGCGCGGCGAGCCGGGCGGCGTCGACGTCGGCGGCGAGCTCGACGAAGCAGGTGGCGAAGATGCCGCGGGTCAGCGACGCGGACACCGGGACGAAGCGCAGCTGGACGTCGTTCGCGCCGGCGTCGCCCAGGGTCTGGACGACCTCGGGGACGTGCTGGTGATCGAGCGGCTTGTAGGTCTTGAGGTTGCCGGCGCGGCTGGGGTGGTGGGTGCCGGCGCCGGGGGCGATGCCCGAGCCCGACGAGCCGGTGATGCCGGTGACGTGGACGGTGGCGCGGTCGAGCAGGCCGGCGCGGGCGAGCGGCAGCAGCGCGAGCTCCATCGCGGTGGCGAAGCAGCCGGGGGACGCGACGTACCTCGCGCGCTTGATCTCGGCGCGGTGGAGCTCGGGCAGGCCGTACACGAACGTCCCGAGCAGCTCGGGGCGGGGGTGCTTCGCGCCGTAGTACTTCTCGTAGGCGGCAGCGTCGCGCAGCCGGAAGTCGCCGGACATGTCGACGATCTTGACCCCGGCGGCGATCAGCTCGGGGACCTTGGCGGCGGTGACCTTGTGGGGCAGGGCGAGCAGGGCGACGTCGCAGCCGCGCGCGGCCTCGGCGGGCGCGAGGTCCTCGAACACGAGCTCGGTGGCGCCTTCGAGGTTGGGGTGCACGGCGCCGAGCGGCTCGCCGACGTGGTCGATCGACGCGACCCGGACCAGCTCGACGTCGGGATGCAGGAGGAGGCGGCGGGCCATCTCGGCTCCGCCGTAGCCGCTGCCTCCGATGATCGCGGCCTTGAATCGCTTTGCCATCGCGGTGCAGGGTATGCCATGACCATCAACGATGGGAAATGACGTCAGCTCCGACCTGAAGGCCCTGGACGCGGTGATCGCCGGCGTGCACCGGCGCGGCGACGAGATGCTCGCGCTGACCCGGCGCTGGGTCGAGGTCAACAGCTTCACCGAGAACGTCGCGGGGGTGAACGCGGTGGGGGCGATGCTGCGCGAGGCGTTCGCGCTGCCCGGCCTGCGCTGCACGCCGATCGAGAGCGGCGACGAGGGCTTCGGGGACCACCTGGTGTGGCGGACGCCGGCGGCCGCGCACGCCGCGCCGATCTTGCTGATCGGGCACCACGATACGGTGTTCCCGCCCGGCCACTTCGAGGGCTGGCGCGAGGACGGTGGCCGCGCGATCGGCCCGGGCGCGCTCGACATGAAGGGCGGGCTGGCGGTGATCCGCGGCGCGCTGGCCGCGCTCGACGAGGCCGGCGGGCTGGCGGACCTGCCGCTGGTGGTGGTGTGCGTGGCCGACGAGGAGGTCGGCTCGCCGAGCTCGCAGCCGCACCTGCAGGCGCTCGCGCGCGGGGCGGCGTGCGCGCTGGTGTTCGAGTCGGGTCGCGCCGGCGACGTGATCATCACGCGGCGCAAGGGCGTGGGCGCGATGACCGCGGTCGCGCGCGGCCGGGCGGCGCACGCCGGCAACAACCACAAGGACGGCGCCAACGCGATCTGGG
>JBGQCL010000493.1:0-8619 GCA_041495365.1 Kofleriaceae bacterium | reverse complement strand
TCGCACGGGCATCGCCCTCCGCGGCTGTCACAGCGGCAACCTCCGCCGAGGCGCGTACAGCTGCAGCGGTCTCCGCGCCGGCGGCCTCCGCGGGGGCGCTCGCACCGGCGTCCGCCTCGGCGGCCCCCGCGCTGTCCTCCGCGGCGTTCACGGCACCCGCGCCCTGCGCGGGATGCTGGACGAACGAGCTCACCTCCGCGCCGTCCTCTGCGGCGTTCGCGGCGTTCGCTGCACCCGCGCCCCGCGCGGGATGCTCGGCGAACGAGGTCGCTCCTGCGCCGTCCTCTGCGGTGCTCGGCACCGCGGCCCGACCACCCGAGGCTGGGCTCGCAGACGCGCCATCCTCCGACAGGCCACCTCCACCGCCTCCGGGGCCGCTCGGACCGCCGCCACCACCATCGTCCCCGCCATGGCCGTTGCCGCCATGGCCATTGCCGCCGTGGCCATTGCCGCCGTGGCCATTCCCCGAGCCACCCTCGGGATCCTCGCCGCGTTCACCAGGTCCATCACTGCCGTCGGCCGCGATACCGAGCCGATCGCTCATGACCTTGCGGCTCTCGGCGGTGAGCTCGGAGTACTCGCGCAGGGTCGGCAGCTCGCGAAGATCACCCAGGCTGAAGAAGTCGAGGAATTCCTTGGTGGTGCCGTACAGCATCGGCCGGCCGACCTCCTCGCGCTTGCCGAGCACACGGATCAGCGCGCGGTCGATCAGCAGCTTGAGCGTGGCGGTGGAGTCGACTCCCCGGATATCGTCGATCTCCGGACGCGTGATCGGCTGGCGATAGGCGATGATCGCGAGGGTCTCCAGCTGCGCTCGCGACAGCCGGACCGGCCGGCCCGCGATCAGCTGCTGGACCCAAGGCGAGAACTGGGTCCGGGTCCGGAACTGAAACCCTCCGGACACCTGCTGCAGCACCAGCCCGCGTTCGCCGTAGTCCTCGGCGATCTCGGACAGCGCCTGCTGCAGCCGGCGCACGTCGCTGACCCGGGTCAGCTGGCGGAGCCGCTGCACCGTCACCGGGCGATCCGAGGCGAAGATCAGCGCCTCGACCAGGTGCTTGAGCTGGACCGCGTCCATCGTCGCGGCGCTGGTGGGGAACACGCCGGCGGCATCGTCGTCGTCGCCGGCGGCGCCATCGCCCGCGGTGTCGCCACCCTCATCATCGGCGAGGGTGTCGGCGAGGTCGGCGCCGTGGTCCGTACCCTCGGTCGCCCCGGTGCGCAGCTCGTCCTGGGCGGACTCGCCATCGAGCGCTGCCTCGCCACTCGCCGTGACATCGGCAGTGTCGCCGCCCCCGCCCGCGTCGACGGCATCGGCCGGACCGGCGCCGGCGATCACATCCTCGGCGCGCTCGCCCGGAACGGCACCGCCGGCGCGATCGACGTCGTCGCCGGCGGCCCGGTCGGTCTCGCCCCCGGCCACCCGGTCGGCGCCGTCCCGATCGGCTGCGTCGATCTCGGATCCTTCGGGCGCATCCGCCGGTGCATCCGATCGACCCACTCCCCGAGGCGCGTCGCACTCCGCGTCATCGGCCCCCGGCGCGCTCGCGCGCCCCGCGCGCCGCGGCTTCCTGGAGCGCCCCGCGCGCTTGGGCGGTGCGTCCTCGGGCTCCGGCTCGCTGCGCGCGCCGGCGGACACCGGCGTGGCCACGATATCGTCGGCGGTGACCACGTCCTCGGTCGTCGCGATGTCGTCGGTGGTCACGACGTCGTCCACCGTGGCGATCGCGTCCTGCCCGATGCGGTGCACGGGCCCGCTGCCCTCGGCGAGGATGTCCTCGGGCACTGCCTCGACGGGCGCCTTGCGTTGTTTTCCGCGCTTTCGACTCACGGGTTACCTCGCCCGGCTTCTAGCACGCCGGTACGACACTACGGCGGCGGGCCCGGGAGCCGGATCGAAAAGCAGCGCTCGCTCACCGGTGCCCCTCGTTGCGCACACCTGTCAACGGTCGCGGCGCGCTCTTCCAGCAGCTCCACCGCGGCGCCGGCGTACAGGCCGCGCAGCTCGGGCTCGAGTACCGCGAACGGCGGCCCCGCCATCACGGCCTGGTCGTACTCCAGCGCGATCACCAGGGCAGGCGCACCGGCCGGCACCAGCGCGCGCAGCCGGGCCACGTAGCGCGGCCGCAGCTCGGGCGGCAGCGCGATCAGCGCGGCGCGGTCGTACAGCGCATCGACCGGCCCGAGCAGCTCGGGTGTGACCGCGAAGAAGTCGCCGACCAGCAGCGTGATCGCCCCGGCCGGCCCCGCCGCAGCGTCCGCAGTGCCCGGGCCCGCGGCCCACACGGCCCCCGGGCCGACCTCGTAGGCGACCAGCGGCCCGCGCGGCATGATCGACGGCGCCAGATCGTGCTCCGCGAAGAACGCCCGGACCGCCTGCTCGGCGAGCTCGACGCCGATCACGTCGTGGCCGCGCGCCGCGAGGAATGCGAGGTCCTCGGACTTGCCGCACAGCGGGACCAGCACGCGGCGGCAGCCCGCCAGCCGCGCCGCATGATGCACGAGCAGATCGTTGGGCTTGTCCTCGTGAAACCCGATGCGGCCGTCACGCCAGCGCGCCAGCCAGTCGTCGTGCATGCCGCACCATAGCGAACTTCGGGCCCGCGGTGGCGGCCGACCGACGATCACCCTGACGGTGTCCGGGATCGTCGGGCCGCCTCGTCACACGCTCGCGAGGTGACGATGGAAGTCCGCGATCGCATCGCCCTGGTGGGCGCCGCCCACCTTCCTCGCCATGCGCCGCCAGCGCTCGTACACCTATTGCGGGTCGGCGGGCATCTGCCCGAGCGCGGCGCGGACCGCATCGACCGGCAGGGAGCGCCAGTAGCGCAGGTGGTTGTCCTGGGTGGTGAGCGAGCGCGGCTCCATCCGGTCGCAGCACACCACGCCGCGCAGGTGATCGATCTCGTGCTGCAGGATCCGCGCGTACCAGCCCGACGCGACCTTGACCACCGGATCGCCGTGCTCGTCGAGCGCCTCGACGCGGACCCGCCGCCAGCGCGGCACGATCATCGAGAACCCGGCCAGGCTCAGGCAGCCCTCGTAGGTCGCGACCTGCTCGTCGCCCTCGACGGTGAGCCGCGGGTTGATCAGGACGTGGAACGCCACCGCGGAGCGCTCGCGCTCGGCGAGCTGCACCGGCGTCATCCCGGCGTGCGCCTGCGGCGGGTCCTCGATCACCACGAGCTGGATCGACTCGCCGATCTGGGGCGCCGCGAGCCCGACCCCGGGCGCGTCGCGCATCGTGTCCCGCATCCGCACGATCAGCTCCTGGATCCCCGGCGTTGCGATCTCGTCGCGGCTCAGCTCGCGCGCGCGGCACCGCAACACCGGATCCCCGACTTGGACGATCTTGTACGTCACCACGCCCGAACCCTACCCTCCCCGCTCGCCGGGACGCCAGTGCCCGGGCGCTCAGCGGTAGTCGTCCGACCGCGCCACGCCCAGCTCCATCCGGGTGCGCAGGTCCTCGCCCGCCCGCTCGATCAGGATCTCCTCGTCGCCGGCCGGCTGGGACAGCGCGATGAGCCGTAGCTTGGCCATCTCCAGCAGCGCGAGGAACGTCACCACCGCCTCGTGGCGGACCTCGGCGAGCGCCCGCGGCACGCTGTCGCGCAGGAAGCTGAACATCGACGAGAACGTGAACCGGCCCTCGGCTTCCAGCCGGTCGGTCAATTCGGAGATCTTCTGGCTCACGCTGAGCCGGTCGATCATCACGTCGTGCGAGACCTTGAGCTTGGCCTGCTGCATGACGCGGTCGAACGCCTCGATCAGCTTGTGCACCGGGAACGGCGCGAGCGGCGCGATCGCGTCGGGATCGATGCCGTCGCTGACCGCGTCCTCGATCGGCGCGCCGCGCGACCACACGTTGCGGCCGACCACCGGCTGCTGGCCGAGCTGCCCGGCCGCCTCCTTGTACTTCTGGTACTCGAGCAGCCGGCGGATCAGGTCGGCGCGCGGATCGACCTCGACCTCGCCGCCGTCGCCGTCGCCGGCGTCGCCGTCCTCGTCCTCGAGCGGCTCGGGCGTCGGCAACAGCTCGCGCGACTTGATGTGGCACAGGGTCGCCGCCATCAGCAGGTACTCGCCGGCGACGTCGATGTCGAGCCCCGCCATCGCGTCGAGGTACTCGAGGTACTTCTCGGTCACGAACGCGATCGGGATGTCGAGGATCGACAGCTCGTGCTTCTTGACCAGGTGGAGCAAGAGGTCGAGCGGGCCCTCGAACACGTCGAGGGCGACCTGGTAGCCGGCGGGATCCATGCGCGCCTACGCCACGGCCCTACGCCGGGCCGAACAGGTGGCCGAACCCATGGTAGACGAGGTCAGCGACGTGGGTGGCGGGCCACACGAACACCAGCCGGAGCTGCGGGATGAACATCAGCGCGAGCAGGGCGAACGGCGCGTAGCGCGCCACCTCCGCGTACTGGTTGCGGTAGCGGTAGGGCAGGAAGCTCTGCGCCACGTGGCCGCCGTCGAGCGGAGGCACCGGCAGCAGGTTGAAGAAGAACAGCACGTAGTTGGTGATCGACGCGGCCAGGAGGACCCGGCCGACCCCGGTGAACATCCCGTCGACCACGTGCTGCGACATCAGGATCGTATGGACCAGCGCGATCACCGTCCCGAGCACGAGGTTCATCGCCGGGCCGGCGACCGAGACCAGGATCTTCGCGGCCGACATCGAGATCCGACGCGTGACGCGGTGGGGCTGCCACTGCACCGGCTTGCCCCAGCCGAAGCCAGTGCCCACGAACGCGCCCATCAGAGGGAGTACGATCGTCCCGATCAGATCGGCGTGAGCCAGCGGGTTCAGCGTGACCCGGCCCTGGCGCCGCGGCGTGTCGTCGCCGAGCCGGTCCGCCATGAAGGCGTGACCGAACTCGTGCAAAGCCACGGAGATCACCAGGATCAGGACGTAGAGCAACGCCCAGCGAACTTGTTCAGGTGAGACGTCCATGCCAGAGCTCGGTCGCTGGACTATGGACGGTCGGGGCGACGACTGCAACCCCTCCGGAAACTTGCGCCCGGCGCACACCGCACCCGACGATCGCGCCATGGCGCGCAGGCTCAGCCTCGATGAGGCGGTCGACCTGTTCCTCGATCACGTCAAGGTCGAGCGCGGGCTCGCGCGCCACACGCTCGACGCCTACGGCCGCGACCTCGCCCGGTTCACCGCGTTCCTCGCCGCGCGCGGCCGGGCCGACGCCGACGACATCACCCCGCTCGACGTCACCGACTTCCTGATCCAGCTCGCCGCCGCCGGCCTCGCCGCCCGCAGCCGCGCCCGCACGTTGTGCGCCGTGCGCGGGCTGTGCAAGCACCTGGTCGCCGAGCGCTGGCTCGACGCCGACCCGGCCGCGCTGACCGACGCCCCGCGCACCGGCCGCCGGCTGCCCGGCGTGCTCGGCGAGGCCGCGGTCGCCCACCTGATCGCCGCGCCGCCCGACACCCCGCGCGGCCGGCGCGACGCCGCGATGATCGAGCTCGCCTACGGCTCGGGGCTCCGGGTCTCCGAGCTGGTCTCGCTGCCGGTCGCCGACGTCAACCTGCGCGCCGGCTTCCTGCGTGTCACCGGCAAGGGCGGCAAGACCCGGGTCGTGCCGATCAACACCGCGACCCAGATGCGGATCGCCCGCTACCTCGAGACCGATCGCCCGGCCTGGGTCCGCGACCCGCGCCAGCGCGCGCTGTTCCTCACCGAGCGCGGCGGCCCGATGACCCGCCAGGGGTTCTGGAAGGCGCTGCGCGGCCACGCCCGGCGCGCCGGCGTCCGGCTCCCCGCCGGCGACGTGTCGCCCCACAAGCTGCGCCACTCGTTCGCGACCCACCTGGTCGAGCACGGTGCCGACCTGCGCGCCGTCCAGTCCATGCTCGGCCACGCCGACATCGGGACCACCCAGATCTACACCCAGGTCAGCCAGGCCCGGATGATCGAGCACGCCCGCAAGCACCCCCGGGCGCGGTAGATTGGGCGGCAGGACGCACGAATGGCCATCAGCGGTGAGGCACGAGAATTACTGGAGGAGGTGCTTCGAGAGCTCCACGCCTCCAACGCATTTCCTCGCGTCCAGGAGTTCCGTGTCGCCCACGAGCGCCAGCGCGCCCTGATCGATGAGCTCGTAGCACATGGGTACCTCAAGGTGCATCGCCCTCCAGCGAAGCGCCCCGACGACCATAGCGCGGACCGCTACTTGCTCACGGACAAGGGCTTGTTCGCGTGCACGTCCGAAACCGCCAGGGCTGCCGTCGCGGAGTTCGACGCGTTGTTACCGAGCTTGCAGGATGCGTATCGCAAGCAACCAGGCCGCGTGTGGCCCTCTGAAAAGCTTGCTGAGCTCGTCGACCGACCTGACCCGGAGGTGGCGAGAACGCTCGCGCTGTTCAGCGAACTGTTGACCAACCGCGCATGGGACCCCGATCAGAGCGGGCTGGTCAGTCGGATCGAGCTGGTCGAATCCATCCTCGATCTGGAACCGCTCGGGTGGCCGGCGCACGACGGCGTCAGCGGTACCACGATCAACGCCGCGAGCATGCGGATCGATACGATCGAGCTGACCGGCTACCGGCCGTTCTCGGGCTTCTCGGCGCAGCCCGGCGACCTCACCGTCATCATCGGAGCGAACGCAAGCGGCAAGTCGAGCCTGTTTGATTTCCTGCGCTTTGTGAGCTTTGCAGCCTCGAATCCGCTGCCATCCGAGATCGACCCGAGGTCGGTTGGGAAACGCCTCTTTCATACCAACGGTCCGGAGCAGATCGAGTTCGCACTGGTCATCGGCCACGGCAACACGAAGCCACTGCGGTACGAGGTCGAGATTCATGGGCCGATCGGAGCGCCCAAGGTGGCAACCGAGCTGCTGGCGGCGACGGAGCCATTGTCTTCCGACGAGCACACGCCATTCGTGTTCCTGGTTTTCAGTAACGGTCGCGGCCTTGTGCGGGATCAAACCGAGCGCAAGATGAGACGACCGGAATGGACGGTGGCCCCTAACGAGCTCGCGCTGCGCCGGGCCCTCGACCCGACGCTCGTCACGCTGTCCCGGTTTCAGGCCTTCGTCACCGCGTGGCGCTTTTACTCGGGGTTCGACGTGTCGACGTCCGCGGCGATGCGGCGCCCTGTTCCCTCGGAGCCATCACCCACGCTGGCGGAAGACGGCTCCAACCTGAGCGCCGTGCTGTTCTCGCTGGTGTCCGAGCACCCTGGTGCGTGGGGGGAGCTAGAAACGCTCCTCCGCTCCGCGGTCCCGGGGTTCATCTCGCTCTCGGTGAAGCCACGCGGCGGACCGGGAACCGTGATGGGGATCTGGCGCGAGCAAGGCCTCAAAGACGAGCTCACGCTGGCCGACCTCTCCGACGGTACGCTCCGATTCCTGTGCTGGGCCACGCTGTGCCTGTCACCGAATATCCCGCCGTTGATCTGCATCGACGAGCCCGAGATCGGTCTCCACCCGCGGGTACTGCCCGTGCTGGCCGGCGCGCTCCGGCTGGCCTCGGCGCGCAGCCAGATCCTCGTTGCGACGCATTCGCCGTACTTCCTCAGCCAGTTCAAGCTCGACGAGATCGCCGTGATGAAGAAGGAAGACGGCAAGGCGGTGTTCAAGCGGCCGTCGACCAGCGAATCGTTGCGGCAGGAGATCGAAGAGCTCGGCAGCGAGAGCCTGGCGCTCATGCACATCTCCGACGAGCTCGAAGCGCGATCATGAGGGTCCTGGTCTATGTCGAAGGACCTTCCGATCGGGATGCGTTACGCGCTCTGCTGCGATCCGTGCTGGCGGAGGGGCAGCGGCGACGCGTCGGCGTCCAGTTCCTCCCGCTCGGTGACAAGGCCAAGATCCTCGACACAAGCGCCGGCAAGGCGGCACGCCACCTCGCGGAGCATCCGGAGGACTGGGTGGTTGCGCTGCCGGATCTCTATCCGATGGCTCAGTACGACGGAACTCCGAACGAGCATCGATCATTTGCCGACCTCGAGCGGCTGCTCACCGAGCGCTTTGCGCGCGAAGCGCGCCGGCATCGCGTCACCGCACAGGCCCAGGCTCATTTTCGCGTTCACTGCCTCAAGCACGATCTGGAAGTGCTGCTGCTGGCCTCCCCCGATCAGCTGCGGCAGCGGCTCGGAACCAACCACGCGCTCGAACAGTGGCGGTCCCCGGTCGAGGACCAGAACGATCAGCAGCCACCCAAGCGGATCGTGGAGGCGTTGTTCAAGAAGTACCGATCGAAGCCGGGCTACGTCGAGACCGTGGATGCGCCATGGATCCTGGAGCGGGCGTCGCTGGAAGCGGTCGTTACGAAATGCCCGCAGAACATCGCCCCGTTCGTGGCGGAGCTGCAGCGAATCGTACAGACCGGCGGCGCTGCTTGATGCGCAGCCGGTGTCCCCGGCTGCGTCTGGGCAGCACCTCGCGCCCCTACTCCTCGTCGTCCTCGAACCCGAACAGCGCTGCGACGCGGAGCTCGACGGCTTCGAACGGCTCGGCGCGCACGACATCTGCTTCCCCGGCGGTAAGCACGACGACATAGCCAGGTGGCGCCCAGCGGTGCACGCGTAGCGTGCACTCCACCGGGTCGGCGATCCAGTAGTGCGGGACGCGGTGGCGGTGGAGCACCTGGAACTTGTCG
>JBGQCL010000492.1:0-8637 GCA_041495365.1 Kofleriaceae bacterium | reverse complement strand
GTCGTCGCGCGCGGACTCGGCCACACGAGCGCGCTGTTTGCGTCCGACTTGCGAAGGTCGCGGCAACGCGCAGTCCGCGCTCGACGTAGCGCAGCGACGCCGGCTGGATCGTGTCGCGGACATCGAGGACGATGACCCGAGGCGCGGCGCTCGCCGTCGCTGCGAGAGCCAGCAACAGCAACGGGATCGTCACGATTCGTAGGACTCTCACCGCTCGCTCGCCCTTCCTCGTTGGCTGCAAGAGGTACGCGCGCGACGTCACGACTATCGGATCGTCGCGCGGGGGTTGGGCCACGCGAGCGCGATCCCGAAGACCGAGTGCAGGATCTGCTGAAACTCAGCGAGGTGTTTCGGCGCGGAGCGGACGTGTCGAGGCGGCACTCCGACACGAATGCAGTAGGCGGCGAGCGCCCCGGCGGCCTCGCCGATGTTCCATTCGACGGGGTGCAGCCGATAGCAGCCGTTGGTGATGTGCGTGACCCCGAGGTTCTTCGAAGCGGGCAAGAGGTTCTCGACGCGGATCGGGATCAGCGCACCGAGCGGGATCTGGAACGGCCAGCTGCTGAGGTCGACGTACGTCCGACCGCGCGTCGTGGGATAGAGATCGACGCGGTAGCTTCCGATCCCGACGCTGTCGGCGAACTGCTCAGCACCCTCGAGATTGCCGCGCGCCTCGACGCCGACGTGCTGTTCGAGCACGGTGAACTCTGCCCGGATCCGGCGACTCTCGCGCACGTAGACGTGCATCGCCGTACCGTCGAGCGTGCCGACCACGTCCTTGCGCAACCGCAGCCCGCGGTAACCCGTGCCACCGTCGACACGCGGCGCCTCGGTCTGCATCCAGTACAACAGGGACAGGCTGAGCTGTCGCGCGGCGCGTGCGTGCGCGGCACGCTGCTCGGGCGACACGCCGACGAGCGGCCCGAGCCAGTAGTCGTTCTGCGGCCAGTTCACGAGCGTGATGTCGCTCGCGTAGTGCCCCGGCGGGAAGTGCCCGCGGTAGAAGATCCGCCGGAACGTCCAGAGGTCCTCGCGCCCGGGCTGCTCGAAGATGGCCTGCCGCCGAACCTCGAGCGTGACCGGATCGACGAAGGTCCAGCCCAGCTGCGGTCCCGGCCAGAAGTCCGCGCGGTAGCTCCGCCAGAAGTCGTAGTCAGCCGGACGCTCGATGGTGTGATCCTCCTCGGGAAAGTAGTCCAGCGCGAAGCACGCGGTGATCGCCTGTTGATCGAGCGGATCCGGTGCACCGGACAAGGCGTGGGGCTCGCCGGTCTGGAAGTGGCTCTCCGCCCTGACGACGTGCTCGACGCCCGCCAGCTCCAGCATGTCCCCGAGGGGCGTCGCGTCGAGGACGTAGGGAGCCGCGATCGTGCTGTCGCCTCCTGCCTCATCTCGGAGCGTGACCGCGCGGATGCGATCGCCGTCGACATGACTCGCAACGGCGCGGCAGCGAAGCCGGATCTCGAGCCGGCCAGACGCGAGGTACGGCGTGAACATCTCGTAGATCGCCAGCAACGCGACCCGGGGTTCGTGGCACAGCGGGCTGACGCGACCGAGACCAGGATTCAATTGCGCGTCGAATCGCGCCTCCGGAAGCAGCGGATAGTTGCGGCGGTAGTACTCGCGGATGCCGCGCCGGAGTCGCTGGTACGTCGCGGTGCATCCGATTCCTTCGATCCACGGATGCTCGTCCGGTGGCACCGCCTGCGCCGTGAGCTGGCCGCCGATCCAGCCGGTCTCTTCGGCGAGCATGACGCGCATGCCGAGGCGCAGCGCGGCGAGCGCAGCGGCAACGCCGCCGAGCCCACCGCCGATGATGAGGATGTCGGGTCCGGGTTCGTGCACCACATGGTCTCCATCAGACATGCGCGGATGGCACCACGTCCGTCGTGGGACGCACGGGCTCGAGGAGGAGCCCGACCGCAAGCTCGTTGTTGATGCGGGCCCGCCGCTGGAGCTCGGGGAGCCGAGCGCGAACACGCACGCGCAGCTCCTCGCGCTGATCCCACGCGCGGTCGATATGTGCGATCAGCTGGCCGGCACTGACCTGGCCGAGTGCGGGCGCTTGCAGGGTGAGCTCCTCGAGGAAGCCGCTGACCTTGGTCGCGTACGGCAGGGCCATGAACGGAACGTCGGCGAGCGAAGAGAAGATGAGGAAGTGCAGTCGCATCCCCACCGTGAACTCGAAGTGCGCGAGCAGCGAGAGGACCTGTCCGGGACTGTACTCGCGTTTGAGCACCGTCGCGCGTTGCGCATGGTTCATCCGCCCCACCACGGCGTGGCTGTGCTGGACGTCGAACGTGCGGCGCTCGAGGGGGAAGAACACCACCTCGGCGTCGAGCCGATCGATCATGAAGTCGGCCGCGTTGGCGACGAGCCGGTGATAATGCTCGACCTGGAGGTCGGGCGCCGCCGGACCAGGCTCCCGGACCGAGAACCCGATCAGGCGCGCATCTGGATCGATCGCCTCGGCGCGCAGGATCTCGTCCAGCGTCAACGGCTCCGGTTGCAGCAACAACGCCGGGTCCGCGGTCACGGTCACCTCCCTGTCCAGCCCGATCTCCTCGAACAGCTTCCGCGTTTGCCGGTCGCGCACGGTGATCACCGCAGCGCGCTCGAGCGCCTCGCGCACACGCGCGCGCAGGGGCTCGTCGACCAGGGGACCCGCGCTGACCGCGTAGACCATGACCGGGATGCCCACCTCGTGCGCGAGCGCCACTTCGCGCAGGAACATGTCCGCGTCGGCGTCGTACAGGATCCCACCGCCGCCGAGGATCAGCAGGTCGAGGCTGCCGACGAGCGTGCGCGCCTCTCGCCGTGACAGCTTCCGCGGCGACACCGCGTTGACCCGATGTCGCGCATGCGTGTCGTCGGCATCGCGCGAGAACACCGTGATCTCGACAGGCAGAGATTGTTGGAGCTCTCGGATGATGACCTGGAGGATGGCCTCGTCGCCGAGGTTGAATCCGCCATAGGAGCCGAAGATCCCAACCCGTCTGATCCGATTGTCGAGCATGAGGGCCTCGTCCCACGACGGTTTCAAGATCGGGACCAGTCAGGCTTTCAGCGAACGGCTTGCTCGCGTGCGGCGGCTCCACGCACCGAGCGATCGAGGCCTACTACCGGGTGGGCGGCACGACGAGCACGTCGCACGTGGCCGCATCGATGACGAGCTCGGCCACGCCGCCGATCAGCGCACGTGCAATCGCGGAGCGCCCCGGGTGCCGATCACGATCAGATCCGTTTGATGGCGTCGGCGCGGATCGCTGCGCTGGCCTTGCGTGGCAGGCGCGACTGCACGTTCGGCGTAATTGTCTAGCGACGTCCAGCACCCGCACGGGCTCGAGCCGAGGGCGTCACCAATCGGCTCAGCGCGGTCCGCTCTTTACCCTGACTCGGCTTGCCGCGGTTCGCGCTCCGCCTCGTCGACTTGCGAGACGGCTTGGTGCGCGAGTCCTCGAGCGTGGCGGTCGCACGCGTCGGGTTCGCCCGCGTGTTGCGTCGGGCCGACATCACCCCTCCGGCCCTGCGATCGCTCGCCGAAACCCCGGGGAGTGCGGTGTCGACATAGGCGTCGCGGCGCTGTTTCTCCGGGCGCTCGAGGGCGCGAGCGAGTGCGGCGGGGCCGCGACCAACGCGTCGCCCGATGATCTCGCCCGCATCCACCGAGTCTGTGACCGCCGCGACGAGCGGTTGACGACGCCCGCGACGGCCGGTGTGGAGGCCATGCTTGGCGCGAACGCGTTCAAGTGCGCCGACGAGCACCGGTACGGCGCCCGCGAAGGCCGCCTCTGGATCGGTGGCGCTCTGCTCGACCTGAACCGACGGGCGACCGCTCATCACGAGCTTGATCCGACACACGATGTCGAGCCCACCCCTCGGGCCGTTCACGTCGTCAAACCGCACGGTCCCTCGCTCGATCAGCGTCGCAACGTGCCCCAGCTTCGCCCCGAGCTTGGTGCGAATCCGATCCGCGAATCCCGGGCGCAGATCGACGCGACTTCGGATCGCGATCGGCGTGATCGCTGTCGCGGTGCGGCCACGACCTGCCTTGCCGAGCTTGGCACCTCGTCCTGCAAACTGGGTGGTAGTCACGATGGGATCGCCTTCAACAAGTCGAATGTCGTCAGAATCCCGGCCAGGCGTTGGTCGTGACCGACGAGGACGCGATGGATCCCCTCTGTACGCATGAGATGCGCGACTTGAGAGATCGAATCCTCGGGCGATACCCAGACCGCACCGGGGGTAGCGAAATCGATCGCGGTTATCGATTCGAGCTGCTCCGGGATCTCCATCGAACCGCGCAACCTAGGAGAATTCGATTCCTCGGCGGGTAACGGCCCCATCATATCGAGGTCGTCGTCGCAAGCCTGATCGACAACACGAAGTAAGTCGACACTCGAGATCACGCCCAGCACCGCTCCGCGATCATCGACGACGGGCGCCCCGCTGATCTGCGCGACGACGAAGAGGCGCTGGATTTGCAAGAAAGGCGTATCCGGAGCAACCGTGATCAGATCGGTTTGCATCAGCATGCACGAACATGAAGCAAGATTCGCGCCGTGGTCATTTTTCTTCCCGTCGAGGACGCCTCCCACCAAGGATGATGCGCGTGGGGTTGACCCGATCGCCTCCATCCTCCTTTCACACGAAACCCAAGTCAGTCACTCGGCGAACCCAGGATGCCTGCCAACACGAGCAAGGCTCAAAACCATCACCTCGGCACGTGTCTCGCATGAGCCGGGGCCTGACATGACCGACGCGTCGCCGACGAGGACATAGCCAGCGACCGCTCGCGGGGTGCGGACCCAGACCTGTCCGGTGTTTTCGCCCGAGCGGGGGACAGTCAGGGGGTGCCCGAGCCCCCCCAGCATGAGCTGTTTCCGCCCGACGCCGCGCCCAAGGATGTGGTCGCGATCAACGCGCGATGTCTGTTGCGGACGCAAGATTGCCACCGCCAAGCTCGCCTCGCCGGTGAAGGACGCCCTCCGGCGCTACGCCAAGCTCGAAGCTCAGCGCGCCAAGGTGCCGCGCCGGATCGCGATCGGCGAGGTCGTGACCAACGATGTCGTGCAGCTAGCCACCGAGCGCAAGCACCTCACCGACGTGATCGTCTACGAATGGAATGCAAGCGGAATGCAAGCGGACTGCCACCTGGCAACTCGCGTTTCACCCGACAGCTGAAGAAGGCGATGGAGGCGCAAGACACGAAGTACGGCCTCCGAGGCTGGCTCCCGATGCGATCAGGCTCGACGCGCTGGCAACGCGGTGGGTGAAGTGAGATGAGTATCGGTTCGCCAGCGCGTTCGTGACCGCGATCGACGTGATCGCACCGAGGCTGCCGCCGACCGCCGGCGCGACCGCACCGCCGGCGCCGCGAGATAGGACCTGGCGGCTCGATCGAACGGCTGGTGATGCGCGGAGCAACCCACGTACCACCGCCCAGCTCGCTGATCTCGCTGCGCCACCTGGTGAACCCTGCGTGGCAACGTGTCGGAGGCTCACCGCCAGGACCCGGAGGCCCGTGCTGGCTACCAGCGCATCCGAGCGGGAACCCAGCTGCGAACCGCCGGCCCGCAAGCCGGAGTCGTCGGAACCCTGGCGCGAACACGCCGGCGTGGCGACGAGAGGGCGCCTCGGCGGAGGGAGGATGCCGACGAGCCTGCAAGGAAATGACCGCTGAACGGGCAGTCGCTCGGTGCGCTCACGTACCAGCCATCACCTCGACACGGCGGCCGTCGAGGCGGGAGCGCACTTTGCCAGCTCGACTGCTGGTTACAATGGGGCTGCCAATATACATGTGGGATGCTGATAGGTATTAGAGCTGATGGCATACATCAGAGATGCTGATATACATTGGAATAAACAGGAGGAAGGTGGACATGAAGACAGTACCGATTCCGGAGTACCCACGACTCTTCGTATCGAGTGCGATCTTCGCCGCGCTGGTGGTCGATGTCATTGGTTGTGCGCCGTCCGACGAGCCCGAGCCATCACATGACCCGATCGCCGCTGCGTCCGACGACCCGCAGCCACGATATGACCCGATCGCACGTGCGAAGCTGTCTGTCACATCGCCTTATACGCTCTTTGAGAGTGGGCAGGTCCGGCCTCTTGCCCTGTCACCCAGCGGCAAACTTCTGTTCGCCGTCAACACGCCGGACAACCGAATCACTGCATCTGCTCGAGCATCTCGGACAGTGCGGCCTTGATCCGCAAGGCCTTCTTGATCTCGTCGCTCGTGGCGTACGGGTACTCGCCGTACTCCATGAAGCTGTTGCACTGGTGATCGCGGACGAACTTGATGAACGCCGCCGTGTTGGTCTTCCAGTCGATCGGGAACCCCTCGAGGTTCTCGAAGATCGTGTCGACACCAGCCTTGCGAAACAACGCCACTGCGTCCTCGGTGTACTTGTCGAAGTCCGTGTCGAAGATACCCTGGTACATGAAGCGGGTATCGTTGTCGAACAGCACCCATCGCAGGTAGTGAAGCTTCAGCGGGGCGAGCAGATGAGGGTCGCTGTCCAGGGCCCTGGCAAGCTTGAAGCCGTAATTGCGGATCGTCTCGGCGGTGCCCGGCTTCACGTTCGCGATGATCGTGAAGCCGTAGCACGCTGGCGTCCTGGGAAGGATCGGACCGTACTTGCCCTGCGGGAGTCGATCGGTCTCCTTCGGGATCACGGCCGCTTGTGGAATGATCTCCATGTCGACATCTCCTGAAGCAATCTACCTCGTCTGTGGAGCGTGCAAAGTGAGCGCCCAGCGCGCGGGTCGCGAGAATCCCTGTGCGGCGACGCCGGAGGATGCGCTGGCCGCGATGGCACGGAGGGCTCTCGTGCCGCGAACGGCTCGGCGGGCTACTCAACTTCCACGATCGTCGCGCCGCACGCCGCTGGTGACCGGTGGTGGCGAGCGGAATCCGCGCCGGCCTCGGCGTAAGGTCAGCGAGAGCTTTGTTGGCCAGAGGAACGAGTGAGGAATCCCCGCCGGGGATCGCATCAGACGGTCACGACGGAACCGGCCGGGATAAAGTGAAGGATTCTCGCTTGTTGAGCGTGGATATCGCGCCGGCGATCGAACTACCCGTGGCTCACCTGGCAGTGAGCCCGGTGCACCGCCGCCTACCGTCGTGCAGCGACAGACCCGGATGATATCGATCGGGGATGAATGAGGTCTCGCGCGACGTCCTGCGCGACGTGTTTGGCCACGCCGAGCCCCGGCCGGGGCAACGCGAGGCGATCGACGGCGTGCTGAGCGGCCGCGACGTCGTCGTGTTGCTGCCGACCGGCGCCGGCAAGTCGTCGTGCTATCAGGTCCCGGCGGTCGCGCTCGCGCGCGGCGGGCAGGGCACGACGGTCGTGGTGTCGCCGCTGATCGCGCTGATGAACGACCAGGTCGGCGGCCTCGAGGCGCGCGGCGTGGCGGCCGCGGCGGTGCACAGCCAGCTCGACGACGCCGCTCGCGGCGAGGCGATCCGCGCGTTCGTCCGCGGCGAGCTCGCGGTGCTCTATGTCTCGCCGGAGCGCGCGGTGCTCGATGGCTTCAAGCGCATGCTGGCGCGCACGCCGATCGCGCTGGTTGCGATCGACGAGGCGCACTGCGTGAGCCAGTGGGGCCACGACTTCCGGCCCGAGTACATGCGGCTCCACGAGCTGCGCGAGGTGGTCGCCGCGCCGGTGGTGGCGCTGACCGCGACGGCGACCCCGCGCGTGCTGCACGAGATCGTCCGCGGCCTGGCGCTGCGCGATCCGGTGATCGTGCGCGGTGACTTCCGGCGGCCGAACCTGGCGTTCGAGGTCCAGCACCACCGCGGTGACGCGGATCGGCTGGCCGCGACGATCGCGGTGCTCGACGGGGCGGGGCTGCGGGGCCGGATCCGGCAGGGCCGCGGGATCGTGTACTGCAGCACGCGCAAGAAGACCGAGACCGTCGCGGCCGCGCTCCAGGCGGCCGGGTTCGCGGCGATGCACTACCACGCCGGGCGGACCGGCCTGGCACGCGATCGCGCACAGCGCGCGTTCGGGCTCGGCCGCGCGCGCGTGCTGGTCGCCACCAGCGCGTTCGGGATGGGCGTGGACTACCCGGACGTGCGCGCGATCGTCCACTTCCAGGCGCCGGGCAGCCTGGAGGCGTATTACCAGGAGGCCGGGCGCGCGGGCCGCGATGGCAATCCGGGCCGCTGCGTGATGCTGTTCGGCGCGGCGGATCTGGTGACGCAGCGCCGGCTGTCCGAGGGTGCCGGGTCGGGCACCACGTCGGGCACCACGTCGCATCGGCACGAGGAGGCGCTCGCCACGCTGGAGCGCTACGCGAACGCCGCGCGCTGCCGGCAGCAGATCCTGTGCGCGCATTTCACCGGCGGCGACGATCCGATCGCGTGCGGGATCTGCGACATCTGCGTCGATCCCGCGAGCGCCCGCGCCGTCGACCAGGCGCCGGTCGAGCCGGCCGCCGTGCTCGCCGCTGCGGACCAGCAGCTGATCGTCGACGCCGTCGGAGCGCTGCGCCGCGGCGTCGGCAAGCTGAACCTGGCCAGGGCGCTGCGCGGCAGCCACGCCAAGGCGATGATCGCGCATGGACTCGTCCACCTGCCGCAGTTCGGCAAGCTCGCCGAGGTCAGCGAGGCGTCGGTCGTCG
>JBGQCL010000491.1:0-8667 GCA_041495365.1 Kofleriaceae bacterium | reverse complement strand
GTCGGCCTGCCGCCGCTGACCCGCCGGCTGCACATGCAGCACCACGCCGCCCTGCGCTCGCGCATCGCCATCGAGCTCCGCCTCGAGCCGCTCGATCGCGACGTGTTCGGCGCCGCAGTCGAGCACGGCCTCAAGGCCGCCGGCGCCTCGCAGAAGGTCCTCGCAGACCAGGCGATGGAGATGCTGTTTCGCTCGAGCCGCGGCGTGCTCCGCCTCGCGTCGAAGACCTTGCGCACCGCCATCCGCCTCGCGGCCGACCGCGGCCAGGCCTTCCTCGACGAGCCCACGGTCCAGGCCGCGCTCGATGAGCTCGGGGTCAGCGCGTGAAGCCGGAGGCGGACGAGGACCAGGACGCGCTCCCCGTCGTCCGCGCCGCCGACCTCGACGATGGCGACACCCGTCCGCGCTGGCTCATCGATACCTTGTGGGCGCGTGCCGCCGTCGGCGTCCTCGGCGGTGCCCCCAAGTGCCGCTTATCCCGCGCGCGGGATAAGCGACATACGTTCGCCTCGCACCTCGCGATGCGCGGCGTACCCTTGAAGGTGATCCAAGAGCTACTCGGCCACTCCTCGATTGCGACGACGATGATCTACGCCCATCTCGCGCCGCACGTGGCGCGCGATGCGGTGCGGGTGCTGGACCGCGCACGCACGCCTGTGGGTACGCCGAATGCCGCCCCGGCCCCGGCCCCGAGCCACGCTCCGAAGCGCGCTCCGAAGCGCGCGCGGAATTCCGCGCCTCAGTTGTCGTCCGCCCCGCCGATCCCCGCGCCGCTGGCGAAGGATCGGCGAAACCCGGCCGAGCCTCCCGTAACCAACTGAGATCGTAGGACCGCAATCCGTCCGGACACCGGACAGGCACCTGCTGCCGCACGGTGATCACGACCCGTGGTCCGGCCGCCGTGGCTTGCGTCGTCGGCGCAGCGTCAGCGGAAGCCGTCCTTCCAGCTGCGGAGCGCGGCGAACACGCTGACCGGATCGCCGGCGGCGCCGCGCGTCTTCGCGGCCGCGATCACCGCGGGCTCGGTGGCGCGCAGGAACGGGTTGGTCGCGCGCTCGTCGGCGACCGTCGACGGGGTCGACGGCTGGGCCAGCGCGCGGGCCCGGGCGGTGACCGCGGGGTTGTCGGGCTCGACCGCGGCCGCGAACCGCAGGTTGGTCGCGGTGTACTCGTGGCCGAAGTAGACCCGGGTGTCGGGCGGCAGTGCGGCGAGCCGCATCAGCGCTGCGTGCATCATCGCCGCGTCGCCCTCGAACACCCTGCCGCACCCGGCGCCGAACAGCGTGTCGCCGGTGAACGCGCAGCCGTCGACCACGTAGGTGATCGCGCCGAGCGTGTGGCCGGGGTTGTGGATGCAGCGCGCGCGCAGCGCGCCGAGCGCGACCTCGTCGCCGTCGTCGACCCGGCGGGTGACGTGCGGGGTCCTGGCCGCGTCCTTGACGCCGATCACGACCTCGACGCCGGCGTGCCGGGCGACGAGCTCGCCGATGCCGCCGACGTGGTCGGGGTGGTGGTGGGTCGCCCACACCGCAGCGAGCCGGGCGTGCTCGCGCGCGAGCGCGGCCTCGACCGGCGCGGCCTCCCCGGGGTCGACCACGGCGCACCGGCCATCGTCGTCGATCACGAGGTACGCGAAGTTGTCCTTCAGGCACGGCACCGAGACGATCCGCATACCGGCGTTCTACCGCGATTCGCGTCCGGCGCGGCCCTTTCCGATCCGGGAGCGCGGCGCTACCGTGGCCGCCATGACGATGACAGCGATGGTGCTCCGCGAGCACGGCGGCCCCGACGTCCTCCACCTCGAGCCGTTGCCGGTGCCCGAGCCCGGTCCCGGCGAGGTCCGCGTCCGGGTCCGCGCGGTGGCGCTCAACCACCTCGACATCTGGACCCGGCGCGGCGGGCCGGCGTTCAAGCTGGCGTTCCCGCACGTGCTCGGCGCCGACATCGCCGGCGTGGTCGATGCGCTCGGCCCGGGTGCGACTGCCGCGGTCGGGGCCCGGGTCGTGCTGCAGCCCGGGCTGTCGTGCGGGCGCTGCGCGGCGTGCCTCGGGGGCCACGACAACCTGTGCCGGCATTACTCGATCCTCGGCGAGCACAAGTCGGGGGGCTACGCGGAGTACATCGTCGTGCCGGAGATCAACCTGGCGCCGTACCCCGAGCGGCTCGACTTCGCGCACGCCGCGTCGTCGATCCTGCCGTTCCTGACCGCGTGGCAGATGGTGGTCCACAAGGCGCGGGTCGCGCCGGGCGACACCGTGCTGGTCCACGGCGCCGGCTCGGGCATCGGGGTCGCCGCGATCCAGATCGCCAAGCTGTACGGTGCGCGCGTGATCGCGACCGCGGGCAGCGACGACAAGGTCGCGCGCGCCAGGGCGCTCGGCGCCGACGTCGCGATCAATTACGGCACCGCAGACTTCGCCGCCGAGTGCCGCACGCTGACCGGCAAGCGCGGGGTCGACACCGTGATCGAGCACGTCGGCGGCGACGTGTTCGCCGCCAGCATCAAGGCGGTCCGCAACGGCGGCCGGATCGTGACCTGCGGCGCGACGGCTGGGTTCCACCCGGCGATCGACCTGCGCCACATCTTCTTCCGCCAGATCGAGGTGCTGGGCTCGACGATGGGCAGCAAGGCCGACCTGCTCGCGGTGCTGGGGCACGTCGCCGCCGGCCGGCTGGAGCCGGTGGTGCACGGCGTGATGCCGCTGGCCGAGGCCGCCGCGGCGCACCGGCTGCTGGAGAACCGCGCCGCGTTCGGCAAGGTGGTGCTCGAGCCGTAGCGCGCGCGATCGGGCGCACCGCGTCCGTGGCACGGCGCCGGCTCACCCGCCGGCGACCGCGGCGTGGATCGGCGCTGCTTCGCCCGGGAGCTCGCCGCGCGGCGCGAGCACAGCGCCATCCGTGGGCGGTCCGCTGTGGATCGTCGCGTCGAGCGATGCCGGCACGGCGATCTCCGCGGTCTCGGCGCGCGTCGCGGCCTCGGCGCGCGTCGCGATCAGCGGGTCGTGTCGTCGGCGGGCTTGCGGCGCGACAGCGGGACGCGGCCCCAGCTGCGCGAGCGGACGCGGCCGCTGATCGCCACGCCGCCACCGTCGCGCAGCGCGAGCGGGCCGACGTGGACCTGGTCGACCATCACCACCGGCGGATGATCGGGGTGGCCGATGCCACCGAGCGGGAGCGCCTCGCTGAGCACCGCGCCGGCGAGCACCCCGGCCCCGGCCATGGCGAGGTCGTGGCGGGACACCGCGTACGGCTTGCTCTGCGCGTGGAGCGCCGGCACCGCGTAGCCGACCACGCTGCCGATCAAACCGCCGAGGATCACGTCGGAGTAGAAGTGAAGCCCGGCGCGCACGCGCAGGTTCGAGGTCGTGGTCGCCACCGCGAACCCGGTGGCCCACGCCGCGGCGCGCGCGTAGGGGTTGGCGTTCGACGCAGAGAGCAGGTACGCTCCGGCGACCGCTGCGCCGAAGCTCATCGCGGCGTGGCTGGAGTAGAACGAGCGCCAGCCGTCGTCGCCGGCCGCCGCGGCGTACCGCACCGCCTCGCGGCTGTGGTTGTAGAGGTACGGGCGCGGCCGGTGCAGCACGTACTTGGCGACCTGGGCCAGCGCGAGGTCGACCGCGAGCGCCTCGCCATAGATCACGAGCCGGTCGCTGTCCGCGTCGTCGATCGTCGTGCCGGTGAGGTAGGCGGCGATCGCGGCGATCAGCGTCAGATCCGACAGCTGGGCGGCGGGTCGCGAGAACTGGTCGCACACCGCGCCGTCGACGGCGCCGAGCAGCTGGGTGTCCCACATCGTGCGATCGCGCAGCGGGAGCGCGATCGGCGCCAGCGACGCCGCGATCGCGCCGGCGAGGATCGCGGTATCGACCCGGTCGGGGCGGCGCTCGCCGGTGGCGTCGTCGGCGAGCGCGGGTGTGGCGAGCAACAGCAGCGCGAGCGTGGCGGCGGCGAGGCGGCGCATCGCGCAAACCGTAGCGGGCGCGCGGCGGCAACGGCCGGCGGTCACGCGAAGATCACGCGGTACCAGGGGTTGCCCGGTCCCGCGCGCGAGATCACGCGCGCTCGGCCGGCGGCTACTGGACCTCTTCGATCGCCGTCCGGGCCACCGCCGCGTCGATCGCCATGAGCTCGGGGACTCCGCCGGAGGTGTAGCCGCCGAACTTGAAGCAGTCGGTGTCCTGGGGCGTCTGGCACTTCCACACGCCGGGATCGCCGTCGACCGGCAGCCGGACGCAGGTCGCCTCCTTGTCGATGTCGAGCGTCATCATCCGCAGCGGGCCCTCGAAGTTCGCCGCCGGGAGGCCGAGCACCTTGCCGATCGCGGCGGGGTCGTGGTGTCCGTCGGTCATCGACTGCGCGACCGCGTCGTGGATCATCACGAGCAAGCTCGACCACAGGAGGGGCTTCATGCGGCGAGCCTATCCAGCGCGCTGCCGGCGATGCATCGCGGCGGCGTCGGCCCAACGCAGATCGATCGCTCGGGGACCCGGCGGACGCGCCGGTGCGAGGCAATTACAGCGAGATCGGATCCACGGGCGCCGCGCGTACGGGCCTACTCATGGAGCGTTTTGCTCCATCCCGCGACCGGCGGGGTGGCTGATCGGCGGCGCACGACGTCGTACGATGGGCGTTGATGGCTCCACCGCCACCTGGGTCCATGGGCGCGCCGTTCCTCGGCGAGGCGCTGCAGTTCCTCAAGGATCCGTTCGGGTTCACGCTGGCGCGGACCCGGCAGCACGGGAGCGTGTGGAAGACCCGGCTGCTCGGCGACACCATCGTGTTCTTTGCCGGCCCGCGGGCGTTCTCGTTCTTCATGAACCCCGAGCACTTCACCCGGCAGGCCGGCTCGCCGCGGTTCCTGCAGGAGCTGCTTCACCCCGATGCGGTGCCATTCCTCGATGGCGAGCGCCACCGGCTGCGCAAGCAACTCCTGCTCGCCGCGTTCCGCGACCGCGCGCTCGACAGCTACCTGCCGAGCATCTTCGCGATCCTGACCCGGTTCGTCGACGGCTGGACCGCGGCCGGCGAGCAGCCAATCGCCCCCGAGCTGTCCCAGCTGGCGTTCGACATCGCCGATGCACTGTTCGCCGCCGGCGATCCGGCGCACAGCAACACCGAGATCGCCGGCGACTTCGCGGCGCTGATCAAGGGCACGTTCTCGCCGCCGCTCAACCTGCCGTTCACCGCGTACGGCAAGGCGCTCAAGGCGCGCGACCGGCTGCGCGGCTACATCCAGCACCAGGTCGCGACCCGGGACGGCGCGGGCTGTGCGCTCGGCCTACTGAAGGCCGCGCGCGGCCCCGGCGGCGAGCGGCTGTCGACCGAGGAGATCGAGCGCGAGATCCTGCACTTCCTGTTCGCCGCGCACGGCGGACTGACCGCGGCGCTGGCGTGGGCGATCGTCGTGCTCGGCGAGCACCCCGGGCTGGCGCGCCGGCTGCGCGCCGAGGCCGACGCCCAGCTCGGCGACGGCGCGCCGACGCTGGCGCAGATCCGCGCGCTGGTCGATGCGCGGTCGGTCGCGCGCGAGGTGCTGCGGGTCTACCCGGTGGCGCCGACGACGTTCTTCGGCGTCGCCCGGCGCGATCTCGAGCTCGACGGCTACGCGATCCGCGCCGGCTGGAAGGGCGCCGGGGCGATCTGGGCGACACTGCAGGACGGCACGACGTTCGCCGATCCCGCGCGGTTCCGCGGCGACCGGCTGTGCGATGACGCGGTCGCCGCGCTGCCCGGCAATGCGTTCGTGCCACAGGGCGGCGGGCCACCCGAAGGCCACCGCTGTGCGGGGGAAGCGCTGATCCAGCTCGTCCTCCCCGCGTTCCTGGGATGGTTCACCCGCCACCACGACCTGACGTATCCCGAGCAGGACGCGTCGCCCGCGGGTGGCGGCCTGGGACCGCTACCCAGGAGCCACCTGCGAGTCGCGATCGCCCACCGCGCGCGGTAGCACGAACCAGAACCGCGAGCCGACGTCGGGCTCGCTGTGGAACGCGATCGCGCGGCCGTGCGCCTCGACGATCCGGCGCGCGAGCACCAGGCCGAGGCCGACGCTGCCGGTGGTGCGGGTGCGGGTGCGGCTGCGATCGGCGGTCGCGGATCGCGGACAGCTCGCGGGCGAGCGCCGCGGGATCGGTCCGGATCGTGACGCCCGCCGCCCGGCTCCCCTCCTCGATCTCCTGATCGAGCGCCGCTACGCCGGGGTCACGGCGGGCTGCTGGCCGGACTTGCGCCTCGGCTTGGCCTTCGCTTCGTTGCTCTGCAGCGCGAACGCCTGCTTGGCGAGGTGGGCGTGCAGCGTGTCGCCCTCCTGGAGGACGAGTCCCTGGCCTCGTGCCTCCGCGGCCTTGTGCAGCCGGTCCAGCTTCGAGCCGGGCTCGGTGTGGATGACGTGCAGATCGCGCTTGCCCGTGCCGTGCGGGTGGGTCGGCACCACCGCCACGTCGTGGCCCTCTTCGTCCACGACCCACAGCGTGAAGTCGTCGCGCTTGAAGAACCAGATGTCGGCGACCGGCGTGGGATAGTTGTGCACACCGCCGCCCTTGGGCACGGTCCCGGTGTGGACCGGCTGGGGCAGCGGCACGCTGGCGTTGCAGATCGAGTCGGTCCACCGCGAGGTGCCGTCGGCGTCGGTGATCGGGGTGTCGAGCAGATCCTTGAGGTCGATCCCGAGCGTCTTGAACTCGTCGAACGACCTGGGGAATCCGGCGTAGAGCCGGCGCGCGTTCTGGCGCAGGAGGTCGACCTTGGCGGGGTCGGCGCAGAACTGGCCGCTCCACTCGATGCCCACCAGGTTGCGGACGAAGAACCAGCCCTCGTCGTCGTACACCCACAGCCCGCCGCCGTGGTGGTCCTGGATCGGTTCCGGGCCGAAGAACGGCTTGCCCACCGTGCCGAGGATCTGGTGCAGCGCCTTGCGCGACTTGACGTAGTACGGGCTGTCGCTGCGCGGCGGGTGGCCGGCCGTGTTGTACGTGATGGGCTGGCCCGCCTTGGTGACGTGGTCGTTCTGCACGTCCTGCGCCCTGACACGGCCCTTGCCGTTGCCGGAGCCATTCCCGTTCCCGTTTCGTTTGGCTGTCATGGTCATCCCTTGCTCTACCGACCAGCAACAGTAGTGCTGCCGTCCATCATTGGCAACGTCGTAATTCGCGGCAGGAAATCTTGATCGGGCATCGCGGCGCCGTCGAACACCGATCGTCCGCAGCAGAATTTGCTGCGCGGCGCCGCGCGATACCGCCGTGCTGGAATTCGTCGCGACGTGGTCCCGCGTCGATTCCACTGTACAGCGGCGCGCCCGATGCGATATCCAGGAGGATCGAGCTCCGGCACGAGGCTGAGGAGTGGGCGGTCGGCAGCGATTGCCATCGACCGTGTTTCGTTGTCAGTGCGCATTTGCCGCTCGTTGCCTCGGGTCCGTCCACGATGCGCTCGCCGGCTCGCGTTCGCCATGACCGCCGATTACCGCCGATGACGGGGCCGGCGGCGGGGCCTGGCCGTCGCGCAACGCCCTCGGCGCCCGCGCCGACAATTCGTTGACGTCGCGCGGACTTCATGCTCGCCGCGGGCGCGCCTGGCGCGGGCGTTCGCCACGCCCATGGGCGCCCGCGTCGTTGTGTCACCGCCTGCGATCGGAAGACGACCGCCCCCGGGCCGGAGCTCCCCGGACCGCGGTGAGCAGGATCGGCTTGGCCCACTCCGGCCCGCAGGAGGTGGCCTGGCTCGGGAGCTCCGCCGGTACGGCACCGGGCGAGCGAGCCGGCGCGCGTCCGCGGACCGGCCCGCTGCCGGCCGGCAGGCGCCGAGAACTTGCCCTCGGCCCCCCGCTGCGATGTGCTGTGCGCATGACCAAGCGCCCCTGGCCCATCAGCGCCGCGCGGTACCTGAACCACGCCGAGAGCGTCGTCCTCATCCTAATCGGGATCGTGCTGGTGGTGCTCGCCGTGCTGCTGCTGTGGTTCAGCGCGGGATCGATGATCCAGGCGGTGGAGAACGGCACGATCGGCCACAGCGCGATCGAGATCCTCAACGCCATCCTCCTGGTCATGATGACGATGGAGATCGTCTACACCGTCGCGATCTCGCTCGAGTCCCACATGCTGGTCGCCGAGCCGTTCCTGATCATCGGCACGATCGCCGCGATCCGGCGCATGCTCGTGATCACCGCGACCAGCACCGAGACCGAGCACGATGCCGGCGTGTTCCACAACACCCTGGTCGAGCTCGGCCTGCTCGCGGCCACCGTGATCGCGCTGTCGGTCGCGATCTGGGTGCTGCGCCACAGCCAGACCCTCAGGAGCCAGGGCTCGTTGCCCGCGCAGCCCCCACACGCCGCGGCGGACGGCGATCGATAGATCGCAAGCGCGCCCCGGCGAGCCGGCGTCCGGACGCGCGGTGATGCGTCGGCCGGCGGGTGGTCACGCCGGGAACGGCAGGTCCTGGCCGCGGGCGGGCAGGGCGGAGTGGCCCTGGCACAGCGCGGCGTCGACCTGGCGGGCGAGCTCGCGGCCCTCGGCGAGATCACCGATCCCCCGGCGGGAGGTTCCGGAGGGCGGTCAGCAGGATCGGCTTCGCCCAGTCCGGTGCGGTCGCGAGCTCACAGTGCTGGAGGACTTGCCCGCGCTCCATGTGCAGGACCAGCGCCGGCACAGGAGCGATGCCGGTGGCTGG